>CAYPEE010000097.1:0-6531 GCA_964409665.1 uncultured Oscillospiraceae bacterium
CCGGCCGCAGTAGTCGCAGTAGACTTTCATCACGGCCTCCATTCCTCCTTGTACCGAGCGATCTGCTCGGGTGTGTCTGTGTCAATCCCCAGGTTCCTCGCAACGTAGACGGTCCCGTCAATGAGCCGGGACATTTCCTTGCTGTCCAGGGTGTGGGTCCTCTTGTAGAACAGGTAGCAGTTGTACTCCCGGCCCTCCAGCGTTATGGATTTGTACCAGCGGGTGTAGGGGTAGAACTCGTCGATAGCGGCGCCAGCGGGGAGCATAGCACCTAGGACGTTTCCGTCCTCGTCCCGGGCAAGGGCGCCGTATTCCACCACAAGGTTCCGCTTTACCTCGTCGTCACCGAGGCTCTGGGCTTCGGCGATCTTGTTGACGAGAACGTGGAAATAAGCATTGGCGTCCTTGCTCCGGGGCTCCCGCCACATCTTGATCTCCACGTTGACGTCGGCGTCTTTGAGACGGTCGAAGTTCTCCCGGAAGTCCTTGGTGACGGTGACGGTGATATGCTGCTCTCCGCGGGGGCCAAAGGTCAGGTCCCGCAGTTTGCCCCTCATAGCGCCAGCCATTTCTCCTGGTACAGGCCGAGCAGGCCTTGGGCCGTCAGCCAGTCCAGGAAATCGGTGATAATGGGATAGATGCTGGGGGTCTCCTCCCGGCGGTACTGCTCTGTCCAGACCTCGGTACCGTTGCTGACGAGGTATGTGAAGTGCTGAGCCTCCGGTACCAACTCCATGTAAACCGGATGCTGGGTGCTATCGAAATACTTGCCGCGGTCGTAGCCGGTGGAGAACTTGATATCGTAGATGCCTCCGGCTTTTAGAGCGTCCAGCCGGCCATAGAGGACCAGCGTCAGACCTCCGACGGAGATCTCTTTCCGGGCCTTGTACTGGAGGATCCCGCCCTGGACGATGCCGGCGACCTTGGCCGCAGCGGTGTACCAGCGGTGCTGGGTGTCGTGCGTCCCGTTGACGATTGCCGTCACCAGGTCCTCAAAGGCGATGCCCTTCTGCATGGCCTCGGTGGTGGGCGTCGGCTCTTTTCGCAAGGTCAGCATGAACTCCCCCATAGGGTCCTTGTCGCTGGTTGCGTCCTCGTAGGGATTCTCCCGCATTGCGTAGAGCCAGGAGGACAGCAGGGAGTGGGTCATGAGATAGCGGGGCATTTACTTCGCCCCCTCAGCCGGAGGGATCGGGGTATACTTTTTCAAAACCTGGTTGAACATCAGGCCGCAAGCCTTGACCTTGTTGTTGAACAGGACGCCGACCTCCTTCTCCGAGGTCAGAGCGTGGGCGATGGCCTTGATTTTCGGCATAGCGGCATTGGCACTGTTGGCGTCGGTGACGGTATCCACGATGGCGCGGCCCTCGGCCATAGCCGCCTCATAGTCCGCCTGCAGAGCGGCGGCCTGTTCCACCTCGGCGGCGGCCCGGGCGTTATACTCGGCGAACAGCTTGGTCAGGAAATCGTTGGGGCTGGTGGCGGTCAGCGTCGGGATCTTCCTGACGCCGAAGATGCCCCGGGTGCCTTTGGCGAAGTACCGCTCACAGTTGCTGAAGCCGATGGTGCGGTCATTGCCGAAGACCTCCATGAAGCCGCCCAGGTCCATGGGCTCCCAGACGTTGTTCTTGGTCTGGCCCTCGACCTTGATGCGGAGCCTGGTGTTATCGCCGTCCTTCTCCTCCGTGGTATGGAAGGCCACGACAATGTTCTTGCGGAGTTCATAGAAGCAGTAGTCCATGAGCCTGACGAACTCCCGGCCCACGACACCGTAGCCAGGGAGGGAGAGGGAGCCGTCGCGCTTGCCGTTCTTGGGGTCCTTGCGGATGGCCCAGAGGGACATGAGGGAGATCAGCTTGCCGCCGGTGTCGAAGACCAGCGTGTCGAAGTCCCGGACGTTCTCCGGGGTCAGGTCCTCCAGGATCTCGTCGTAGCTCTGGGGCTGGATGTAGGGCTTGCGGTACCGGGGCTCGATGCGGTCGATGCCGAAGTCCACATCGATGTGCAGGGGATTGGGGGCCGACAGGGCCAAGGTGGACTTGCCGATGCCGGGATAGCCGGCAATGAGCATTCGGATCTTCTTCTCGCCCTCGCGGATGTTGTTGGGGTTGCGGATCATATCGATAGCTCCTTTCAGTCGTTGATAACTCTCGTCACGGTGATTCTCTCGTGGCAGTGCCGGCCAAAGTTCCCGTCCGGGCCGCTCATTCTGGACCGCTGGAACTCGGCCTCGGTGTAGTAGCTACTGCAGTTCAGCAGGCCCTCGGTCTTGTCCGGGTGGTAGGTCCGGAACAGGGCGCAAGCGGTGTGGATGTCCGGCGCCTCAATCTCCGTCCAGCCACCCACGAAGGGTTGACCATCGCTGCCATAGGTGAAGTAGAAGTCAGGCATTTAGTCCTCCTGTTCCGGGAAGCACTCGGGCGCTTCCCACGCGTCTTTGGTGTTCATGCAAATGTCGCAGCCGACACAGTCCCCGGTGCGGTCTATGTAGACGGTCTCGCATTCCTCGCCGCAGACGGGGCAATGGGGATATGCCGGCTCTTTACCGTCCGGGTAGCCGGTGCGCTCCATGTTCTGTATCACAGGATGGTCGGGGATGTCGTAGGGGTTCACTTGACCGCCTCCCCTCGCAAGGCTTTCATCACCACGTCATACAGCCAGGCTTGGCTTGACTGGTATCCGGCCTCCCGCACACGGCGCTCCAGGAGCGCGTAGTCCTCGTCTCTCATGCGGAATGTAAGTTTACGGGCGAGTTTACGGTGGGGCTTTCTGTGCGGCTCTGGGGCGGTTATAACCTCTACCGAGGGGGCATCCTCGGTAACCGGTGCGATACCGTAGGCGGCGCAGATGGTAGCCAGCCCGTCCGGGTGGATGATGATGCCGTATTTCTCTGGAGCCTGGCACTGGGCCAGCAGTTGGCGGTTGAAGCTCGGGAACGTGTCCCGGACCACCAGGGCGACCTCTTTGCCCATGGCCCCGGTCTGGCGCAGGATCTCCCGGAGGTTCAGGCAGTCATTGACATTTGGCCTCCAGTTTGCTACACTGGGGGGCGGTAGCAATACCACATCACCGCTGGAGGGCGTCCCCGGGGCATCGGGGGCGTCTTCCTTTTTGTCTTGGCAGTCGCACCGTTCGCCGGGGTCCAGGTGCGCTCCGCATTTGGGGCATTCTTTGAAATACACAGGCTTTCCTCCTTTCTGGATTGATGTGCGCTGGGGGTCAGCTGTTGGCTCCAGCACCCTACTTGGCGGCCCTCGCCGCCTCCTTTGTCGCCTTCCAGCGTTCAAACTTCTCCGGGACGCCGGGCTGCTGGAAGTAAGCGACTGTCGCATCGTAGATGATAGACAGCAGTTCGTAGCGGACGTGATCGGGAATCGTTGAGGTGTCGATATGTACCTGCGGTTGCCGCGGCGCCGGCATGGTGTCGCCCCCTTTCATTCTTTTGATAGTTCATAGACTATGAACTTTCAGGGTAAAAAAATAGTCTACGATCTCGGGGCGAGGAATGCCAAGAAACTGGCAAGCGTCCTCAATTTCTTTCTGTTTCCACCCAACTCTTCCGTTTAGTTTCAGTGACATAGTGCGCTCGGACAGACCCATAGCGCGGGCGAATGCGGAGTTTTTGCCGAAGACTTCTTTGATTTTCCCACGGAGCTTACTGAAATCATACTTCATTCATGGTACCCCCTTTCGTAGTGTTGGTTTAGTTCATAGTCAATGAACCTATCGATAAGATACCACAGCCAAAAGCGAATTGCAATAGGTAAGTTCAGATTTTTTAAACTTTTTGTATTTTTCTGTTGAACTTTTCTTCAAGAGCGTATATAATAAGGGTATCCCATTGGGAGGTGTGCCTATGAAGCCTTACACGACAAGCGACAGGCTGAAGCAGCTCATTGACGAGCGGCATTTGAAGCAGGCCGACATAGTGACGATGGCCCAGCCGTACTGCAAAATGTACGGTGTCCACTTGGGCAAGAGTACCATCAGCCAGTATGTCTCCGGCAAGACGGAGCCAGGGCAGAAGAAGCTGACGGTCCTGGGTCTTGCACTGAATGTGTCCGAGGCCTGGCTGATGGGCTACGATGTTCCCATCGAAAGGAAAACGCCCGCCTCCCTGACGGAAGACGGGCGCACGAAAGATTTTGCCGAGTTGTTCGGCCAGTTGACAGCGGAACAGCAAGCCCTCATCATTGCCCAGATAAAAGGGATTCTATCTGACAAATGAGGACATCCTGCTCTGCCGCCTGAAGCTGAGCAAAGAGTTCGGCGGCGAATATGATTTCTTGGGGGGTAGGCACTCGGTCGGTCTGATCATCCATAGCTCACAGCTCCCTTCCGTATAGGTAGCTGCCGACAGCGTACCACCATTATAGCAGATTGCACCTACTTTTACAGAAAAAGATATAAAATCACTTTCGACACATCTTGACAATGGAGGTTGCGGAAAATGAGCGCACAAATCACTCTGCCCTGTATGAACGGTTTTACCCTCCGAGCCGATGGTGGGAATCTGATCATAGTGACCTGCCGGGAAGAGGAGTCTATACCTATTTCCAAAATCCAGTCTTTCTCCCTAAAGGAGCCTAAAGGGCTCAGTCAGGGCCAGATCGTATTCAAGACCGCCCAGGCTGCAACTACCGGCCTCAACATCGGATTCGGTATCAGCGCGGCGCTGGGAGCGGAGAAGTCCTTTTTCTTCACTAAGGCCAACCTGGAGACGGCCCGACAGCTCCGGGAGTATGTCACCGGATATGAAGCCCGTACCCAGGCGCCGGCCGCGCCGGAGGGCGGCAAGGTGGTGTCCGTGGTCGAGGAGATCCGGGGCTTGAAGGGTCTGCTGAACGAGGGCATCATCACCCAAGAGGAGTTCGACGCCAAGAAGCGGCAGCTGCTGGGTATCTGAAGCTATATCGAGGAAAGGAGGTGTCGGAGTGGCGCGGCGCAGAAAACTCGCGGAAATGGCGGACGGCTATTCCGGCATCGCCGTTATCTATGCCCGGTACAGCTCCCACAACCAGAGGGACGCCAGCATCGAGCAGCAGGTAGAGAAGTGCCAGGCCTTCGCCGCCAAGAACAATCTGCGGGTTTTTGAGATATACGCCGACCGGGCCGTCAGCGGAAAGACAGACCGCCGGCCCAACTTCCAGCGGATGATGCGGGACGCCGACAAGCGTCTGTTTAAGTACGTCATAGCCTGGAAGTCCAACCGCATGGGACGGAATATGCTGGAGGCCATGGTGAACGACGCCCGCCTCTGCGACCAGGGCATCCGCTGTCTCTATGTGGAGGAGGATTTTGACGACACCGCCGCCGGGCGCTTTGCCCTGCGGAACATGATGAACGTCAATCAGTTTTACTCAGAAAATATGGCCGAGGACATCATGCGGGGCATGATGGACAACGCCCGGAAGTGCATGGTAAACAACGGTGGCCTGCCCCTCGGCTACTGCAAAGGGCCGGACGGCCGCTATGCCATCGAGCCGAAGGGGGCAGAGATAGTCCGGGAGATCTACGAGCGCTTTTATGCCGGGGATGCGTTCATCGATATAGCCAACGACCTAAACGCCAGGGGGCTGAAGACCAGCCGGGGGAATCCCTGGAACAAGGGGAGCTTTCACCGTATGCTCACCAACGAGCGGTACATCGGCGTCTATGAGTTCGGAGGAGTGCGCATCGAGGACGGTGTGCCGCCCATCATCAGGAGGGAGATGTTCTATGCGGTGCAGGAAAAATTGAAGACCAAGAAGAACCCGCAGGGGCGGCACCGGGAGAACGGGGGCTACCTGCTGACCGGCAAGCTGTTCTGCGGCCACTGTGCATCTCCGATGGTGGGTATCTCCGGGACCAGCCGCACCGGGGATAAGCACTACTACTACGCCTGCCAGAAGAAGCGGCTGGAAAAGGCCTGCAACAAGAAAACGGTCCAGAGGGAATGGCTGGAGCGAAAGATCGCCGAGGCCGTCAAAGAGAACATCATGCAGGACGACGTGATAGAGTGGATCGCCGGCGGCTACGACCAGTTCTTGAAGATCCACCGGAAGGATTCTGCGCTCCTGGCCGCAGAGGAGGAGCTGGAGGCCGTCAAGAAGTCCATCAAGAACGTCATGGCCGCTATCGAGCAGGGCATCATCACGAGTTCCACCAAGGACCGCCTCGTCGAGCTTGAAGCGGAACAGCGAAACCTGGAGGCCATCATAGCCATCGAACGGGCCGCGCTGGTGGATGTCCCAAAGGAGCACATAGAGTTCTGGCTGGACTCCTTCCGGGAGGGTGATGTAGACGATAAGAAGTACCAGGCCAAGCTGATAGACCACTTCGTGCAGGCCGTCTACCTATACGACGACCAGCTGAGGATCGCTTTCAACTACACCGGCAACAAGAATACCGTCACCATCACCTTCGACTTAATGGACGGGGTAGACAAAGACGAGACCGCCTCGATGGTTCGTATAGTCTCCCCACAGGTCCACCACCTCGTCGGAGCAAGCTGCATATCGCTTGCTCCGGCGTTTTTTTAAGCGCCGGAGT
>CAYPEE010000098.1:0-4344 GCA_964409665.1 uncultured Oscillospiraceae bacterium
CGATCGTCTTTTCATCGTTGCGGATCTCCAGGATGTCCGGTTCGATCTCGCCGAGATACTGGTACAGGTTATACGAAAAACTGTCATTATTGTCGATCAGCAGGATCATTCTTCCACCTCCTGGGAAAGCTTCAGCGCCTGCAGCGAGGAGCGGGCCTTGTTGAGGCATTCTTCATATTCCTTTTCGGGAACGGAATCGGCGACGATGCCGGCCCCGCTTCTGACGAATACCTTGCCGTTCTTTTTATAGGCGATGCGGATGGCGATGCAGGTGTCCATGTTGCCGGTGAAGTCGATGTAGCCGATGGCCCCGCCGTAGATGCCCCGCTTGTTGTTCTCCAACTCCCCGATCAGCTGGCAGGCCCGGATCTTCGGCGCGCCGGACAGGGTGCCCGCCGGGAGGACGGCCTCTATGGCGTCCAGCGCGTCGAACTCCGGCCAGATCTCCCCCCGCACCGTGGAGCCGATGTGCATGACATGGGAGTAGCGCTCGACGGAGTGGAACTTCTCCACCTGGACCGTGCCGAATTTGCTGATCTTGCCCAGGTCGTTGCGGCCCAGATCCACCAGCATATTGTGCTCGGCCAGTTCCTTTTCATCCCGCAGCAATTCGGCCTCCAGGGCGGCGTCCTCCTCATCGGTCTTTCCCCTCGGGCGCGTGCCCGCCAGCGGGAAGGTGTGGAGCACGCCGTTTTCCAGTTTCACCAATGTCTCCGGGGAGGCCCCCGCCACCTCCACATCGGTGCCGGAGAAGTAGAACATATAGGGCGAGGGGTTCACGGTGCGCAGGACGCGGTAGGTGTTCAGCAGGCTGCCTTCAAAGGGGGCGGACAGCCGGTTGGACAGCACGATCTGGAAGATGTCTCCCTCCCGGATGTGGCGCTTGGCCCGCTCCACCATGGCGCAGTAGGTCTCCTTGTCAAAGAGGGGGGTCGCATCCCCGGTGAGGCGGCCCGCCGGCTCGTCTTTCTGCGTGCCGGAGCGGAGCAGGTCCCGGAGCTGTTTCAGCTCCAGCACCGCCTTGTTGTAACCGGTCTCCGGGTCGTCCAGGGGCATATTGACGATGAGCACGATCTTCTGGGTGACGTTGTCGAAGGCGATGACCTTGTCGAACAGCATCAGGTCCGCGTCTTTGAACGCCTCGGTGTCCTCGGCTCCGGTGCGGACGGCGGGCTCGCTGTACCCCAGGTAATCGTAGGAGAAGTACCCCACCAGCCCGCCGGTGAAGGGGGGCAGATCGTCGAACCGGGGGCTGCGGTAGTCCGCCAGGATCTGCCGCAGGGCGGCCGACGGGTCCCGCGTGCGGAAGGCAACGCTCCCCGCCCTCATCATCCCGCCGGCGCAGGTGATCTCTAACTCGGGGTCGAAACCCAGGAAGGTGTACCGGCCCCACTTCTCCTGCTCGAACACCGACTCCAGCAGATAGCAGTGGGTGGACACATTTTTCAGGATCTTCAGCGCCTGGATGGGGGTACAGATGTCGGAGAGCAGTTCGCAGCTCACGGGCAGGACCTTGTAAACGCCCTGGGCGGCGATGGCCCGAACCTCCTCCAGGCCGGGTTTGACGCGCATGGGACAGACCTCCTTTTCCCTCCGCCGGGGATGAAGAAACCCCTGACAGAAGAAGTTCCTCTGTCAGGGGCGAATGTACATCCGCGGTGCCACCCTGATTCACGGCGGCGAGGCCGTGCGCTTAGCGGGATACCTGCATATCCCCGGCAACTGACGTATGCCCGCACGTCGCAGGCTACTCGGGTCCCCCCTTTCACCGCGCCCTCGGCGGCCCATTTGACGGCCTGTCTCCCGCCCCTCTCTCAGCAATAGGGGGCTCTCTGTGGGGGCATCGCCGCCGTTATCTCCGCGTCAACGGTTTCAGTAATACAACTAATTGCATTATATCACGCGGTTTCCGGTTTGTCAAATGATTTTTGAGCGTCCCCCGCCTTTTCAAGGAGAGAAAAACACATCCGTCCAGGCCCTGTCAGCCAATGACCTGTCCCGAAGAGCGGGTCCAGGCGGATGTGAAGGCGGTGCCCCGAGCCCGCATCACCGACCCGGAACTCCGTCTGTACCGGTACACCGCCATCGATGAGCTTGCCACAATCGCCGCTCCAACGGCTTACCGATGAGGCCCCTTCCCTGGCGCTCCTCTGTCGATTTCGCTGTCCAATATGTTTGACAAACCTACAATACTTGGCAATGTTCATAGCGTCTGCCTTGTCGGTCTTGATCTTGCGGATAGAGCCCCCGCCTCTTTTCTCGCTACCTGTTCAATCTCCTGGGTGACGCGAACGCACCGGGTAACGCCGATGGTACAACCTGCGCAAATCGAATGCTGCGAATGAGAGAGGCGGCTGACGGACTCCGTTTCGGACACGTCAGCCAGGGTGAAACGCATCAGGCCATTTCTCTCCCATTCTAACAGCTTCGGCTTTGAGACGATAAAAAATACGGCTGGCTGCCGTGCCCCTCACCGTAATCCTTATTGTAGGAGGGTTATACCCGTCTATGAAGACCCCCCGGCCTCGCCGGGGGGTCCCTCTTACTGCCGGCGCTGCGCCCGGGGCGTGCTCCATCCGCCGTCGCCGGCCACCACCACCCGCGCCCCGGCGTCGCGCATCCCGGCGGCGGTGAGCAGGGCGGCGTAATCGGTGTCGTCCCACTGGGGGGCGGGCAGCCACACCCGCTGGGCATAGCGGGCCAGCAGCGCTGTGGTGATCCCTCCGCCGGAACCGCTGCGGACGGTGTCCTCGTCGGTCTGGACGGACAGGCGGACGCCGGTGGAGCCCAGCGCGGCCTCCGCTTTCGCGTAGAGGGCGGCCACCGGGAGCGTGCGGTCGTCCCCCCAGTCGGGCAGAGCGGCGGCGCCGGCGGGATAGCCGGAGCAGGCCAGCACGATCTCGTCAAAGCCCATATCCGCCAGTTCCCGGCACAGGGCGGCCAGATAGTCCGCCGCTGTCCCGCTGGCGGGGTTGGCCCAGCCGAACCCCTCGCCATCGGTCCAGACGCCGCCGGACCCGTTGGGAAGGCCCCCCGCCTCGCTGCGGGACAGGGCATGGTCCCGGAAGCACTGGATGCGGGCGATCAGATAGAGATCGCGCTCCGCCGCCAAAGTCCTCACCGCGCCGGACACCGAATCGTCCCCGGCGTTGACCCGCATGTAGGCGGCGAGGGCCGCGCCCGACCGCCAGGCCAGACGGCCGGAGGGGGCTTTCATCTCCACGAGGACGGCGTTAGCTCCCGCCGCGCCGGCCATCTGAGCCGCCATGCCGCCAGAGAGCTGCTCCGGGGTCAGCTCAATCACCTGGACGGGGTCGGGCGCGGGGAGCCGGACGGGGGCCGGCTCGCTGGGGGCGGGCGGGTCCGTATCCACCACGATGGGGTCATCCACCACCACCGGGTCGGAGGGGATCAGCGGGGGCGCCGACTCCTCCTGAACCCAGGGAGGGCGGAACTGGGGGCCGTTTTCGGTGTACTCCATGTACTCTCCCATAAAAAAGATCACAAAAATCACGCCCGCCAGCAGCAAAATCGCCAGCAGGATGATCACCACCTTGAGAAAGAGGCTTTTGCCCCTGCCCCGATAGCCCTGGTATCTGTTTCTCTCGTTCCGTTTGGCCATATATTCCTCCAAAACGGCTGGTTCGCTAAATTCTCATATTTTATATCATAGCACAGAGGCGAGGCCATTTCCACCCGCAAAACCGGAGTTTTTTGTAAATTTTTTGAGACTGGACGGGATTTGTTACCGGACGGCCCACTGGGCCATCAGCAGCAGGGCAAAGCCCGGCGCCCCCAGCAGGCCCAGGACCAGCCCGTTGAAAAGGTTCACCCCCAGCTGTACCCCCAGCAGTCCGCCAACCCCCTGGAACAGCCATAGGAAGATGAGCCCCAGCCCCGAGCGGGCCAGCAGCCCCAGCAAGGCGGACAGCGGCCGGCGAAAGAGGAGGACGGCCAGCAACAGGACCGCCAGCGCCCCGCCCCAGAGGGCCGGATGGCTCATGGCCGCTCCTCCTTCTGAGCGTCCAGCCGCTTTACCTGCCGGACATAGTAGGCGTATCGGCTTCGCAGGGCGTTGATCTCATACACGCAGGCCTCTACCAGGTCGGGGTCGCTGTACGTATTGAACTGGGAATAGGCGCTGTTTAGCAGGCTCCTGGTCTGCCGCAGACCCTCCATGAGCTCCTCCCGCTCCGCCTCCGCCGCATGGGCCGCCCGCCGCCGGCCGAAGATGGTCTGTGTCATACGTGTCACCTCCATACCACACTGTATGTCCAGTTTGGACAAATATTCCAGAGGCTATACCGCCCTTTTTCAGGGCGTCCGCTCCGCGCGCTTGACAGA
>CAYPEE010000098.1:4354-6495 GCA_964409665.1 uncultured Oscillospiraceae bacterium
GCCCTTTTTGGGTATACTGTAAAATCAATGAGATCCCGGCAAATTGTCTGGCTTTTGTGCCGGTATTCAACGATTATTCCGGACTTCCGCCCGCTTTTGACGGACTTTTTGTCAAAACGGCGGTCCCGGGGCGTATGAGGTGTTTCCATGGCGAGATCCGCTCCCAAAAATCCATACGGCAACGAGTCCATCTCCGCCCTGAAGGGGGCCGACCGGGTCCGCAAGCGCCCCGGCGTCATCTTCGGCTCCGACGGGCTGGAGGGCTGCGAACACGCGGTGTTCGAGATCCTCTCCAACGCCATCGACGAGGCCAGGGAGGGCTACGGCGACCTCATCACCGTTACCCGGTACGAGGACAAGTCCATCGAGGTGGAGGACTTCGGCCGGGGCTGCCCGGTGGACTGGAACGCGGCGGAGGGCCGCTGGAACTGGGAACTGGTATTCTGCGAGCTGTATGCCGGCGGCAAATATAAGGAGTCCGGCGGGGAGAACTATGAGTACTCCCTGGGCCTGAACGGGCTGGGCACCTGCGCCACCCAGTACGCCTCCGAGTATTTCGACGCGGTCATCCACCGGGACGGGAAGGAGTACACCCTCCACTTTGAGAAGGGCGAGATCACCGCGCCCAGGGAGGACTTTTTGCGGGATACGCCCTACTCCGGCCGGAAGACCGGCTCCAAATTCCGCTGGAAACCGGACCTGGAGGTGTTCACCGACATCGACATCCCGGTGGAGTACTATCTGGACACCCAGAAGCGCCAGGCGGTGGTCAACGCCGGGGTCACGTTCCGGTTCCGCAACCAGACGGGGAGCCGGTTCGAGACCACCGACTTCAAGTACGACAACGGCATCGTGGACTATGTTGCCGAACTGGCCGGGGAGGACCCCCTGACCCGGCCGGTGTTCTGGCAGGCGGAGCGGCGCGGCCGGGACCGGGAGGATAAGCCGGAGTACAAGGTAAAACTGTCGGTGTCCTTCTGTTTCTCCAACCGGGTGCAGGTCATCGAGCACTACCACAACTCCTCCTGGCTGGAGCACGGCGGATCCCCGGAGAAGGCCATGCGCTCCGCCTTCGTCTCCGCCATCGACGGGTGGCTGAAACGGAACAACAAGTACGCCAAGAACGAATCGAAGATCTCCTGGAACGATATTCAGGACGCCCTGGTGCTGGTGTCCAACAACTTCTCCACCCAGACCTCCTATGAGAACCAGACGAAGAAGTCCATCACCAACAAATTCGTCCAGGAGGCCATGGCCGATTTTCTCAAGAGCCAGTTTGAGGTCTATTTTATCGAGAACCCCCAGGACGCGGAGAAGATCGGCGCCCAGACCCTCATCAACAAGCGCTCCCGGGAGAAGGCGGAGCAGACCCGGCTGGGCATCAAGAAAAAACTGTCCGGCTCGCTGGACATCTCCAACCGGGTGCAGAAGTTCGTGGACTGCCGCACGAAGGACGCGGACCGCCGGGAACTCTACATCGTGGAGGGCGACTCCGCCCTGGGCAGCGTGAAACTGGGCCGGGACGCGGAGTTTCAGGGCATCATGCCCATCCGGGGCAAGATCCTGAACTGCCTGAAGGTGGACTACGCCCGCATCTTCAAAAGCGAGATCATCACCGACCTTTTGAAGGTCATCGGCTGCGGGGTGGAGGTCAAAGACAAGCACATCAAAGACCTGAGCGCCTTCGATCTCAACAACCTGCGCTGGAACAAGATCGTCATCTGCACCGACGGCGACGAGGACGGCTTCCAGATCCGCACCCTGGTGCTGGCCATGATCTACCGGTTGATCCCCACCCTCATCCAGAAGGGCTATGTGTATATCGCTGAGTCCCCCCTGTATGAGATCACCTGTAAGGAAAAGACCTGGTTCGCCTACTCCGACCGGGAGCGCAACGAGATCACCGCCTCCCTGGAGGGCAAAAAGTACGAGGTCCAGCGCTCCAAGGGCTTGGGCGAGAACGAGCCCGACATGATGTGGCTGACCACCATGAACCCGGAGACCCGCCGGCTCATCCGGGTGATGCCGGAGGACGCGGAGCGCACCGCCCAGGTGTTCGATCTGCTGCTGGGGAACAACCTGCAGGGCCGGAAGGATCACATCGCGGACAACGGCTACAAGTACCTGGATATGGCCGACAT
>CAYPEE010000099.1:0-6357 GCA_964409665.1 uncultured Oscillospiraceae bacterium
AGTAGGGCTTGCGGCGGATCTTCTCGGTGAGCTGGCCCGCCTCGTCATAGCCCACATAGCCCGGAGGGGAGCCGATGATTCTGGAGACGGAGTGTTTCTCCATGAACTCGCTCATGTCCAGCCGGATGAGGGATTCGGGGGAGGAGAACAGGTCGGCGGCCAGCTGCTTGACCAGTTCGGTCTTGCCCACGCCGGTGGAGCCCACAAAGATGAAGGACACCGGCTTGTGCTTGGCGGAGATACCCACGCGGCCCCGGCGTATGGCGTTGGCTACGGCGGCCACGGCCTCGTCCTGGCCCACGATGTGGGACTTGAGGCGGTCCTCCAGTTTGGCCAGCCGCTCGAACTCCTGCTCCTGGATCTGGGAGGCGGGGATCTTGGTCCACAGTTCGATGACCCGGGCGAGGTGGGCCGCCGTCAGCGGGGGATCGCCTTTGGCGGCCAGGGCGGCCATTTCCTCGTTCAGCTGGGCCTGGCGGCTGTGGAGTTCGGCCAGCCGCTGATAGGCCTTGTTGTTGGCGGCGGTCTGCAGTTCCTGGGCCTTGGCGTTCAGGTCGGCCAGCTTTCCGCTCAGTTCGCTGATCTGCTGCCGGCGGTTGTTCTGCCGCTCCTGGAAGGCGGGATCGTTCCGGTTGGGGGCCTCGGCCTCGTCCCGGCTCACCGCCATCTCCAGGGTGTCCCGCTGCCGCTGGAGCCGCTGCGATTGTTTTTGCAGATCCTGGAGCTGGGGGTCGTCCTGCCCGCCCGTGGAGGCCAGCACGATCTCACACTCTTTCTCGTAGTCGGCCAGTTCCCGGTCGATCTCCGCCATCCGGGCCAGGTCCTTGTTGTGGAGGTTCACGTCGGAGGACGCCTCGTCGATCAGGTCGATGGCCTTGTCGGGAAGATACCGGTCGGTGATGTACCGCTCGCTCATGGTCACCGCCAGGCGGCACATATCCGGGCTGATGGATATATGGTGGAACTTTTCGTAATAGGGGGCGATGCCCTTGATGATCTCCACCGAGTCCTCGATGGAGGGCTCCTCCACCATCACGGGCTGGAAACGCCGCTCCAGGGCGGAGTCCTTCTCGATGTACTTGCGGTACTCGGTGAGGGTGGTGGCGCCGATCACCTGGATCTCGCCCCGGGACAGGGCCGGTTTTAGGATGTTGGCGGCGTTCATGGAGCCCTCGGCGTCGCCGGCGCCCACAATGGAGTGTACCTCGTCGATGACCAGGATGATGTTGCCCAGCCGCTTGATCTCGTCGATCAGGCCCTTCATGCGGCTCTCGAACTGGCCGCGGAACTGAGTGCCCGCCACCAGCGCGGTCAGATCCAGCAGGTAGACCTCTTTGTCCAGCAGCTTATAGGGCACCTGTCGGTCGTTGATGCGCTGGGCCAGTCCCTCGGCGATGGCGGTCTTGCCCACGCCGGGCTCGCCGATGAGACAGGGATTGTTTTTCTGCCGCCGGTTCAGGATCTGGATGGTCCGCTCGATCTCGTCCTCCCGGCCCACGATGCGGTCCAGCTTTCCCTCCTGGGCCCGCCGGGTCAGGGACATACAGTAACTCTCCAGAAACTTGCGCTTCTGGGCCCGGTCGCCGTTCTTGGGGGCGTCCTTGGCGGGGGCGCCGCCCCGCTGGGGGGACGGGTCCTCGCCGGGGGCGTCCTGGCTCTGATTCTGGTTCTGGCCGCCGAACAGCCTGTTCAGGAAGGGGAAGGTGGCCGTCCGGCCCTCGTCGTCCTCGTCCGGCCCCTCGGAGGAGGAGAGGCCCTCCGCGTCCTCGGCGCCGCCGAAAGCGGACATCATCTCGTTGGAGATGGACTCCAGATCGTCGTCGGAAATGCCCATCTTCTTCATCATGTCGTCCACAGGCTTGATGCCGAGTTCCTTGGCGCACTTCAGGCACAGTCCCTCGTTTTTGGACTGATTGCCCTCGATCCTGGTGATAAAGATGACCGCCACGTTCTTGTGGCAGCGGGTACACAATGTAGGCTGCATAACTTGCTCCTTTCACAGGGAAAGTGTTCTATTGGGGACACCATAACAGATAATTATGAACGTGTTGTGAATATTATGGTGGGAATGTTCAAATAAAATGGCGCGCTCCGGAGAGGCTGGCACGTGCTGCCGGTCAGACGGGCAGGTCCTCCCACAGCTTCCACAGGTTATCGACGGTAAACAGTCTCAGCAAGGGGGAGTCCGGTTCCGCCGGGATCCAGTCCACCACCTGTCCCAGCCACACCAGCACCGCGACGATCAGCGCCCCCTCCAAAAGGCCGATCGCCAGGCCGCCGATCAGATTGATCTGGGACAGGATGGGGAGTTTGAAGGCCAGGTCCAGGGCGTGGCTCAGCAAAAACCAGCCGACGGTGACGGCGAGAAAGATCAGCGCGAACAGCACCGATCTGGCCACGCCCTTGGCCGCATAGTCCGCCAGGGCGTCCACCGGGGACTGGAAAGCGCCCTGCTGGACCCTGCCGCTGTCCACCGCCTCCTGGAGGGACGGGTAGATCCCGTTGAAAATGCCCGCCTCCCTGATGTCGTCCATCACCTGCCCCACGGTGTAGGAGGGCGTCTGGGGCGCCGTTCCGCCGGGGGGAGCGGCGGCCTCCGGGGTCCCGGAGGTCTCGGGACTTTCCGCGGCCCCGGGGGAGGCGGAGGGCGCGGGGAGATACCCGTTCATGCCGTCCAGCGCCCCCTGTACGGATTCCGGCAGGGCCTCCCGCATGGCGCTGGCGATGACCGGCCGGATGATGCCGGCCACCGGCTCGCAAAAGGCGTTGGACAGAAACTGCGCGCCGAAGTATCCCACAAAGACGGTAGCCAGACCGCACAGCGTCAGGATCAGCCCCTTGGCGGCGCCCCGCCAGGCAAACAGGGCCAGGATGGCGATAATGATGATGTCAAAGATATAAGACGGCATGGCGGGACCTCCTGTATGCTCTCTTTCAGCGGAAACTGACCGGTCGGGAGCCGGGGATCAGGGCACGTAGAAACTGGCGGTGTCCCCTGAGATCAGGATGGCGGAGCCGTTTTCCATCATCAGCACGTTTCGGGCGCCCTGGGTGCCCTCCAGGGAACTGTACAGTTTCAGATCGCTGGTGTAGATGTCCAGCCGGTCTGCGGTGAGCACCGCCACATACCGCCCCGCCGCGGAGACGGCCAGCACCTGCCCGCTGACGGACAGGCTGTGGGTCTCGCCCCGCTCGTCGACGATGAGCAGTTCCGCCTGGCTGCCCGCCCGGTGGCGACCCACCAGCACGGTGGCAAAGCCGTCCCCGTCCAGGGTGTACTGCCGCAGATAGCGGCTGGCCCAGCTCGCGGAACGGATGGCGCCCTCGTGGTCCACCACGGAAAGCCCCTGTTCCTCCAGGCACCACAGCATGGAGGAGGTGTGCTTCACGTCCAGCGCCACCGCCCCGCCCAGGGAGCAGGTCAGGTCCGGGGTGAACTCCCCGGCGGAATAGGTCATGGAGTAGAACTCCAGCGTGGTGGCGAAGGAGCCATTCTCCTGCCCCACGGTGAGAATGGCCAGGGTTTTGCCGTCATCGGACAGGGCGGCGTCCATGGCCAGGGCGGAGGAGAGCTGGACGGTCATCACCGGCTCATAGGCGGCGCTGTACACCGTCACCGCGCTGCGGTAGCCGCTGGGCTGTGTGACCACGGTGAGCTGCCCGTCCCGGTTGAGCCGGGCGGACAGGATCGTCTCCAGATCGTCCGCCGACCAGATGAGGGAGCGCTCTCCCAGCACATAGAGGGAGGAGCCCCCGGCGTCGTAGGCCACGGCCAGGGTGCCGTTGGTGTTCACCACCGGGTGATCCATGGCGGCGGACTGGCTGATGTACCGGGTGCCGCTGCCGGAGTAGAGAGAGATGACGTTGCCCGAGCAGATCAGCAGATCGTGGTCCAGCACGGCGAAGGCGTCCTCGATGCCGCCGTCGTACACAAAGGACTCGGCCTGGCCGCTGTCGTTGCGGAGCAGGGTGCGGTACTCGAACCACCGGCGGACGCTGTCGATGTTCAGCCGGTCCCGAAAGACCACCACGGCCACCGCGCCCACGGCCACCGCCGCCACCAGCAGAAAGAGCAGCAGCCGCTTGAGAAAGCTGGGCGCCTTTTTTTCTTTTTTCTTTTTCTTCTTCTGTTCCGGCTGCTGAGGGTTCTGTTCCGCCATGGAGACCCTCCTTTCTCTGTTTCATGTGAAACGTGTGTTCGACAGGCTACAACACGTTTTCCTCATACCAGAGGTTGGTCATATACAGCCCGTCCGGCGGAGCGGTGGGCCCGGCCAGGGTGCGGTTCCCGGAGGACAGGATGTCCGGGATGTCCGCCGGGTCCAGTTTGCCCTCGGCAGCGTAGACGCAGGTGCCCACCATGGCCCGGACCATATTGTAGAGGAATCCGTCGGCGCACACCCGGCAGTCGATGATTTTTCCGCGGCGCTCGATCTCAAAGTAGTGGACGGTGCGCACGGTACTCCTGGTCTCGGTGCCCACCGAGCGGACGGCGGCGAAGTCGTGGGTGCCCACGAACTGCCTGGCCGCCTCCGCCATGACGGACTCGTCCAGCGATCTCGGGTAGAACCACACCCGGTTCACATAGAAGGGGTCCCGGATGCGGGAGTTGTAGATCCGGTAGGTGTACTCCTTCTTCAGGCAGGAGCCGATGGCGCTGAAGGAGTCGGGCACCACGGTGGCTTTCGTCACCGAGATGTCATCGGGCAGGCGGGTGTTCACCGCCAGGGGCAGCTTGTCCACCGGGATGCCGGAGGTAGTGCGGAAGTTGGCCACATATACCCGGGCGTGGACCCCCGCGTCGGTGCGGCCCGCCCCGGTGACCTTCACCGGGTGCTCCGCCACCGCGGACAGGGCCTTTTCCAGCGTCCCGGCCACCGAGGAGGCGTTCTTCTGCACCTGCCAGCCGTGATAGGCGGTGCCGGTATAGCTGAGACGCAGAGCGATGTTGCGCTGTTCCATCGGTTCGCCGCCTTTCGTAACAATCAGAGCCCGAAACGGCCCATCACGCCGATGACCACCGCCAGCGCGATCGCCCCGATGATGAACATCACGTCGCCCCGGCGGAAGTGAAGCCGGTTCATGCGGGTGCGGCCCTCGCCGCCGTGGTAGCAGCGGCACTCCATGGCCGTGGCCAGCTCGTCGGCCCGCCGGAAGGCGGAGATAAACAGGGGCACCAGCAGAGGGATGAGGGCCTTGGCCCGCTCGATGAGGTTGCCGCTGTCGAAGTCGGCGCCCCGGGCCCGCTGGGCGGACATGATCCGGTCCGTCTCCTCGATGAGGGTGGGAATGAACCGCAGGGCGATGGACATGATCATGGACAGCTCATGGACGGGCACATGGATTTTCTTGAGCGGGGAGAGCAGGGACTCCAGCCCGTCGGTGAGGGCCAGGGGAGAGGTGGTGTAGGTGAGCAGGAAGGTGCAGGAGATGAGCATCATGATGCGCACCACCATGAAAAAGGCGTGGAGCACGCCCTCATAGGTGACGGTGAAGATCCAGAAGGAGAAAATGGGGGTGCCGGGGGTGTAGAAGGCGTTGAGCACGGCGGTGAACGCCAGCAGGAAGACCACCGGCTTCATGCCCTTGAACAGGGCCTTCGCCTTCACGGTGGACACCTTGACGACGACGGCCAGCACGGCCAGCAGGATCGCGTAGGTCACGAACCACTTGGCAAGAAACAGGGCCACGATGTAGACGATGAGCCCCACCAGCTTGGCCCTGGGGTCCAGCCGGTGGATGGGGGAGGAGCCGGGGAAGAACTGGCCCAGGGTGATGTCCTTCAACGCCATCACAACGCCCCCTTTTCGTCAGAAGGGGCCGGATCCGGTCCACTTTCAGCCGGGGGCGCTGAAAAATCCGTTTCCTCGGGTCCCTTCTGCTCCTCCCCGCCGGGCCGGTCCCCGGTTTCGCGGGGGCCCCGGCGGAGGGCGGCCAGCACGGCGTCCCGGGCCTGCTCCACTGTGTAGACGGAGGCAGGCACGTCGGCGCCCATGGCGCGCAGGCGGGCAAAGACCCTCGTCATGGCGGGGACGCCCAGGCCCATCCGCTCCAGTTCGGGGCCGTGGGAGAACACCTCCGCCGGGGAGCCGGAGAAGGGGATGCGCCCGCGGTCGATGACCACCAGGCGTTCCGCCTCCCGGGCCACCTCCTCCATGGAGTGGGACACCAGGATGATGCAGGCGTTTTTCTCTTTATGGTACGTTCGGATATTCTCCAGGATCTGGGCCGCGCCGGAGGGGTCCAGTCCGGCGGTGGGCTCGTCCAGAATGAGCACCTGCGGCTCCATGGCGATGACCCCGGCGATGGCCACCCGGCGCTTCTGGCCGCCGGACAGGTCAAAGGGGGACTTGTCCA
>CAYPEE010000100.1:0-6261 GCA_964409665.1 uncultured Oscillospiraceae bacterium
GCTCCGCTCCTGGTGGCTGGACATCTCGCCGTTGAGCCGCTCACCGCAGGCGTGGATGATCTGGAGCAGGGACTGATAGGTGCCCGGATAGGCCGCCTGCAGAGAGTTGTGATCCATGGCGGGGAATTCGGCGTCCTTGCCGGGATTGGCCAGGGCGGCCAGATACTCCGCCTCAGTCATAATGAGGTCCGCTCTGGGCAGGCCCGCCAGGAACTGGGTCTCGGGCACGGAGAAAAAGTCCTCGTTGCTGTCGGGGCTGGCCATGTGCAGGTGCCGGTAGAGGATATACACCGCGGTGGTCAGGTAGTTGGCCGCCGCCTTGATGGCGGCCTTGCTGCCCAGCCGGCTCAGCAGGTCGAACAGCAGCCCCACCGAGTTGACCACCAGTTTTTTGGACAGAGTGGCCATGACCGAGCCGCGCAGCACATTGTCCCGCTCGGTGGACACATCGTACAGGGCGTCGGCGTCGATGATGGTGGTGCCGTCCCGGCTGAGGGTGCGCCCCAGCAGAAAGTCCGCGGAGACGCCGTAGAAGTCGCAGGCCCTGGTGACGAACGCCAGTCCGGGCTCCCTTACGCCGTTCTCATAGTGGGACAGCAGCGCCTGGGAGATCCCCAGTTCCTGGGCGGCCTGCCGCTGGGAGATGCCCTTCTCCTGCCGCAGCAGGGACAGGGTCCGGGCAAAATCGGGATTCATCATGGGCGTCTCTCTCCTTTTGTCTCCGGGCGGCCCCGGCGAGAACACAGTGGGTTTAGTATATCGAAAAAAATACCTTTTGTAAAGAGTGTTCCACCGAAAAGCCGGCCAAAAAAACCGCCGGTTTTTATGGATTTTTGCCCCCGCCCCTTGCAAATCTCCGGGAACCGTGGTAGATTTATAAGCGCTGAAACCCATTTGAAACCATATCCGGGAGGTAACATACATCATGTTTGGCAAACTCATCGAAAAACTGAAAGCCGACCCCAAGCGCATCGTGTTCACCGAGGGCACCGACGCGCGCATCCTGGAGGCCTCCGCCCGCCTGCTGTCGGGCACCTTCCTCACCCCCGTGCTGGTGGGCAACGCGGACGAGGTCCACGCCGCCGCCGAGAAGGCCGGCTTCAATATCCGGGGGGCCGAGATCATCGACCCCGCCGCCTACCCCAGAATGGAGGAGATGGTGGAGACCATGGCCCGGCTCCGCAAGGGCAAGATGACCCCCGAGGAGTGCCGGACCGCTCTGCGCAAGGGCAATTACTTCGGCACCATGCTGGTCAAAATGGGCGTGGCCGACTGCCTGCTGGGCGGCGCCACCTACTCCACCGCCGATACCGTCCGTCCCGCCCTCCAACTGGTCAAGACCAGGCCGGGCAGCAAGATCGTCTCCTCCTGTTTCATCATGGTCCGGGACCGGGGCACCGGCGACAACGAGGTGCTGGCCATGGGCGACTGCGCCATCAACATCAAGCCCAATGAGGACGAACTGGTGGAGATCGCCGTGGAGACCGCCAAGTGCGCCCAGATCTTCGGCGTGGAGCCCAAGGTGGCCTTCCTCAGTTACTCCACCAAAGGCTCCGGCAAGGGCGAGGACGTGGACAAAATGCGCAACGCCTGCGAGAAGGCCAGGGCCGCCATGCCCGGCATCCCTGTGGACGGCGAGATGCAGTTCGACGCCGCCGTGTCCCCCACCGTGGGCCAGTTGAAGTTCCCCGGCTCCTCCGTGGCGGGCTACGCCAACACCTTTATCTTCCCCGACATCAACGCCGGCAACATCGGCTACAAGATCGCCCAGCGCCTGGGCGGATTCGACGCCTACGGCCCCATCCTGCTGGGCCTGAACGCCCCCATCAACGACCTGTCCCGGGGCTGCAACGCCCAGGAGGTCTACTCCATGGCCATTATCACGGCGGCTCTGGCCTGAGAACCGCGCAAAATACACCGGCTCCCATCCGAATCGGATGGGAGCCGTTCTTTGCGCCCGCCTTCCCGGCGGACGGCCTTTTGCGGTTTACGCCAGCTTATTGAGCTTCAGGGTCATGGCGCTCTTTTTGTTGGCGGCATTGTTCTTATGCAGCAGACCCTTGGCGGCGGCCTGGTCCACAGCCTTGACGGCCGCCTTGTAAGCGGCATCGGCCTCGCTGCGGCTGCCACCGGCCACCGCGGCCTGGAACTTCTTCAGGTCGGTCTTCAGAGCGGACTTCTGAGCCTTGTTCTGGGCGGCCTTGGCGGAGTTCACCAGAACACGTTTCTTGGCAGACTTGATATTCGGCAAACCAAACACCTCCTCCGATTGCCTCATTGATCTTAGCTGTTGCAGACACGTATTTTACCATGAAAAATTTGAAATTGCAACATTTATTTTCGTTTTTTTGGATAGAAACTTTTCTGGAAGAAAAAATAGGGGCGTGCCGGTTTCGGAACACAATACCTTGTATATTAAGGAGAGGATCTTATGGCTATGGCGCAGCGCCGTACCGATCTGGCGGTGGAGGCCCATCAGCTCTGGCGGGAACAGGCGGGAGAGGCCGCCGGCCTCCCCGGCGTCCGTTCGGAGGAGACAGAGCGGGAGGGATTCCCCGTCACCACCGTCACCGTGACCGATCCGGAGGCGGGGAAGGCCATCGGCAAGCCCCCCGGCGTGTATATCACCCTGGAACTGGACGGCCTGCTTCGCCGGGAGGAGAACGCCTTCCACCGGGCGGTCCGGGCCATCGCGGAGGAACTCTCCCCTCTGCTGCCGGAGGGCCCCGCCCTGGTGGCGGGTCTGGGCAACCGGGCGGTCACCCCGGACGTGATCGGACCGCTGGCGGTGGAACATCTGCTGGTCACCCGCCATCTGGTGGAGCAGGTCCCCGATCTCTTCGGCCATATGCGCCCGGTGGCGGCCTCCGCCCCCGGGGTGCTGGCCTCCACCGGCGTGGAGAGCGCCGACGCCGTCGCCGCCCTGGCGCGGGAACTGCGGCCCGCCTGCGTCATCGTCATCGACGCGCTGGCCTCCCGCTCCCTGGAGCGGCTGTGCCGCACGGTGCAGCTGTCTGACGCGGGCGTCGTCCCCGGCTCCGGCGTGGGCAACCACCGGCTGGCCCTGAACCGGGAGACTCTGGGCGTCCCCGTATTCGCGGTGGGGGCGCCCACGGTGGTGGACGGCGCCACCCTGGCCATGGACCTGCTGGAACAGGCCCGCGCCTCTGCCCCCGGCCGGGAGGCGCTCTCCGGCGGGGAGGATCTGTTCGTCACCCCCCGGGACATCGACAGCCGGGCGGCCGACCTGTCCAAAGCCCTGGGTTACGGCATCAGCCTGGCCCTCAATCCCTCCCTGACGGTGGACGATTTGACAATGCTGCTGGAATAGGGCGAAAAAATATGGTTGTCCTTTCGCTCCCGCTCTGCTATACTATGGGGGAGTTTTCAAGAGAGGGGGGAGCCCATGAGGGGGTTGATGCGCTTTGCGCCGTTCCGCTTTGCCGCGGAGATGGCGGATACGTATTTCTCCAAGCGTGTGGCCCGCTCCGCCGCCGAGCTGTCCTACTGGCTGACGCTGACCTTCTTCCCCATCATCATCTGCGTGTCCGCCTTTCTGGACGTGCTCAACATCGACTTCGACCAGCTGATCCTCCAGCTGCAGAACTTCCTGCCCGAGAGCGTCACGGCCATCTTCCGGGAGTATGTGCGCTATATCTCCTCCAACCAGTCCACCGCCATGCTGATCGGCGGCCTGCTGCTCACCCTGCTGTTTGCCTCCGCCGCCGTGCGGGCGCTTATGAACGTCATGCAGGACATCTATGGCCGGGCCACGTTCCGGGGGCTGCGCCGGGTGCTTGCCAGCTTGATCTTTGCCCTGCTCTTTCTGGCGGTCATCTACCTGTCTCTGGCGGTGGTGGTGACGGGCAACTGGTTCTTTCACACCCTGGGCAACCTGCTGGGCCTGGAGGATCTGCTGTCCAAATTCGCCCTGTGGCAGTGGCTGAAATACGTCATCCTGCTGGGGATGGTGTTCCTGTTCATCCTGCTGCTGTACCGGTTTTCCGCCCCCCTGGACCACCCCCGCCCCCCGGTGGTGCCGGGCGCTCTGCTGGCCTCCCTGGCGCTGGCGGGGGCCTCCATGTTCTTCTCCCTCATGGTGGGCAGATCCACCCAGTATTCCCTGGTGTACGGGTCCCTGGCCTCGGTGATCATCATGTTAGTGTGGCTGTACCTCTGCGGCAACGTGTTGATCCTTGGGTCGGTGTTCAACTATGTCCTCTATCGCCGGCACAAGGAGAAAAATCGGAAAACGGACTGAAGGCCGCCGCCCCCGGCGGTCTTTTTTTCGCATAAAGCCCCCCGCCCCGCGGCAAACTAACCCCAAACCGCGTCAAGAGAGAGAGGAGTGGCCGCCATGTGGCAGATCGGCGTTTGGGAGCGGGACGAGGGGCTGGCCCAGCGGGTGAGCCGGATGGCGGAGGACCGCTCCGCCCTGGTGCGGGCCTGCCGGCATCCGGCGCTGCTGGCGGGGCTTCCGCTGGATCTTCTGGTGGTGTCTCCCCGGGCGGTGGGCTGGGCGGGGGCCGCCGCCCTCATGTGCCGCACCGCTCTCCTCCCCGGCGGGCTGTCCGCCCTCACCCGGGCCCTCCCCGCCGACACGGTGGTGAGTTACGGCGCCTCCCCCCGGAACACCCTCACCCTGTCCAGCCTGGAGGGGGAACAGGCGGCCGTGGCCGTCCAGCGGGAGTTCGTCTCCCTGGAGGGCAGGGCGGTGGAGCGGCAGGAACTGGTGCTGCCCTACGACGGACGGCCCCCGGAACTCTTTCTGGCGGAGGCGGGGACCGCCCTGCTGCTGGGCTGCCTCCCGCCGGACGGGACATAGCGGAACGGGACGCGAAAGCGCCCCGTTTTTTTCGTGCCCGTCCCTCCGGGGAATTGATTTTGCAACGACGTATGACAGGAGCAGAGGGGGAGAGAGGACCCGATTCTGGGAACGCCGGTTGAGCGGGTGTATGGGGAAGTTGTGGTAAGTCCCGTTATAATCGGACAGTTGACGCCGGAAATCCTCATAAGAGGGGGATGAACCTGCCCGTGAACCCCGAACCATCGTCTGTCTGGACGCGCTCTATGGGGGAAGGGGAACCTCTTTTCGCAATGCAGTATAAACTTCGCCCCCGGGCCTTTTCCACCAAAATTTCCTTGACATTCCAACCTCTGTGTACTAAAATGCGTGTCATACGGGAGCGCACGGCGGCCAGCCGTGAACTCAGGACCCGCGGGGAAGGTTGTTCGCCCTGAGGCTGGCAGCGGTCTCAGGGCGTTTTTTGGAGGCGGGTACATGGCGCGGGAAGTGCGGCGGCGGGATGTGGGACTGGATGTGCTGCGGTCCACCGCCATTGTGATGGTCGTCATCATTCATGTGAGTTCGGCCAGCGTCACATCCGGTGTGGGCGGCCTGAACTGGTGGGGCTCCCTGTTCTGGGCCTCTGCCGCGCGGCCGGCTGTGCCGCTGTTTTTCATGTGCAGCGGCGCCCTGATGCTGGGCCGGGACATTCCGCTGAAACGTCTCTACGGCCATAATCTGCTGCGCGTTGTGATCGCCATGTATGTATGGGCGTTTTTCTATCATCTGGTCTCCCTGCTGGCCGGCGGTTTCAGTTTGGCCGGACTGTGGGAGGCGTTCAAGCAGACGCTCGTATTCAAGCACGAATTCCATTTCTACTATCTCCACATTCTGATCCTGGTCTATGTCTTCCTGCCCGTCACCCGCGCCTTTCTGCGGAACGCCTCCAGACGGGAGACGGAATACTTCCTGCTCTGCTGGTTCGTCACCGGCATTCTGTTCCCGCTGCTCCGGTATTTCTGGCCGTTTCGCCTGATTTACACCGTCGGCGGATGGTATATGATGGGCATGGGGTTCTCCGCCATCGGCTACGGGGTGTTGGGGTACTATCTGAAACGGTACGGCGGCGGTCTGCCCCGGTTCCTTTTTCCGGCGGCTTGGGCCGCGGGGTTCGCCCTCACCTTCGGCGGGACGGCGGCCTGCTCATTGCGGGACGGGGCGCTGAGTGAGATATTTTTCGAGGGGATGTCCCCCGGCCCCATGCTGATGGCCTTTGGCCTGTTCGGACTGGCGGCCGGCCGGGAAAACTGGCCCGAGCCGGTGAAAAAGGCGGCCGGGCGGCTTGCCCTCTCCGCCTTCTGTATCTACCTGGTCCACATCTTCGTGATGCGAACGGCGGCCTGTTTGGGCTGGAGTATGGCCGCCGCGCCCAGCCTGCTGATCATCCCTCTGTCCGCTCTGGCGGTCCTTCTCCC
>CAYPEE010000101.1:0-6224 GCA_964409665.1 uncultured Oscillospiraceae bacterium
GGAACTGGGCCACGACCCCACCCCGGAGGAGACCGCCGCCGAGATGAATATGCCGGTGGAAAAGGTCCGGGAGATCCTGAAGATCGCCCAGGAGCCAGTGTCCATGGAGACTCCCATCGGCGAGGAGGACGATTCCCATCTGGGCGATTTCATCGAGGACGAGAGCGCGTCCGAGCCCTCCGAGGCGGCCTCTTTCACCCTGTTGAAGGAGCAGCTGGTGGAGGTGCTCTCCACGCTGACCCCCAGGGAGGAGAAGGTGCTCAAGCTGCGTTTCGGCATCGAGGACGGCCGCACCCGCACTCTGGAGGAGGTGGGCCGGGAGTTCAACGTGACCCGCGAGCGCATCCGCCAGATCGAGGCCAAGGCTCTGCGCAAACTCCGCCACCCCTCCCGCTCCAAGAAGCTGAAGGACTTTTTGAACTGATCATGATGGAAAGAGCCGTCCACACGGACGGCTCTTGCTCTATTTCCGGCGCTTTCGGGGGGATGTGTAATCACCCGCGTCGGAGTTCTTGACGAAGATCCCCACCAGTTCGTGGGTCTCCGGGTCGAAGGGATCCAGCACGAACAGCCGTCCTCCCAGGGTGGGGACGGGGGAGAACACATACTCCTGGCTGCGCTTTTTGCCGATGAGATCCAGGCACTGGGCGAAACGGTCCAGCTTGGCCTTGGGGAACAGGTAGTCGAAGTGGGCCAGCAGGAAGTGGTCGAAGGGCACGCTTTTGAGCATTTCCAGCGTTTTCGCGTAGTCGGAGAGGGAGCTCTCCGGGAAGAACAGACAGGCCTGGGGGGAGACGGCGTCTCCGGCCAGCAGGAGGCTCCGCTCCCGGATCAGCAGGCCCAGACTGCCGGGAGTATGGCCCGGCAGGGCGACGACCTCCGCCGTCAGGCCGCCCAGGTCGATGACGGCGCCGGCCGCCAGCGGGCGGACGCGGCTTTTGTCGGTGAAACTGGGGACCATGTAGGAGAAGTCCATCCCCTGGGTCTCCTTTAGGATGGGGAGTTCGCTGAGGCCCACGTCCATCAGGGGAAAGTCGGCCTCGGACATATAGACCCGGTCGAACTGGAAATTGCCGCCCACATGGTCGAAGTGGCAGTGGCTGTTGATGACCATGGGGGAAAAACCGGTCAGGCCGGCCACATAGGCGCGCAGGTCCCCCAGGCCCATCATGGTATCGTAGAGGATCGCGCCGGCGCTGCCCGCCAGCAGCGTGCAGAAATTGCCCCGCCCGTCCCCGATGTGGAACACGCCCTCCATGACCTCCCGGTGGCTCAGTCCGTCCATGCGGATCCCTCCCTGACGTTTTGAAAAATGGTAGCACGGAACCGGGGCGCTGTCAAGCGGGCGCGGGCGGGGGAGAGGCGTAAAAGGGTTGAAAGCGCCGGCGAACCGTGCTAAACTGGAGGGAGACAGAGAGAGGAGGAGGACCGATGGAGCGGATGACCCCAGAGCGGCTGCGGCGGGCCAAGGACGAGTTGTTCCGGGCCCTGCAGACCAAGACCCCTCTGCGGCAGTTTTTGCAGATCGCCCACGAGGCCACCGGCCTGCAGTTCAGTCTGTGCAGCGCCAGTTTCGCGGTGCTGGCCGCCTATCCCGATATGGACGACAAGAAGAACCTGGTCACCTCCGGCGGGCGGCAGTATGTGCGCTTCGGCGCGGCCATGGAGCTGGAGGAGAGGCAGCACATGAAGCGTCTCCTGGAGAGCGCCCGGCCCAGCGTGTCCACGGATCCCCGTTTTCTCTATCCCATTCTGTTTCAGTCCATCCGCATCAATCAGGCCATGGTGGCCTACATCTTCTCCCCCGGCCGGCCGGAAGGGTTCTATCCCGAGGAACTGGAACTGGTGGAGTACCTGTCCCAGGTCCTGTCCATCGAGATGCAGAAACAGGACTTTTTTGCCCCGGAGAGCGGCCTGAAGTACGAGTACTTTCTGCTGGAACTGCTGGAGAGCCGTCTCAAGAGCGAATCCTCCGCCATCCAGCGGCTTCACCAGCTGGGCCGCAGGCCGCAGCCCTACTACTATCTGGCCGAACTCACCTTTGACGATGTGAGTTCCCGCCCCTCGGGCGGCTTTTTCTTCGACCAGGTGCTCTCCCTGTTCCCGGACAGCCTGGTGGGGCTCATCAAGGGCCGGATGTGTATGCTGCTGCCCCGGGGCCAGATCGGGGCGCTGACCCCCTGGGAGGAGAGCGCCCTGAAGAGTTTTCTGGAGTTCAACCACATGCGGGCGAGTTTCAGCGACCGGTTCACCGCCCTGCTGGCCGCCCCCTACGCCTGGGAGCAGGCCCGCCGGACCGCGGCGGAGGCCCCCGGGGAGGAGCGGGTGCGCTACTACGATCAGGTCCGCCTCTACCACCTGCTGGACCAGATCGGGGACGCCGAACTGCTGCGCTCTATGCTCCACCCGGACATCGAGCTGCTTCGCCGGTATGACGGGGAACACAACACCCACTATCTGGACACCCTCTGGGCCTACCTCCGGGCCAACCGGAACGCCGCCCAGGCCGCCGCCGCCCTGTTCATCCACAAGAGCACCTTTTTCTTCCGCATGGGCAAGATCGCGGAACTGGTGGGGGACGACGTGATGCGGGACGGGGAGCGGCTGTTCGCCTATGAACTGTCCCTGCGGCTGCTGGAATACCTCCAACGGGAGTCCAGCCAGGCCCATTAGACAAATGTCTGAAATACCGCCGCTTTTTTCACAAAGCTTTTGACTGCTGTCGGATGACGAAACCGGCAAAGAGAATTATAATCATAATTGAATAGATTGCACAAAGGGCGCGGGATAAAATCATTTTTTTGTGGAGACAACTCACTATTTTACCGGCGCCTGCGCATCGGCGGGGCGCCGGAGGCCGGGGCGAAACGATTGCCCGGATCCCCGGCGCCTGTTCTCTTATCGGACGGCTGTTCGGCCCGTGTGTTATTTGACCGCGCGGGGCGGTCACGAACATAAGAGAGTCCGGCCAGGGCTGGACTCTCAACCAGAAAACAGGAGGTATTTGGTTATGGCATTCAAAGTTATGGGCGTCTGCGCGGGGCGCAGGGACGGCAACAGCGAGATCCTGGCGAAAGAGGCTCTGCTGGCCTGCCAGGAGCAGGGGGCGGAGATCACCTACGTCAACCTGAACGACTACAAGATCCTGGACTGCACGGGCTGCACCCACTGCACCCAGGGGATGTTCATGAAGGGTGAGAATGTGGGCTGCGTGCTGAAGGATCTGGACGACAAGGACAAACTGATGCAGGCGATGTTCGAGAACGACGGTTTCATCTTCGCCGCTCCCACCTACGACCTGCAGGTGTCCGCCAACTTCACCCGGTTCATGCAGCGGTCCCTAGCCTATGAGACCGCTTTCCTGGAGAAGATCGGCGCCATTAAGCCCAAGCACCGCATCGCCGGCCTCATCACCACGGGCGGCTCCACCCGCGCGTGGATGTCCATGTCCCTGGAGAATATGCAGGCCGCCATGTTCACCTGCGACTTTAACGTGATCGACATGATCCTGGCCACCCGCATTCCGGCCAAGGGCCATGTGCTCACCCGCCCCGAACTGATCGAGCGGGCCCACAAGATGGGCGAGAACATCATGAAGTCCCTGAACAAGGACCCCAAGGACCGGGGCTGGGAGGGCGACCCCGACTTCGGCTGGTGCCCCCACTGCCACTCCAACTCCCTGTCCCTGGGCGAGCCCCAGTGGGACGGCACCTACTACAAGGTGGAGTGCCAGGTGTGCGGCTGCGGCGGCGTGCTGAAGGAAGAGGACGGCAAGTGGAAATTCGTCATCGACCCGGAGAACGGCCATCTGAAGGACCGCACCACCGTAGCCGGCCGCGGCCTCCATCTGGACGAGATCGGCACCACCGAGGGCGGATTCTACCGCGATCCCCACAACTTCGAGGTCGTCCAGGAGAAGATGCCCCGCTACAAGCAGATGCAGTACAAGACCGTGTGAATCGCGCCCGGCGCAATGATATATAGTATTGTATTATTTTAGGAGGAGTACACCATGAAGCAACTGGAAACCGATGTCATCGTCGTGGCCGCCGGCCTGAGCGGTCTGGCCGCCTGCTGTGCCGCCGCCGAGGGCGGCGCGCGGGTCATCGCCTTTGAGAAGGCGAGCACCACCGGCGGCGCCGCCAATATGGGCATGGGTCCCCTGGGCGTGGGCTCCCGCATCCAGCGCGAGCAGATGATCCCCCTCAGCCCCATCGAGGCCTTCCACAAGCATATGTATTTCACCCACTACCAGGTGGATGCCCGGCTGGTCCGCGACTACTACTTCAAGTCCGGCGACACCATCGACTGGCTGTGCAACATGGGCGTGGAGTTCGTGGGCGTACAGCGGGCCTTCGGCGCGGACGAGGCCACCCGTCCCTACTCCGACGGCGAGTTTACATGGCACGTCTGCAAACCCGAGGGCGGCGGCGTTCCCGGCCCCCGCGCCGCCTCCGGCATGATGAAGAAAATGACCGAGTACGCCAAGAGTTTGGGCGTGGAGATCTATCTGGAGACCCCGGTGAAGAAACTCATCAAAGAGGGCGACGCCGTGGTGGGCGTCCTCGCCGTGGACAAGAACGGCGAGGAGATCGAGTGCCGCGCCCCCTCCACCATCGTGGCCACCGGCGGCTTCGGGGACAACCCGGAGATGATCAAGGAATACACCGGCTTTGAGTACGGAAAGACCATCTTCAATTTCGCCGTGCCCGGCATGAAGGGCGACGGCATGAAGATGTGCTGGGAGGTCGGCGCCGCCAAGACCCCCATCATCATGGAGATGATGTATCAGCTGCCCGACAACATGAACCACTTCATCATCGAGGGCGCGTTCCGCCAGCCCTGCCTGTGGGTGGACCGCAACGGCAACCGCTTTATGCCCGAGGATCAGATCGGCAACACCACCTTCACCGGCAACGCCATCTCCCATCTGCCCGGCAAGGTCGCCTTCTCCATTTTCGACAGCAAGGCCCTCAGACGCTATAAGAAACACGGGCCCGACATCATCTCCCACGTCCATCCCCACGACCTGTACGACCACTTTGACGAGCAGTGGGAGCGGGACATGGCCGCCGGCTATGAGCCCATCTCCCAGGGCGACACCATTGAGGAACTGGCCAGAAACGCCGGCATCGACGTGGACGGGCTGGTGGCTCAGGTGGAGGAGTACAACGCCATGTGCGACGGCGGTTACGACGAACTGTTTGAGAAGAACCGCGCCTATATGCAGAAGGTCGAGAAACCTCCCTTCTACTGCTGCCGCCAGACCGTGGGCGCCTACGGCTCCCTGGGCGGCGTGAAGATCAACCACAAGATGGAGGCCCTGAACGAAGACGCCAGGCCCATTCCCGGCCTGTACTGCGTGGGCACCGACGCCTGCTCCATTTACGGCGACTCCTATCCCTTCGTGCTGTCCGGCAACACGATGGGGTTCTGCCTGAACTCCGGCCGCATCGCCGGTGAGAACGCCGCGGCGAAGGTGGGCTTCTGATATGGTGACGCTGACTGTCAACGGCCAGGTCATCCAGGCCGTGGAAGGGCAGTCGGTTCTCCACGCGGCGCTGGCGGCGGGGGTGTACATCCCCCATCTGTGCGACCACCCGGACCTGGAGGCCAAGGGCGGCTGCCGCCTGTGCAGCGTGACGGTGGACGGCGGGGACGTTCCGGTTCCCGCCTGCACCACCGCCGTGGCCGAGGGCATGGTGGCGGACAGCAGGACCGAGGCCGCGGAGCTGACGCGCCGCACCTCCATGGAGCTGATGCTGGCCACCCATCCCGCCGACTGCACCGGCTGCCCCAAATACGGCAAATGTGAACTGCAGAGCCTCTATCAATTTATGGGGGTCAACGGCCAGGACTGGCGCATGAAGTCCCGCCCTGTCCCCAACAACGACTCGAACCCCCTGATCTCCCACCTGTTCACCCGCTGCATCCGCTGCGGCCGGTGCATCCGCGCCTGCCGGGACCTGCGGGGCGTGAAGGTGCTGGACTACGTCCGGGACAGCGTGGGCGTCCACGCCGGCGTGCCCGGCGGCAAGAGTTTGGCGGAGGCGGGCTGCCGGTTCTGCGGCGCCTGCATCGAGGTGTGTCCCACCGGCTCCATTGTGGACGCGGTGGGCGTGATGGAGAAACACCCCGCCTACGCCGACAACGTGGTGCCCTGCCGGGCCGAGTGCCCCGCCCACACCGACATCCCCGGCTACATCCGGGCGGTCCGGGAGGGG
>CAYPEE010000102.1:0-5349 GCA_964409665.1 uncultured Oscillospiraceae bacterium
TCGACGCGCTGGACACCGTGGAGATGTGCGTGCCCGTGTTCGCCGCCATGCTGAAGTCGCTGACCGTCCGGCCCAAGAACATGGCGAAGGCCGCCGCCGGCGGGTTCATCAACGCCACAGACTGTGCCGACTACCTGGTGAAGAAGGGGATGCCCTTCCGGGAGGCGTACAGAATCGTGGGAAGGCTCGTAAATATGTGCATTAAGACGGGCGAGAGTCTGGACACCCTGACCCTCCGGGACTTCCGGGCCATCTCCGCCCTGTTCGACGAGGACGTGTACGACGCTCTCCAGCTCAAGACCTGTGTCAACGGGAGGCAAGTCTATGGCGGGCCGTCCGAGGAGAACGTGAAGAAGCAGATCGAGATGATCGAGGAGTTCATCGCGCGGCGGCGGTAGTCCGCCGGAGGCTGCCCGCCGGCGGGCCGCGCCGGGTGGCGGAGCGGAGCGATCAAAAGAGGGTTGCTTTTTCCCCGAAAGAGGGAGATAATGGGGGCGCCCCTTCTGTAGGGGCCGTCCCCCTGGACGGCCCGTATGCGCGGCGGTTGCCTTTTCCGGCGGGCCGTCAAAGGCGGCGGCCCCTATATGGACGAAACGAAATCAGGTGGACCCATGAAACCCAGGATATACATTGACGGCAAGGAGGGCACCACCGGCCTCCAGATTTCCGACAGGCTGGCGGGCCGGGGGGACGTCGAACTGCTCCTCATCGACGATGACAAGCGAAAAGACTTGACAGAGCGAAAGAAATTCCTGAACGCCGCCGACCTGGTGTTCCTGTGCCTGCCCGACGCGGCCGCCGTGGAGGCGGTGGGCCTGATCGAGAACCAAAAGACCCGGGTGATCGACGCATCCACCGCCCACCGGACGGACCCGGACTGGGTGTACGGCTTTCCGGAACTGCTGCCCGGCCAGCGCCAGCGGGTGAAGTACGCGCGCCGTGTCGCCAATCCGGGCTGCCACGCCACCGGGTTTCTGTCCGTTGTGGCCCCCCTAGTCAACATGGGCGTCCTGCCCGCCGACTACCCCCTGACCTGCTGGTCCCTCACCGGCTGCTCCGGCGGCGGGAAGAAGATGATCGCGGAGTACGGCGACCCCGGCCGGGACCCGCGGCTGGCCTCTCCCGCCCCTTACGCTGTGGGGCTTAAACACAAGCACATTCCGGAGATGCAGAAGCTGGCCGGCCTGGAGTATCCCCCGGCCTTCCTGCCCGTCCTGGGGGATGTGTACCAGGGGATGTGTACCACCGTTCTGCTCCACAACCGCCTGCTGGCCGGACAGCCCTCCGCGCAGGACCTCTGCGAACTGCTGGCGGGCTACTATCAGGGCCAGCCTCTGATCCGGGTGGCCCCGTTCGGAGGGGAGAGCCCCCGGCTGTACACCAGCGAGCTGGCGGGGAGGGATACGCTCCTTCTCACCGTATCCGGCTATGAGGAACAGACCCTGCTGTGCGCCCAGTTCGACAATCTGGGCAAGGGGGCGTCGGGAGCCGCCGTGCAGAACATGAACCTGATGCTGGGGTTCGATGAGACCGCCGGCCTCAACCTTGGATAATTGGGAGTGTTATCATGCTGAATCAAGTTTCCGGCGGCGTGTGCGCCGCCAAGGGCTTTCGGGCCGCGGGGATCCGCTGCGGCGTGAAGAGCGATATGTCCATGGGGGACGGCAACCAGCCCATCGTGCCCTCCATGAAGGACTATTTGAGCGGAAAGTTCGACCTGGCCATGATCCTCTCCGACTGCGAGTGCACCGCCGCCGCGGTGTACACCATGAACCGGGTGAAGGCCGCCCCCATCTATGTGACTATGGGCAACCTGGAGGACGGGGTGTGCCGGGGAATCATCGCCAACAGCGGAAACGCCAACGCGTGCGCCCCCATGGGCCATGAGAACGCCGAGCGGATGTGCGCCGCCGCCGCGAAAGCCACCGGCCTCAAGCCCACCGATTTCGTGGTGGCCTCCACCGGGATCATCGGCCAGACGCTGAACATCGAGGCCATTGAGAAAGGGATGGGCCCCCTGGCGGAGCGGCTCAGCGACAGCGGGTCCGACGCGGCGGCGAGGGCCGTCATGACCACCGACACCAAAAAGAAGGAGATCGCCGTCTCCCTCACCATCGGCGGCAGGACGGTGACCATCGGCGGCATCGCCAAGGGCTCCGGCATGATCCATCCCAATATGGGCACGATGCTTTGTTTCATCACCACCGACTGCGCCATCTCCCGCGACGTGCTCCAGGACGCCCTCCACGAGATCGTCCCCCGGACCTTCAACCGGGTGACGGTGGACGGCGATACCTCCACCAACGATATGTGCGTGGTCCTGGCCAACGGCAGGGCGGGCAACCCCCTCATCGAGTGGAAGGACGACGGCTATACCCTGTTCTATCAGGCGCTGTACCGGGTGTGCGAACACCTGGCCCGCTCCATCGCCGCCGACGGGGAGGGCGCCTCCCGGCTCATCACCTGCACCGTCCGGGACGCCCGCAGCGAGGAGAGCGCCGAGCGGCTGGCCAAGGCGGTCGTCGGCTCCTCCCTGGTGAAGGCCGCCCTCTACGGGGCCGACGCCAACTGGGGCCGGGTCATCTGCGCCATGGGCTACTCCAGGGCCCCTTTCCGGCCCGAGTATGTGGACGTCACATTCGCCTCCGCCCTGGGGGAGATCAAGGTGTGCGAGAAGGGCGTGGGCCTCCCCTTCGACGAGGACTTCGCCAAACGGGTGCTGACCCAGGACGAGGTGACCATCGACGTGTCCGTTCACGAGGGGGACGAGTCCGCCACCTGCTGGGGCTGCGATCTGACTTACGACTATGTAAAGATCAACGGAGATTATCGCTCGTGATCCCGTTCCGCCGTCCGGCTGACGGAACGCGCCCCGTGAGCGGGCCCCTCCCATAAACGGTACAAAGGAAGGTTTTTATGTCCTCTCTGATCGAGCGGGCCGAGGTGCTGGCCGAGGCCCTGCCTTATATCCAGAAATACAGCGGCAAGACCGTGGTGGTGAAGTACGGCGGCAACGCCATGATCTCCCCGGAACTGCGGGATGCGGTCATCTCCGATCTGATCCTGCTGTCGCTGGTGGGCATCCGGGTGGCGGTGGTCCACGGCGGCGGGCCGGAGATCACCGAGATGCTGCAAAAGCTGAACCTCCCCTCCAGATTCGTGGACGGCCTGCGGTATACCGATGAGGCCGCCATGGACGTGGTCCAGCAGGTGCTGTGCGGCAAGGTCAACAAGGATCTGGCGGCCCGCATCAACCGGCAGGGCGGCCGTGCCCTGGGCCTGTGCGGGATGGACGCGGGCCTGTTCCAGGCGGTTCAACTGAGTGACCGGTACGGCCTGGTGGGGGAGATCCGGAACGTGAACCCGGACGTGGTCGTCGACGCGCTGGATCTGGGCTACATCCCGGTGGTGTCCACCGTGGCCATGGGGATCGACGGCAATCCCGCCTATAACGTCAACGCCGACACCGCCGCCGCCAAGCTGGCCGTGGCGCTCAGAGCGGAGAAACTGCTGCTCCTCACCGATGTGCGGGGCCTGCTGCGGGACCCGGCGGACGAGTCCACCCTGATCCAGTCGGTCCGTGCCTCCGAGATCCCCGGTCTCATCAAGGACGGGGTGGTCAAGGGCGGCATGATCCCCAAGATCGACTGCGCCGTGGAGGCGGTCCGCTCCGGCGTGACCAGCGCCGTCATCCTGGACGGCCGCATCCCTCACGCGATACTCATCGAGCTGCTCAGCGCCCAGGGCGCCGGCACCATGCTGTCGGTATAAGGAGGAGCGCGCATGACCTTGGAAGAACTGAAACGCCTGGACAGCCGGTACGTCCTCCAGACCTACGGCCGCCACCCCATCGCCATCGACCATGGGACCAACGCCACCCTCTACGATCTGGACGGCAGGGAGTACATCGACTTCGCCGCCGGCATCGGGGTGCTGTCCGTGGGCACCGCCAACCCGGAGTGGCAGCGGGCCGTCGCGGACCAGGCGGCCAGACTGGGCCACATCTCCAATCTGTATTACTCCGAACCCTACGTCAGGCTGGCGGAGAGGCTCTGTACCCGCTCCGGCATGGCGGCGGCCTTCTTCGGGAACTCCGGCGCGGAGGGCAACGAGGGCATCCTCAAGCTGGCCCGGAAGTACTCTTTTGACCGGTACGGGGAGGGGAGGAGCGCCGTCATCACCCTGAACCGCTCCTTCCACGGGCGGACCATCACCACCCTGGCCGCCACCGGCCAGGACGAGTTTCACCGGTATTTCTTCCCCTTCACAGAGGGGTTCCGCCGGGCGGACCCCGATATGGCCTCGGTGGAGGAGGCCGCCGGCCGCGACGTGTGCGCCGTACTGGTGGAACTGGTCCAGGGGGAGGGCGGCGTGCTGCCGCTGGACCGGGGATTCGTCCGCGAACTGGCCCGGCTCTGCCGGGAGCGGGACTGGCTGTTCCTGGTGGACGAGGTGCAGACCGGCGTCGGCCGCACCGGCTCCCTGTTCGCCTTCCAGCAGTACGGGGTCCTGCCCGACGCCTGCTCCTTCGCCAAGGGGATTGCGGGCGGCCTGCCCATGGGCGGTTTCCTGGTGAACGAGAAGTGCCGGAACGTCCTCACCGCCGGCACCCACGCCTCCACCTTCGGCGGCAACCCGGTGTGCGCGGCGGCGGCCTGCGCCGTGCTGGACATTCTGGACGACAGGGCCATCGCCCGGGTCAGGGAGAAGGGAGACTACATCCGCGCTCAAATCGAGGCGATGCGGCTGCCCTGTCTGGGCAGGACCCGCGGCCTGGGGCTGATGATCGGCGTGGAGGTGGCGGAGGGGTTCTCCAACGGAGAACTCTGCGCCAGGCTGAACCGGGCGGGACTGCTGTCCCTGACGGCGGGACCCGGTCTGCGGTTCCTGCCGCCCCTGACCATCACCGATGAGGAGATAGACAGGGGTCTGGCCATCCTGAGGGAGACCCTTTCCTGAGAGGAGAGATTACGATGCAAAAAGATCTGCTCAAACTGCTGGATCTGACCGGCCGGGAGATCAACGAGATCCTGGACGTGGCCGATCAGATGAAATATAGCCAGAAACACGGCATTCCCCACGACTATCTCCGGGGCAAGACCCTGGCCATGATCTTTGAGAAGAACTCCACCCGGACCCGGGTGTCCTTCGAGGTGGGGATGTACCAGCTGGGCGGCCACGCCCTGTTCCTCTCCGGGAAGGAGAGCCAGATCGGCCGGGGCGAGCCGGTGGAGGACACCGCCCGCGTCCTCTCCCGCTACTGCGACGGCATCATGATCCGCACCTTTGCCCAGAAGGAGGTGGAGGAGCTGGCGAAGTACGCCACCATTCCGGTGGTGAACGGCCTGA
>CAYPEE010000102.1:5359-6136 GCA_964409665.1 uncultured Oscillospiraceae bacterium
TCAGGTGCTGGCGGACCTGATGACCGTCCGGGAGAGAATGTCCCGGCTGGTGGGGCTGAAACTGGCCTTTGTCGGAGACGGCAACAATATGGCCAACTCCCTGATCGTGGGCGGGCTCAAGTGCGGTATGGACGTGTCGGCGGCCTGCCCGGAGGGGTATGATCCCGACGCGCGGGTGCTGGACTTTGCCCGGACCGTTTCCGGGCCAAAATTTGAGTTGGTCCGAAAACCCGCCGAGGCGGTGGCGGACGCCGACGTGGTCGTCACCGACGTGTGGGCCTCCATGGGCCAGGAGGGGGAGCGGGAGGCCCGGAAAAAAGTCTTCGCCGGATACTGCGTGGACGCGGAACTTATGAAACTCGCCCACCCCGGCTGCATGGTGCAGCACTGCCTCCCCGCCCATAAGGGAGAGGAGATCGCCGCTGACGTCTTTGAGGCCCACGCCGGCGAGATCTTTGAGGAGGCGGAGAACCGCCTCCACGCCCAGAAAGCCGTCCTCTACCTGCTCATGCGGGACTGAGAGATCGGGATATGGATCTATATTAAGGAACCACAGATTTAAGGCGACACCGCACAAAGGGCGTGCAAAGTGCGGAGAACAGGTGTAAAATAAAGCTATGGATAAGCAGATCAGCCTGTCGTACCTGAGCGACGAATTGGCGCAGGTACGGACAAAGAAGAAAGAATTTTTAGCGCAGATCGAGCGGATCATTCCGTGGGGGGAATGGGAAATCATCATCCAGCCGTACTATTACAAAGGAGAGCGCGGCAACAAGC
>CAYPEE010000103.1:0-6128 GCA_964409665.1 uncultured Oscillospiraceae bacterium
AATCCCCCGGCGAGACCGAGGTCTATCAGGGCCGCCAGTTCAAGGTCTACCGGGGAATGGGTTCGCTGGGCGCCATGGCCCACGGCTCCAAGGACCGCTATTTCCAGAGCGGCAACAAGAAACTGGTGCCCGAGGGCGTGGAGGGCCGCGTCCCCTACAAGGGGCCGGTGTCCGAAACCATCTACCAGATGATGGGCGGTCTGCGGTCCGGAATGGGCTACACCGGCTGCGGCACCATCGACGAACTGCGCACCAAGGCCCAGTTCGTGCAGATCACCGCCGCGGGCCTGCGGGAGTCTCACCCCCACGACATCTACATCACCAAGGAGGCCCCCAACTACTCCGTCAGCCCCCAGTGAGCGCGCGGACGGCCGGCGCGAAACCGGCCGGACAGGACGGATCATACGCCAAAAAGCCCCGGGCCGTTTTTGCGCGGCCCGGGGCAAAATTTGACAGTAATTTGGTTGACAAGCCGGTTTTGGGGCACTATAATCATATATATCTCACAAAAAAGGAGGGGTGAACAGTGAAGAAAACTGTCAAAAAAGAGGAAATTGACCGGCTGATGGGCATGAGCGCCTACGAGCGCGGCAGATGCAAAATGGATTTCTATTCCCGGCAGGAGCGGGGGGGACAGTGGCTGGATTGGAAATTCATGGGCCATTCCCTGCCTCCCGCCTCTGACTACGCGGTGGAGATGACCGACAAGGGCGTCTTTCTGGTGAGAGAGGCGCAGAACGGGGAGGAGGGAGAGTGGATGGAGCGCTACCGCCTGACTCTGCCCTGCAACGAGATCCTGGACGTGATTTAACGCTGTCCGCATACATCGCCGCCCGGTCGCGCCGGGCGTTCTTTTTTGCGTTTGCCCGCCGCGCGCCGGAGCGGGCGGCGGGTCACAGTTCCAGCCGGACGGCCTCCGCCCCGGGATTTGCCGGGTCCAGCAGCCAGATCGCTTTTTCCTTGCCCACGGCGTAGGCGAGGGTGTACTGGGTGCCGCCGGTGGTGCCGTCGAACACGCCCAGGATGGCGCTGGAGCGGTCCACCAGATAGCGGTCCCGCCGGAGCATACAGAATTTGCCGTACTCCTGCTGGACCACCGTCTCCAGGTCGCAGGCGTCCAGGATGGCCCGCCAGCGGCGGCGGTCCGGTTCCGGCCAATGGTCCGCCTGGGTGGGGCAGGGGATGGCCCCCTCCACCGACACATCGGGGCACTTCTCCCGCAGGGTCAGAGCGGCCTCGGTAAAATACAGGTCGCAGCCCTGGGCCATGCCGGAGATAAAGTGCCGGTATCCGAGCCGGTAGAGCCGCGCCAGTTCCCGGGCAATGCTGGCCTTCAGCGCCGCGCACCGGGGGTCGCTCTCGTCAAAGCCCCAGGGGAGTTTGTCCGGGCGGTGGCCGGTGAAGCAGCAGCTGGTCTCCCGCCGGATGTCCACAGCCATCGCCTCCCTTTCGCGTCCCATTCTACCCGATTTGCCGCGGCAAGTCAAGGAGAGACTAAAACATCTGTTTGAAAACATGGGCGCGAAAGTCCCATATTTGACCCGATCGGAATTGGGGGTTGCATTTCTCACGCCGCGTGCTATAATGTCCTCAGACAACTGGATAACTGTCTTCAGGGCGGGGCGCGATTCCCCACTGGCGGTACAGTCCGCGAACCATGCTGTGCATGGCCGACCCGGTGAAACTCCGGGACCAACGGTATAGTCCGGATGAGAGAAGATGTGCTGCGCGGGCTCTTTTTGACCGGCGCCTGAGAAGACGATTTTCAGGGGTCCGGATTTGAAAGGAGTGTTTTTTATGTTCCAACATCTGAAGGATCTGTGGGCCGCCGCCCAGGACAATCTCCTGTTTCTGGGGATGTGTCTGCTGGTGTTCGCCGCGCTGTTCCTGATCGCGCTGGCGGCGGAGAAACTGTGGCTCAAGGTCCCCAGGCGGTCGGTGGCCCGGCGGGCGGCGTATATCGGCGTGTTCGGCGCCATCGCCGCCATCCTGATGTACTGGGAATTTCCGCTGCCCTTCGCCCCCTTCTTCTATGAGCTGGATTTCAGCGAGGTGCCGGTGCTCATCTGCTCCTTTTCCCTGGGCCCGGTGGCCGGCGTGGTGTGCGAGTTCGTGAAGGTCCTCCTCAAGCTGGTCATCAAGGGCACCAGCACCGCCTTCGTGGGCGACTTCGCCAATTTCGCCACCGGCTGCTCCTTTATCCTGCCCGCCACCATCATCTATCACCGGTTCAAGACCCGCAGGGGCGCTCTGGCCGGCATGGCCGCCGGCACCGGGATACTGACCGTCTTCGGCAGCCTGTTCAACGCCGTCTATCTGATCCCCGCCTTCGCCACGCTGTACGAAATGCCTCTGGAGGAGATCGTGGGCATCGGCACCAGCATCAACCCGGCCATCACCAGCGTGGGCACCCTGGTGCTGCTGGCGGTGGCGCCCTTCAACCTGCTGAAGGGCGTGGTGGTGTCCCTGCTGACTTTCCTGCTGTACAAGCACATCGAGCGGCTGTTCCGCATGAGGTAGTAGAGGTAAAGGTTTTGCCCCGCCGGGGACCCGGCGGGGCAATTTGCCCGCCGGAGGGAAATACCGCAAAAAAGGGTGGATTTTTGCGGCCGGACGTAGTAATATGGGTTCCGGACAAATTTGGGGGTGAGGATCATCAGTATCTTCGATCTTATCACGCTGCTGGGCGGCCTGGCCATGTTCCTCTACGGGATGCGGGTCATGGGGGACGCGTTGAAGGAGAGTTCCTCCGGGCCGCTGAAAAAGGCCCTGGAGATGCTGACCAGCACTCCGATCAAGGCCTTTCTCCTGGGCCTTGCCATGACGGCGGTGATCCAGTCCTCCACCGCCACCATCGTCATCACCTCGGGTCTGGTGGCCGCGGGAGTCATCTCCCTGCGGCAGTCCCTGGGCATCATTGTGGGCGCCAACGTGGGCACCACCGTCACCGGCCAGATCATCCGCCTGCTGGATGTGGACTCCTCCGGCACCTCCATTCTGCGTATTTTTACCCCGTCCACCCTGGCGCCGCTGGCCCTGATCGTCGGCATCGTCATCCTCATGGGGTTCAAGCAGACCGGCCCTGTCAAGACCGGAGAGATTATCATCGGCTTCGGCATCCTGTTTTCCGGCCTGCTGACCATGACGAACGCCGTGGACTCACTCACCGAGTCCGGCATCATCGAGGGCCTGTTTGCCAGGCTGGGGGACAACCCCGTGCTGGGCTATGCCATCGGCGCGGGCGTGGCCTTTGTGCTCCAGAGTTCCTCGGCGAGCATCGGCATCCTGCAGGCCTTCGCCACGTCGGGACAGCTGACCTTCAGCGGCATCTACGCGGTGCTGGCCGGCATCTATCTGGGGGACTGCGTCACCACCGCCATCGTCATCAACATCGGAGCCAAGCCCAGCGCCAAACGGGTGGGCTGCGTCAATATCATTTTCAATCTGTGTAAGACCGCGCTGGTGCTGGCCGGGGTGTTCGTCCTCTACCATCTGGGCGTCCTGGCGGGGATGTGGAGCAGCCCCATCGACTCCGGCGGCATCGCAGACGCCAACACGGTGTTCAATCTGGTCAGCGCCGTGGTCCTCTTTCCGCTGCTGGGCCTGTTCGAGAAACTCAGCTATAAGCTGATCAAGGACGCCCCCGCCCCGGCCGACAAATACAGCGAACAGCTGGACGCCCTCAACCCGGTGTTCTTCAGCACTCCGGCCATCGCCCTGGGCCGGTGCTACGACGCCCTTCTGACCATGTTTGACGTGGCCCGGAAAAACATCGACCGGGCCTTTGACGTGGTGGCGGACTACGACGCCGGCGCCGCCGCCAGGATCCAGGAGGACGAGGACACGGTGGATCTGTTCGCCGACCGGATCAGCAACTATCTGGTGCAGATCTCCGCCCACCTGACCGCGGAGAATCATGTGGAGATCATGAACCACTATTACTCCGTGGTCACAGAGTTTGAGCGGCTCAGCGACCACGCTGTCAACATTCTGGAGACCACCTTGGATCTGCGGGGCAGGAACGAGTCCCTGCCCGACGCCGCCCAGAGGGAGCTCGCGGTGCTGCGGGGCCTCATCGACACCATCCTGGACCTCACCGACCAGACCTTCCAGCGGCGGGATGTGGCCGCCGCCCGGCGCATCGAGCCGCTGGAGCAGGTGGTGGACGACATGGTGAGCGCCATGAAGGACAATAACCTGGACCGCATCCGCTCCGGGGGCTGCGCCACCTATGCGGGCAGCGCATTTATGAACCTCCTGTCCGAGGCGGAGCGCATCTCCGACGCCTGCTCCAACATCGGCGTGGCCACCGTCGCCCGGGCCATGCCCGACCTGAAGCACCAGGTCCACGAATACGTGTCCCTGCTCCACTCCGGGCAGGACGAGGAGTTCAACCGGCAGTACCGGGAGGCCCACGACCGGTACTTTCAGCAGCTGCAATGAGGGACAGGCCCTGGGCGGTCCGCCATGAGCGGGAGATCGCGGTCTGCCTGCTGATTTTGGCCGCGGCGGTGCGGTTCATCGCCCTGACGGAGTATCCCGCCGGCCTCAACCAGGACGAGGCGTCCACCGGCTATGAGGCCTGGGCCCTGCTCCACTACGGGCTGGACCGGGCGGGCGATTCCTGGCCGGTGCTGCTCACCTCTTGGGGCAGCGGGCAGAATATCCTCTACTCCTGGCTGTCCATGCCCTTTATCGCCCTTTTCGGGCTGAATGTGTTCTCTTTGCGGCTGACGGCGGCCGTCTGCGGCGTAGCCGCCTGCGCGGTGATGTGGAGGCTGGCCCGCCGGTGCGGGGGAGTGGGGTGCGGCCTTTGCGCCCTGCTGCTCCTTGCCGTCAACCCCTGGCACATCATGGCCAGCCGTTGGGCTCTGGAGAGCAATCTCATGCCGCTGTTCCTGCTGGCGGGCGTCCTCTGCACCGTCCGGAGCCGGAAAGACGTTCGCTGGCTCATGGGCGCGGCGGCCTGTTTCGCCCTGGCGCTGTACGCCTACGGCACTGCGTTTTTCTTTCTGCCCGTTTTTCTGTTGGTCTATGTCCTGTGGAACCGGTCCCTGCTGCGGGAAAAATGGTTCTGGCTGGCGGCGGGGCTGTTCGCGCTGCTGGCCCTGCCCATCGGCCTGTGCCAGCTCATTAACATGACCGGTCTGCCCGAAATGACCTTTTTGGGGATCACGCTGCCCAAGCTGACGGCCCCCCGGCAGGCGGCGGTGAGCGTGTTCGGCTCCGGCCTGGCCGGAATCGCGGACAACGCCCGAACCTTCGGGAAACTCCTGATCACGCAGTCCGACGGACTGCGCTATAACGCTCTGCCGGGCAGCGGCCTGTACTATTTCTTCGGCCTGCCCCTGGCCGCCGCCGGGCTGGTCCGCTCCCTGCTGGAGCGCAAAGCCCGCTCCGATGAGCAGCCGGTGCGTCTGGCGCTGATCGTGTCCCTGGTGTGCGCCTGTCTGATCACGGTGAACGTCAACCGGGTCAACATGGTGTGGCTGCCCCTGCTGTACTTCCAGGGGGTGGGTCTGGAGTGGCTTCTGTCCCGGATCGGCAGATGGGGCGCCCTGCCGCTGGCCGCCGTGGCGGTGTGCTTTGCCCTTTTTATGGCGGATTACGGGAGAGAGCCCCCCGCCTTTGCCAGTCTGGACGGCCTCAATGACGCTCTGGCCTGCGCGGAGGAATCCGCGGAGGGGACGGTCTATGTGACTGACAAGCTGCCCATGCCGTACATCTATGTGCTGTTCACCAGGCGCACGCCCCCGGCGGAGTTCGCGGACACGGTGGTGTACTCCAATCCCGGAGGCCCGTTTCAGAACGCCGTCTCCTTCGGCCGCTATCGGTTTGACGGCGGGGCGGGGGAGGACCCGGAGGGCTGTTACGTCCTCACCCGCCGGGAGTTCAGACAATGGGCGGATCAGATGACCTGCCTGGGCGAGTTCGGAGATTATGTGGTGTGCGCCGCTCCCCGCGAAACGGGCGCGGCGGCCGCCTTCCGGTCTCCCGTTTGAAAACCGCATCGGGACATTTTCAAAAAACCGCACATTGCAAAAAACGCGCCGGAGGTCCCCCTCCGGCGCTCTTTTTGTCGTTTTCTTTGAAAATGTGGGTGCCGAAACCCCGCGAAAACTTTGTAA
>CAYPEE010000104.1:0-6066 GCA_964409665.1 uncultured Oscillospiraceae bacterium
GATCGGGAATCAGGTAGTCTCCCTCTCTGTGGAACGTTAGGTCTGCGCTCATTTTGCGTCCTCCTTTCGGTGATGGCACTATTTTATCAGCCGCCGAGTTAAAAGACGAATGTGCAAAGAAGAGAACGCCCAGAAAAGCAGATGCTTTTCTGGGCGTTCCCTTTGCCTTTACAATGCCGGTAATTCAGTTTTGCGGATTACTGCCTTATTGGGCCGCCCCGTTCGTCGGGGCGCTTTCCATGCTCAGCGCAGCAGGGAGCGGTTGATGGCGTTGAGGATGGCCCGCAGGGAGGCCCGGTTGATGTTGTGGCTCTTGCCCACGCCGAACACGTCCCGGCCCTGGGGGTCCTTCAACTGAATGTAGCACACCGCCTGGGTGTCGGACCCGGCGGACATGGCGTGCTCCTTGTAGTCCACGAACTCGTACCCGCTGATGGCCCCCTCCGGCAGATCGTGGAGGGCGTGGAAGAAGGCGTCGATGGGGCCGGTGCCCTCTCCCCTGGCGGCCATCACCCGGCCCTTGTAGCCCACCTCGCCGTCAAAGATGACCCGGCTGGTCTGGCCGTGGCGGGCGTTCTCGATAAAGCTGTGGCGCTCCAGCTGATACGTCTTGGGGGCGGAGAGATACTCCCGGTCGAACAGCTCAAAGAGCTGTTCGGGCCTGAGTTCCTTGCCCACCCGGTCGGACTCCCTCTGGACCACGGCGCCGAAGTCGGCGTGCATGGCCTTTGGCATATCATAGCCGAATTTGTGGTGCATGATGAAGGCGGCGCCGCCCTTGCCGGACTGGGAGTTGATGCGCACCGGCTCGTACTCCCGGCCCAGATCGGCCGGGTCGATGGGCAGATAGGGCACCTCCCACATACCGGTGCCCGACTTCTCGGTGTAGTCGAACCCCTTGTTGATGGCGTCCTGATGGGAGCCGGAGAAGGCGGTGAACACCAGTTCGCCCACATAGGGCTGCCGTTCGGGCACCTTCATCTTGGTGCACCGCTCATACATATCCCGGATCCTGTTGATGTGGGAGAGGTCCAGCTTGGGGTCCACCCCCTGGGTGTACATATTCATGGCGAGCGTCACCATATCCACGTTGCCGGTGCGCTCACCGTTGCCGAACAGGGTGGCCTCCACCCGCTCGGCCCCGGCCAGCAGGCCCATCTCAGTGGTGGCCACGCCGGTGCCCCGGTCATTGTGGGGGTGGAGAGAGATGATGGCGCGCTCCCGGCCGGGCAGCTTGCGGATAAAGTACTCCAGCATATCCGCCAGTTGATTGGGCATACAGTTCTCCACGGTGGTGGGCAGGTTGAGGATGGTCCTGTTCTCCGCCGTGGCGTGGAGGTGGTCCAGCACGGCGGCGCAGATCTCCACCGCGACGTCCATCTCGGTGCCCATGATGGCCTCGGGGGAGGACTGGAACCGCAGATCCATCCCCTGGGCGATGACGGGCTGGGCCATCTCATAGATCAGGTCGGCGGCGTCCACGGCGATCTTTTTGACCCCCTCCACGCCGGTGTGAAAGACCACTTTCCGCTGGAGGGTAGAGGTGGAGTTGTAGAAGTGGAAGATAACGTGTTTCGCGCCCCGGATCGCCTCGAAGGTTTTGCGGATCAGGTGCTCCCGCGCCTGGACCAGCACCTGGATGGTCACGTCGTCCGGGATGTGGCCGCCCTCGATGAGTTCCCGGCAGATCTCGTACTCGGTCTCGCTGGCGGAGGGGAAGCCGATCTCGATCTCCTTCACGCCGATGTCCACCAGGGTGTGGAAGTACTCCAGTTTCTCCCGCAGATCCATGGGGTCGATGAGGGCCTGGTTGCCGTCCCGCAGGTCCACCGAGCACCAGATCGGGGCCCGGGTGATGACCTTGTCCGGCCATGTGCGGTTCTCGATGGGCTGGGGGGTAAAGGGGATGTACTTTGTAAATCCGGGTTTCAGGTTCATAGCAAATTCCTCCTTTGGAATTTCCGGGGGACGAAAAACGCCCCCGACCATCTCGTCAGGGGCGTGAAAATCACGCGGTACCACCCTTGTTCCGCGCACGGTCACCCAATGCGCGCTCTCGGCCTCCAGCAAGGCCACGACCTGTAACGGGGTCTCCCGTCCGCCCCTACTGTGCCCGCCGCGGGGTTTTCCAGGCGGACGCCTAGAAAACCGGCAGTGCATGGCCGGGAATGCGCGTTTTCAGGACGGCGGCTCCGGGGCCAGTATTCACGCGGTTCCTCCCGCCGGCTCGCACCATCCGCCGGCTCTCTGAGAAAGGGGCGCCGCGTCTTCTTCCCATCTGCGCCTTTGTGTGGTATTGTAGCCGAAAGAGCCGCCCTTGTCAAGCCCTCCGGCGGAATTTTCCGCGGCGGCCGCGGACGCCCCGCGTCAGAAATATTTTCTCAGCAGCTCCATCATCTTCTCCACGTCGATGGGTTTGGACAGATGGCCGTTCATCCCCGCCTCCAGCGCCCGCCGCCTGTCCTCCTCAAAGGCGTTGGCAGTCATGGCGATGATCGGAATGCCCGCCAGGGCGGGGCCCTCCATGGCGCGGATGGCCCGGGTGGCGGCGTAGCCGTCCATAATGGGCATCTGAATATCCATCAGGATCAGCCCGTAGTACCCCGGGGCGGACCGGCGCACCATATCGCAGGCCTGCTGGCCGTTCTCCGCGCACTCGACCAGGAAATCCGCCTCCGCCAGCAGTTCAGCGGCGATCTCCCGGTTGAGTTCGTTGTCCTCGGCCAAAAGAACGCGCTTGCCCGCGAAGCGTTTCTCCGCCAGAACGGGGGTCCCGGCGGCGGACGCCTCCGGCCCGCGGCCCAGGCTCCTCTCCAGGGCCCGGTGGAGGTCGGAGGCGAACAGGGGCTTGCTGATGAACCCGTTGACCCCGGCGGCCCGGGCCTCCTTCTCGATGTCGGACCAGTCGTAGGCGGACATGAGGATGATGGGAGAGTCGTCCCCCACGATCTTCCGGATCTTCCGGACGGTCTCCACGCCGTTCATATCGGGCATGGACCAGTCCACAATATACACCTCGAAGGGGTCCGCCAGTTCCACGGCCTCGTCGGTGCGGACCACCGCCTCCTTCCCCGACAGGGTCCACTCGGCCCGCATCCCGATCTGCCGGAGCATCTTGGACACGCTCTGGCAGCTGACCAGGTCGTCGTCCACCACCAGTCCCCGCAGGCCGCTGAGTTCAGCGATGGGGTCCATATTGCGGTGCTGGACGGCGAAACGCAGTTCCAGCCGCACGGTAAAAGTCGTGCCCTTTCCCGGCTCGCTCTCCACCGCGATGGCGCCGCCCATCATGTCCACAATGTTCTTGGCGATGGCCATTCCCAGTCCGGTGCCCTGGATCCCGCTGACCGTGGAAGTGCGCTCCCGGGTAAAGGGCTCAAATACGGTCCTGGCGAACTCCGGGCTCATGCCGATGCCGGTATCGCTGACCTGGAACTCATAGACGCCGCAGCCCGCCTTTTGGGAGGGCTTCTGTGTGACGCGGATGGACACGGAACCGCCGGCGGGGGTAAATTTGATGGCGTTGGAGGCAAGATTCAGCAGGATCTGGTTCATCCGCAGCCGGTCGCAGAAAACCTCCTCGTCCGTGACGTCCACCGTGTCGATAAAGAGTTCCTGATGCTTGGCGTGGATGTCGGACTGGATGATGTTCCGCAGCCCCTGCAAAATATCCGCCAGATTCTCCGGCCGCTCCTCGATGGTGACTTTGCCCGACTCGATGCGGCTCATGTCCAGCACGTCGTTGATCAGGCTCAGCAGATGGTTGGAGGCCTGGGCGATCTTGGCCAGGTAGTCCTGGGCCCGCTCCCGGTCGTCCAGATGCGCGGTGGCCAGAGTGGTATAGCCGATGATCGCGTTCATCGGGGTGCGGATGTCGTGGGACATATTGTTGAGGAAAGCGGTCTTGGCCCGGTTCGCGGCGTCCGCGGCCTGGAGAGCCTGGGACAGCTCCTCCGTTTTTGCCTCCAGTTCGTGGGTCTTGACCTCCAACTCGCCGGTGGCCTGGGCCACCTTTTCGGTCAGTTTCCGCTGATTTCTGGTCCGGACCGCCAGCATGACTAGGATAAAGAGGAAGAGAAGGAGCAGGGCGGTACCCAGGATGCCGTAGACCGGGTTCCGGTACAGGAAGGCGGTGAGGCTCGTGTCGGTCTGCATACCGGCGTCGATCTCACGGGCTATGATGGCGTCCAGTTCCGCCTCGCCAAAGCTGTCCGCCCCCTTATCCAGCAGAGAGAGGAGATACCGGCCGCCCGGGACGTCGTCATCCACGGCGTAGGACAGGGACGCGTCGCCAAAGACCACGGAGGACAGCCGGTTGCGGGGGTCACGCTGGACATACCGCTCGGCGGCGTAGGAATAGAGAATGGTGGCGTCGGCGCTGCCGTCCAGCACCGCCTGGACGCACTCCTCCGAGGTGGCGTACTGGACGCAGGCCTCCTGGGGGTAGCGGCCGGCAATGTAACTGTTGACGGCGTCGGCCCGCTCCATCACCGCCAGCCGGTTCACGGTGCCGGAGAAACCCTCCCGCGTCAGGCGGGCAAAATTGATCTGAAAGTAGGGCACCGTGATCTTGTAGCCCTCCTCCTCAGCCAGGTAGTAGTCGCCGGTGAAATCCAGCACCACATCCGCCGCCCCCGCCGCGCGCAGAACATAGTATTCATTCCGGTCCCGCACCGGGATAAATTCATAGTTCAGGCCCAGCCGCCGGGCCAGCGCGTCAAAGAGAGCGGGTAGGATCCCCTCGGCCTGACCGTCCTCGAAGTAGCAGTACGGGGCCAGATCCGGGTTGCACAGCAGCCGCAGGGACTGCCCAGAGGCGCGGTGCCCCTCCAGAAAGGCCCGCTCTCCGGCGTTCATAATGACGGAGCCGGCCATGTCGGTGGAGTAGTATTCGTCGTGAAGGGCGTCCCTCCAGTTGGGGCTGTGAAGGTCCATCTCGTTGATGGCGGCGTTGATCCGCTCCATCAGGCCGGCGCGGTCCTTCCGGGTGCAGATGTAGAAGGGACTGGCGTCAAAGGACTCCAGCAGCCACTCGTTCTCCAATAGGCGCAGGCTGCCGGTGACGGCCGCGTCCACCCGGCCGCTCTGGAGGGCGGCGGTGAGTTCGTCCTGAGCGGCGAAATACGCCGGATGGAAGGTGAAACCGTGCTCCGCGGCGAACCGCTCAAAGTTGGCGTTTTTGGAGTTGCCCTCCAACATCCCCACAGTGACGCCGTCGTAGGTGGCGTAGTCCCCCTCCACGATGGCCCGATTGCCCGCCTTGACGGTGAAGATGGTGGAATTCACGCCGATGTCCTGGTCGGAGAAGAGGAACTCCTCCTCCCGCTCCGGCGTCTTGGACACGGAGGTGACGATGTCCACCTCGCCCCGGCGGAGCATCTCCAGGGCGTCGGCGTAGGAGCCGTCGTAGCCCACGTACTCATAGGACCAGCCGGCGTGGATGGCCAGGCGCTGGAGGAACTCATAGCCATAGCCGCTGCGCCGCCCGTCCTCCTCGATGACATGGTAGCCCGAAAAGGCGAAAAATCCCACCCGGAGGACCTCCCCCTCCGTCTCCGCGGCCAAAACGGAGGGACACAGGAGCAGCGCCGCCAGCAGGGCGGACAGGATAGAGTTCAGCAGGCACTTTTTTCTCATGGGATGTCCTCATTTCCGCGTTTTCCGCAGTCCGCCGCCGGGCGCGGGGCCCCTGGCACAGGGCGCGGGATGCCTCAGTATATCATATTCGCGGGCCGTTGGGAAGTCTTGGGAAGCGGTTTTCACATATCACAGGCCGAACCCCCCTCGCGCCCCGGGGACGGCCGCCGCATCCGCCGCCGGCGGCGGGGTCAGCAAAAAAGACCCCCGCCGCCTTTCGACCGGCTGGATCGAAAAACGGCGGGGATCCCCACAGATCTCTACGCGCCGGCGCCGCCCTCCCGTCCCGATCTCTCTGGGAGCGTTTTCCGGGGCGGCGCGGCTGCGGGAACGGGGAGGCGGCAGCGCCGCCTCCCCGTGGGTTTGGTTCTTATTATGCCAGAGCGTCCACCAGGATCTTGTCACTGTGGAACAGCTCGTTCAGCTGGG
>CAYPEE010000105.1:0-6028 GCA_964409665.1 uncultured Oscillospiraceae bacterium
CGGGGCCACCACCCGGGCGGGGCAGCTGTCCGCCCCTCTGCGGGACCGGTTCGGGGTCACCCTGCGGCTGGAACTCTACACGCCGGAGGAGTTGGCGCTGATCGTCCGGCGGTCAGCGAACATCCTGGACGTGCCCATTGAGGAGGCGGGGGCGGTGGAGATCGCCCGCCGCAGCCGCGGCACCCCCCGCATCGCCAACCGGCTGCTCCGGCGGGTGCGGGATTTCGCCCAGGTCACCGCGGGCGGGGTCATCACCCGCCAGGTGGCCGACCGGGCCCTGAGGGCGCTGGAGGTCGACGAGTTGGGCCTGGACAACATCGACCGGCGGATGCTGGGCAGCATCATCGCCAACTACGGGGGAGGGCCTGTGGGCCTGGACACCCTGGCCGCCACCATCAACGAGGAGTCGGTCACCCTGGAGGACGTGTACGAGCCGTATCTGATGCAGCTGGGCTTCCTGACCCGCACCCCCAGGGGGCGCTGCGTCACCCCCAAGGCCTATCGGCACCTGGGTCTGCGGCCTCCGGCCGACGCGGACAGCGGATTGGAACAACTCACGTTTTGACAGTTCAGACTCCGTTTTGGAAAATTCCGGAGGTCGAAAAGGGCAATTTTCAAATTTGAAAAAAAGTTGCATAAAATAATTGACAATCCCCTGTTTTTGTGATAAGTTGTATTTGGTATTTGTATGGAAACGATGGACTTACAAAAAAGTGACCCCAGCGATGAACTGCTTTGCCGGTCCGCGGCAGAGGGCGACCGGGCGGCGGAGGAAGAACTGGTCAAGCGGTACCTCCGCACGGCGCGGGTCTGCGCCCGCCCCTATTTCCTGGCGGGAGGGGACAGCGAGGACCTGATCCAGGAGGCAATGTTCGGTCTGCTGAAGGCCATCCGGGAGTTTGATCCCAACCGGGACACCGCGTTCCATTCCTTTGCGGAGGTCTGTATCCGCAACCGTATCCGCTCCGCCGTGGTCACCGCCAACCGGGACAAGCACGCGCCCCTGAACCACAGCGTGCCCATTGAGCCGCCCATGCTGGGCAGCGCGGTCAGCCCGGAGGAGTTATACATCAGCAGGGAAGAGGAGAACGAGCGCCTTCAGAGGCTCAACGCCGCGCTCTCTCCCTTTGAGCGTAACATTTTGTCGTTGTTCCTGCGGGGGCTGTCCTATCGTGAGATCGGCGAACAGGTAGGGCGGACAGTCAAGTCGGTGGATAACGCGGTGCAGCGTATCCGTCGCAAAGTCGCCGGCACTTTTGGCGATTTCAGCGAAAGCTGACGCAAATAAATCAGTCCCAGCAGGTGCGTTCCGGTTCTGGGCATCAAAAGAGAGGGTATTTCCATGTACGAAGACAAAACCTTAGTTTGCAAAGAATGCGGCAAGGAGTTCGTGTTCTCCGCCGGCGAGCAGGAGTTTTATGCTGAGCGCGGCTTCCAGAACGAGCCCCAGCGCTGCAAAGCCTGCCGCGATGCCCGCAAGGCCGCTGCCCGCGGTCCCCGTGAGTATTTCACCGCCGTCTGCGCTGCCTGCGGCGGCGAGGCCAGGGTTCCCTTCGAGCCGAGGTCTGATCGTCCCGTGTACTGCAGCGAGTGTTTCGCCAAGATGCGCGGCGAGGCCTGATCGGCAGCACAGGCAAACCACAAAGAGCGGGCCGTGTTCACCCACGGTCCGTTCTTTCGTTGTGCGGAAAAGTCTTGTGCGGACGCGGGAACTGTGATATACTGCCGGCAGCAGACAAGGAGGGATCCCCTTTGAGCAAAGCCGTTTATGAGAGCCCGCTGTCCTCCCGCTACGCCAGCGGCGAGATGCAGGAAATCTTTTCCCCCGACAGGAAGTTTTCCACCTGGCGCAGGCTGTGGATCGCCCTGGCGCGGGCGGAGATGGAACTGGGTCTGCCCGTCACCCAGGAGCAGATCGACGAGATGGAGGCCCATATCCACGACATCGACTACGATCTGGCCGCCCAGAAGGAGCGGGAACTCCGCCACGACGTGATGGCCCACATCCACACCTTTGGCGCGTCCTGTCCCAAGGCAATGCCCATCATCCACCTGGGCTATGTGGGGGACAACACGGACATCATCCTCATGCGGGAGGGGTTGGAACTGATCCGGGACAAGCTGGTCCGGGTGCTGGCCGCTCTGGCCACCTTTGCCGATCGGTACAAGGCCCTGCCGACCCTTGGCTTTACCCATTTTCAGGCGGCCCAGCTGGTCACCGTGGGCAAGCGCGCCACCCTGTGGATGAACGAACTGCTCATGGATCTGGACGAGGTGGAGTACCGCATCTCCCACCTGAAGCTGCTGGGCTGCAAGGGCACCACCGGCACCCAGGCCTCTTTTCTGGAACTGTTCGAGGGCGACCACGAGAAATGCCGGGAACTGGACCGCCGCATCGCCAGGGAGATGGGATTCGACGCCACCGTCCCCGTGTCCGGCCAGACCTATTCCCGAAAGACGGACGCCGCGGTGCTGGCCACCCTGTCCGGCGTGGCCCAGTCGGCCAGCAAATTCGCCACCGATCTGCGCCTGCTGTGCCACTTAAAAGAGGTGGAGGAACCCTTTGAGCAGAGCCAGATCGGCTCCTCCGCCATGCCCTATAAGCGCAACCCCATGCGATGCGAGCGCATCTGCTCGTTGGCGAGATATGTGATGGCCGACGCCGCCAATCCCGCCTTCACCGCCGCCGCCCAGTGGTTCGAGCGGACGCTGGACGACTCCGCCAACAAGCGCATCTCCGTGCCCGAGGCATTCCTGGCGGTGGACGCCATTTTGAACATCTACCTGAACGTGGTGTCGGGGCTGGTGGTCCATGAGAAGGTCATCGAGAGGCACGTCCTGGAGGAACTGCCCTTTATGGCCAGCGAGAACATTATGATGGACGCCGTCAAACGGGGCGGCGACCGCCAGGAACTTCACGAGCGCATCCGGGTCCTGTCCCAGGAGGCCGGCCGGAACGTAAAAGACCTGGGGCTGTCCAACAACCTGCTGGAACTGATCGCCGCGGATCCGGCCTTTGGCCTGACCAGGGAGGAGTTGTCCGCTCACATGGAGCCGTCCCGGTATATCGGCCGCTGTCCGGAGCAGGTGGAGGATTTCCTTCGGGACTGCGTCCGGCCTGTGTTGGATTCCCACGCCGCCGCGCTGAGCGGCCGGGCGGTGGAATTAAATGTGTGACGTCCCACGGGACTGGAAAGGGAAGAACAAGCTATGAAATCTGCTGTCAAACGCATCGGCGTATTCACCAGCGGCGGCGACGCCCCTGGAATGAACGCCGCCATCCGGGCGGTGGTCCGGGCCTCCATGCACTACGGCGTGGAGTGCATCGGCATCCGCCGGGGCTACCACGGCCTGATCAACGGCGACTTTGTAAAGCTGGATTTTGAGAGCGTCAGCGACATCTCCCGCCGGGGCGGCACGGTGCTGTACTCCGCCCGCAGCCAGCAGTTCAAGGAGGCGGAGGGCCGCGAGAAGGCCCTGTCCACCTGTAAGATGCTGGGGCTGGACGCCCTGGTGGGCATCGGCGGGGACGGCACCTTCCGGGGCCTGCTGTCCCTGGCCAAGGAGGGGCTGTCCGTCATCGGCGTCCCCGCCACCATCGACAACGACATCGCCTGCTCCACCTATACCATCGGCTATGACACCGCCTGCAATACCGCGCTGGAGAGCATCGACCGCCTCCGCGATACCATGAAGTCCCACGAGCGCTGCTCGGTGGTAGAGGTCATGGGCCACCGGGCGGGCCACCTGGCGATCTCGGTGGGCATCGCCTGCGGCGCCACGGTGGTCCTTGTGCCCGAGCGCAAGGTGAATTACAGCGAGGACGTCATCGAACCCATCCGCCGGGCCAGACTGGCGGGGCGCACCCACTTCATGGTCATCGTGGCCGAGGGAGTGGAGGGCGGCGCCTATCTGGTGGCCGACAAGATCCGCACGGCCACCGCTCTGGACACCCGTGTCACCGTGCTGGGCCACGTCCAGCGGGGCGGCTCTCCCACCGCCCGGGACCGGCAGGTGTCTACCTATATGGGGCACGCCGCCGTCCGCCTGCTGGTGGAGGGCAAGTCCTGCCGGGTGGTCGCTCTGCACGGCGACGACGTTGTGGATTACGACATCACCGAGGCGCTGACCATGAAGAAGGACCTGGACAAGGAGGGCCTGCGGGTGCTCCGGGATCTGACCGGGATGGAATAATGAAAACTCTGAAAAGGGAAGGGGATGGTATGCGTGTCATACCATCCCCTTCCTCATGAAAAGGCCACTATAAAACGGAATTTTCCGAACTCTTGACCCGGTGGTTTTGTGTTGAACTTATTGCTTTATTCTCGTCAAAACGATCCCAATTACCGCTCCAATGACGGCCAGCGGCGCCAGCCTCACGAACAGCCATTCAAATCCGTGAAAAACGGTTCCGACGACAGCGGTTTCCGGGTCATTGAAATCCCAGCCCAAATACGGACTTTTCAGCAGCAGCAGAACCGCGAAAACGGCCACGGTGGCCGCCAAAAGCGAGATAAACGCCCAGTGGAGGAGCCTGCGCCGCGCCGCCTTCCGCTTTGCAAGCTGCAAGTTTATGACCTCCAACTTCTCGGAAAGCGCCTTGATTTCGTCGGGTGGAGTTTCCGCAACGGTTTCTCCGAGCAAAGCGCTCACCGGCGTCTCAAGCGCCTCAGAGATGGACAGCAACATATCCGAGTCAGGGACGGATAATCCTTTTTCCCATTTTGAGATGGTCTGCCGCACTACGCTCAGCTTGACAGCAAGTTCTTCCTGCGAAAGCCCCTTTGATTTTCTGATCGCTCTGATGTTTTCACTTAACATTGGAATTACCTTCTCTCCGTTTGGGTAGTTCCATTGTACGAAAAACCGCCCGTTGCCGCAAGCAATGCGTAATAACATGGGCCGAATCAGAGACGCTCCGGGCGGATTATTCCCGCCCGGAGCGTTTTTTCGATCAGCGGCAGTCTTACTTCGCTAAAACTTTCTTCAGGCGGGCGAACCGGGGCAGGCCGTTCTCAGTGGCCCGGCGGTTATCGCCCTGGATCAGAGGCAGGGCATAGTCGATATAGCCCTGGTTGATCCCGTTGCCCTGGTCGTTGATCCACTCCAGCGGGACCTTCTTCTCGAAGTTGGCCACCTCGGAGAGGTGGATCAGCTTGGTCTTACAGGTGTACACGCCGTTCTCGCGGGTACACTCGAAACCCACCATCCTGTCGGTCTCGCCGGCCACGGCGGCCTCCACGGCGGTCTTGCCCGCCAGGAAGGACTCGTCGATGTCGGTCTGGGAGGCCAGATGGGCGCCGCAGCGCTGGAGCAGGGACAGTTCGATGCCGCGGACTTTTGCGCCGGTTTTCTCCTTGACGACGTTGGCCAGCAGGGCGGCCAGGCCGCCCAGTTGGGCGTGGCCGAATCCGTCGGTGGCGGAGGTCTTGGCCTCGGACACGAAGGAACCGTCGGCGTAGTGGATGCCCTCGGACACGGCCACGATGCAGTTGCCGTTTCTCTTGTAGATGGCGTCTACGTCAGAGAGGAACCGGTCCATGTCGAAGTCCACCTCGGGCAGATAGACCAGATCCGGGGCGCAGCCCGCCACGCCGGCCAGGGCGGCCGCTCCAGCCAGCCAGCCCGCGTGACGGCCCATGATCTCGATAACGGTCACCATACCGGTGTCATAGACCCGGGCGTCCTTGTAGACCTCGGCGCAGGAGGTGGCGATATACTTGGCGGCGGAGGGGAATCCGGGGCAGTGGTCGGTGCCGTACAGGTCGTTGTCGATGGTCTTGGGCACGCCCATGACCCGGCACTCCCAGCCGGATCTGGCCATATAGCGGCTGACCTTGGCGCAGGTGTCCATGGAGTCGTTGCCGCCGTTGTAGAAAAAGTAGCGGATGCCGTATTTCTGGAAGATCTCCAGGATGCGCCTGTAATCGGTGTCGTCCACGTCCGGGTCCGCGATCTTGTACCGGCAGGAGCCCAGCTCGGAGGAGGGGGTGTTCAGCAGCAGCCTGAGTTCCCCGGCATCCTCCTG
>CAYPEE010000106.1:0-5993 GCA_964409665.1 uncultured Oscillospiraceae bacterium
AGGAAAAGGCGTCCTACATCACCCCGGTGCCGGGCGGGGTGGGGCCCATGACGCGTGCCATGCTCATGCGGAACACGCTGACGGCGGCGAAAAACCATCAGAAATGATCGAGGGGCGGCCGGCGGCCGCCCCTCCCGCTATGTATTCTCTTTGGCGTATTTGCACCAGGGCGTCAGCGGACACTCCCCGCACATGGCCTTTCTCGCGGTACACACCGCCCGCCCGTGGAGTACCATCCGGTGGCAGAAGTTATTGGACTCCTCCGGCGGCAGCACGGCCCGGAGCTGGGCCTCCGTCTTGGCCGGATCTCTGGTGCCGTCGGTGAGGCCCAGCCGGCCGGCGATGCGGATGCAGTGGGTGTCCGCCACCACCGCGCCGGGGGTCCGGTAGATGTCCCCCAGAATGAGGTTGGCGGTCTTGCGGCCTACGCCGGGGAGTTTTAAGAGTTCCTCCATGGTCCCCGGCACCTTTCCGCCGTAGTCGCTGAGCAGCATTTTGGCGCAGTTCACCAGGTCCCGGCTCTTGCCCCGGAAGAACCCGCAGGAGTGGATGTATTTCTCCACCTCCTCGGGCTCCGCCTCCGCGAAGGACTCCAGGGTGGGGAAGCGCTCAAACAGGGCGGGGGTGACCATGTTCACCCGTTCGTCGGTACACTGGGCGGACAGCCGGACGGCGAAGAGCAGTTCATAGTCCCTGTCATACCGGAGGGAGCAAAGGGCGTCGGGGTACAGATCCTTCAGGGCGTTTACGATGCGGAGGACGTTTTCCTGTTCCATGGCGGGTCACCTCAGACACAATTTTCATCATTCTAACATAAAATGACCTGAAATGCGAGCCTGTTTTTTTCACTGGAACAACTGTACTTCCCATACGGCCTGTGATATAATGACCCCGTATTATATTTTGAAAGGCGGAACTTTTCATTATGGTTTTAGAACAGATCGATTTCCTGGAGCGCGTTGACCCGGCGGTGGGCGCGGCGGTCCGCGCCGAGTACGAGCGCCAGCAGGACAACCTGGAGCTGATCGCATCGGAGAACGTCGTGTCCGAGGCGGTGCTGGCCGCCGCAGGCAGCGTCCTGACCAATAAGTACGCCGAGGGCTACCCCGGCAGGCGGTATTACGGCGGCTGCGCCAACGTGGACGTGGTGGAGCAGCTGGCCATTGACCGGGCCTGCGAACTCTTCGGCGCGAAATACGCCAACGTGCAGCCCCACTCCGGCGCGCAGGCCAATTATGCCGTGTATATGGCTCTTTGCCAGCCGGGGGACACCGTGCTGGGCATGAATCTGGACCACGGCGGCCACCTGACCCACGGCAGCCCCGTGAATTTCTCCGGCAAGTATTTCAACATAGTGTCCTACGGGGTGGACGAGCTCACCGGCCGCATCGACTACGACGCGCTGGAGAAGATCGCCAGAGAGTGCAGGCCCCGGATGATCGTGGCGGGGGCCTCCGCCTATCCCCGCGTCATCGACTTCCAGCGCTGCCGCCAGATCGCTGACGAGGTGGGGGCCTGGCTGTGGGTGGATATGGCCCACATCGCGGGCCTGGTGGCCGCGGGGCTCCATCCTTCTCCCGTGCCCTACGCCCATGTGACCTCCACCACCACCCACAAGACCCTCCGGGGCCCCCGGGGCGGTATGCTCCTCACCAATGACGGGGACATCGCCAAAAAGCTGAACTCCGCCGTCTTCCCCGGCTCTCAGGGCGGGCCGCTGATGCACGTCATCGCCGCTAAGGCCGTGGCCCTGGGGGAGGCGCTGAAGCCGGAATTCAAGGTCTATCAGCGGCAGGTGGTGAAGAACGCCGCCGCCCTGGCGGACGGCCTCACCGCCCGGGGAATGAAACTGGTGTCCGGCGGCACCGACAACCACCTGTGCCTGATGGACCTGCGGGACATGGGCGACCTCACCGGCAAGGAGCTGGAGCGCCGTCTGGACGAGGTGCGCATCACCGCCAACAAGAACAAGGTCCCCGGCGACACCCGGTCCCCCTTCCAGACCAGCGGCCTGCGGCTGGGCACTCCCGCCGTCACCAGCCGGGGGTTCCTGGAGGCCGACATGGACCAGGTGGCCCAGTATATCGTCTGGGCCGCCACCGACTTCGACGCCAGGGCGGAGGAGATCCGAAACGGCGTGGCCGCGCTCACCGCCAGGTATCCCCTCTACCGGTAAGACAAACCGCGGGACGGACCGGCGCGGTTCCTGACAGACGGAAAAAAGGAGGCGGAGCGGATGTATCAGCCCCTGGCCGACCGCATCCGGCCGGAGACGTTGGACGAGGTGGTGGGACAGCAGCATATTTTGGGCAGGGACGGCCTGCTCCGCCGGGTCATCGAGAGCGGGAAGATCCCCAACATGGTGTTCTACGGTCCCTCGGGCACCGGAAAGACCACCGTGGCCAACATCATCGCCAAACAGTCCGGCCGGACGCTGCGGCGGCTCAACGCCACCACCGCCTCTCTGTCCGACATCCGGGAGATCATGGACGAGGTGGGCACCCTCATGGCCCCCAACGGCGTGCTGCTGTACCTGGACGAGATCCAGTATTTCAACAAGAAGCAGCAGCAGTCCCTGCTGGAGTTCATCGAGAACGGCAAGATCACCCTGGTGGCCTCCACCACCGAGAACCCCTATTTTACAATTTTCAACGCCGTCCTGTCCCGCTCCACCGTGTTCGAGTTCAAAATGCTCACGGCGGAGGACATCCTGCCCGCCGTGGACCGGGGGATCGGCGTCCTGGCCAGGGAGCGGAACGTAAAGGTGACGTGCGAGGACGGGGTGCGGGAACACCTGGCCGCCTCCTGCGGGGGGGATGTGCGCAAGGCCCTCAACGCCGTGGAACTGCTCATGAACGCCAGCCGCGTCTCCCATGGGACGCTGACCGTCACCCTGGATGACGCCAGGCTGGTGGCCCAGCGCTCCGCCATGCGGTACGACCGGGACGGGGACGACCACTTCGATATCGCCTCGGCGCTGATGAAGTCCCTCCGGGGCTCCGACCCGGACGCGGCCCTGCACTATCTGGCCCGCCTGCTGGAGGCGGGGGACATGATCACCGCCATCCGGCGGATCCTGTGCTCCGCCAGCGAGGACGTGGGGATGGCGTACCCCCAGGCGATCTCCATCGTGAAAGCCTGCGTGGACAGCGCCCTCCAGGTGGGTCTGCCCGAGGCCAGGCTCCACCTGGCCCAGGCGGTGATCCTGCTCGCCACCGCGCCGAAATCGAACAGCGTGGTCATGGCCATCGACGCCGCCATGGGCGATGTGCGCTCCGGCAGGACCGGAGACTACCCCCGGCATTTACAGAACGTCCACGCCGACGGCGCCGGATTCGAGCGGGAGCAGGGGTATCTCTATCCCCACGATTTCCCGGGCCACTGGGTGGACCAGCAGTATCTGCCCGACGCCATCAAAGACCGCAGATACTACGAATACGGCCCCAACAAAAACGAGCAGGCGGCCAAAGCCTACTGGGACAAGATCAAGAAGAAGTGAGGCGATCCCCATGCCGATGGATATCCGGGTGGGCGACGTGGTCGAGATGAAAAAACAGCACCCCTGCGGCAGCAGGGAGTGGACGGTGCTGCGGGTGGGCATGGACTTCAAGCTGCGCTGTACCGGCTGCGGCCACGAGGTGATGACCCCCCGGAGCAGGGCGGAGAAGGCCATCCGCAGGGTGAAACGGGCGGGGGAGACGGTATGAAGGAGTTCTGGAGCAGACGCATCCGGGACGCGGAGCCGTATACCCCCGGCGAGCAGCCCCGCCAGCGCGAATGGGTCAAGCTGAATACCAACGAGTGCCCCTATCCGCCCGCGCCGAAAGCGGTCGAGGCAATCCGGGCCGCGGCGGGGGAGGACCTGCGGCGGTACCCGGACCCGGAGTGTACCGAACTGCGGCGCGCCATCGCTGAACGGGAGGGCCTGGACCCCGCCCAGGTGTTCTGCTCCAACGGCTCGGACGAGGCGCTGGCCTTCGCGTTCCAGGCGTTTTTCGACCCGGAGCGGGAGATCGTCTTTCCGCGCGTCACCTACAGTTTCTATCCGGTCTACACCAGCTATTTCGGCCTGACCTGCCGGCAGGTCCCCATGGCTCCCGATTTCTCCGTCCCCATCGACCTGCTGTGCGGGAACAACGGCGGGGTGGTGCTGGCCAACCCCAACGCCCCCACCGGCATCGCCGTCGAGCTGGACGCGGTGGAGAAACTGCTGGCGGCCAACCCGGACGCGGCGGTCATCGTGGACGAGGCCTATGTGGACTTTGGGGCGGACAGCGCCGTGGGGCTGATCGGGAAATACCCCAACCTGCTGGTGGTGCAGACCGCATCCAAGTCCAGGTCCCTGGCCGGGCTCCGGGTGGGTTGGGCCATGGGGAATGAGAACCTCATCGCCGGTATGCGGCTCGTGCGGGACTCCATCAACTCCTACACGGTGGACCGGCTGGCCCAGGCCGGGGCCCGGGCCGCCCTGGAGGACGAGGACTACTTCCAGACCACCCGGAAAAAGGTGATGGCCACCCGCGAGCGGGCGGCGGAGGCCCTCCGGGGGAGAGGATTCACCGTCCTTCCGTCCCAGGCCAATTTCCTGTTTGTCCGCCATCCGGACCACGGCGGCAGAGAGCTGCTGGACGGCCTGCGGGCGCGGGGAGTGCTGGTGCGCTGGTGGGGAGACCCCCTGATCGCGGACTGGCTGCGCGTTTCCGTGGGAACGGACCGGGAGATGGAGGCGCTCATGGGGGCGCTGGACGAAATGATCTGAATGGGAGAGATCCGGCGGCGCTTCGGCGCCGCCGGATGTTTTTTGCGCGGCAGGCTTTTTCCCGCCAGGTACCCGCTTTGACTTTTTTTGAGTCCGTCCGCCGCTATAATGGGACAGGACGGACAAAGGGGGCGGCGGCGTGACGGTAGTATATGTGGACCTGCTGTTCCTGCTGAACCTGGTGGCCAACTACCTGCTCCTGCTGGGGGCTGGCCGGATGGCGGGGGCGGCGCTGGTCCGCTGGCGGATCGGCCTGGGGGCGGCGCTTGGGGCGCTGTACGCGGTACTTATTTTTGTGCCCGACCTGGGATGGCTGGCGGCGTGGCCCTGCCGGATCGCCTCCGGCGTGGGGATGGCGGCCGTGGCCTATGGCGGGGAGGCCCATCTGCTGCGGCCTACGGTGCTGTTCTTCGGGGCGGCGGCGGGATTGGCCGGAGTGGTGCTCGCCCTGGAGATGTTCGGCGGTTTCTCCCTGACTCTGGAGCGGGGGGTCCTCTATTCCAAGGTGGACCTCCGGCTGCTGCTGCTGGTGTTCGTGGGGTGCTACTTCGCGCTGTCCCTGTTCTTCCGGCGCGTCGGGCGCCCGGGCGGGGGAGAGCGGGTCAGGATGGAGATCGTTCTGGAGGGCGGGAGCGCCGTCCTCACCGCCCTGGTGGACACGGGCCATTCCCTCACGGACCCGGCGGACGGACGGCCCGTCGCCGTGGTGGAGGCCGCCCGGCTGACGGGGCTGCTGCCCCGGTGGGCGGACCCGTCGGACCCGGTGGGCTCGGTGGAGCGGTGCCGCGCGGCGGGGCAGAGGGGGGCGCGGCTCATCCCCTACCGGGCGGTGGGGGTGGACTGCGGAATGCTCCTGGCGGTGCGGACGGTCTCGGTCCGTCAAAACGGGAAGACACTGGACGGGCTGCTGATCGCCCTGTCCCCCACGGCGCTGGGGGAGGGCTATCAGGCGCTGATCGGAGGGCTTTGATTATGATATTGGAGCGGACCTATATGGAACTGTGCCGACTGCTGGCGCGGCTGGGGATCGACCTCGGGGGCGCGGTCCACTACATCGGCGGGAGCGACACCCTGCCGCCGCCGCTGAGCCGGGAGGAGGAGGCCGCCTGTCTGGAGGCTCTCGCGTCGGAGGGCACCCGGCAGGAGGCCCGGGCAAGGCTCATCGAGCATAATCTGCGGCTGGTGGTGTACATCGCCCGCCGGTTCGAGAACACGGGCGTCAACCTGGAGGATC
>CAYPEE010000107.1:0-5895 GCA_964409665.1 uncultured Oscillospiraceae bacterium
GGCGGTTCGGTGACGGGGGGTTCCGTGACCGGCGGCTCGGTGACGGGAGGCTGGGTAGCCGGCGGTTCGGTGGGGACGGGGGCGCCGCCGGCGCCCCAGGGGCCGGAATCCAGCGGGTTGTAGAGGATGACCTTGTCCCGCTTCGCGTATTTGCTGTGGTTCTCATAGGTCCGGGAGAGCAGGGTGCCGTTGGCGGAGTACACCAGGCGGTACACGTCCACCTCGTAGCCGGTGCAGGGGGTCGAGTCCACCTTGGTGGTGCCCCGGGGGATGGAGGAGTCCGGCTTGTACACGGTGGTCCAGGCGGTGGTGGAGGTGGTATAGCGCTCCGTTTTCACATAGTGTCCGTCGGGGTTGGTGCCGTACAGCCGGACGGTGAGGGAGCCCCAAGCGCCGCCGGAGGTGTAGGCCACGACCTTGATGGGATAGCCGGTGTTATTCTTGAATTTGAAGTCCAGAGAGGGATAGTACACGGTGGCGTCCAGGCCGCTGGGCACATAGCCGGGGATAAAGGCGTGGGCGGCGCGCGTGACGATCTCCAGGTTGGCGTACACCGCGCAGTAGTAGAGGGAGGAGGAGGCCTGACACACGCCGCCGCCCACCATATCCACGACCCTGCCGCCCTGGTAGCCGGTGGACATCTGGTAGCCGTTGGACGTGGAGGGGGAGCCGATGGTGTTCAGATAGGAGAAGGTGGCGCCGGGGGCGATGATGGTACCGTTGCAGGACTTGGCGGACAGGCCCACGTTATAGGAGCGGGTGGCCACGCCGTCCAGATTGGTGGTGATCGACGCCAGCAGATCGTTGTAATAGATGCCCTCGGCATAGGGGTTTTCCTCCGTGCCGCCGCCTCCGCCGTTGATGGCGGGGGGGGTGTGCACCAGGGGGATGGCGCAGCTCTCGCCGGGGCCGATGGCGTCCAGCGCCTCCTGAGCGGAGGCGATGTCGATGGAGACGCCGATGACGGCGGGGATCATTTTGCCGCTCTCGTCCTGGGTGGGGGCCTGGGGTTCCACATAAATCAGGTCGTTGAGCGCCTGGGCGGTGATCTCCTGGCAAGGGATGGAACGGGTCTCTACGGAGAGTTCGGTCTTTCCATCGGTGAGGGCGGCCAGCACGTCGTCCGCCAGACTGTCGGTGACGGCCTCCCGGCCGTCGGTCCCCTTCACCACAGTGACGTTCTCATCGTCCACCTGATAGGTAAACTCCACCGGGGCCGTATAGACCTCTTTGGCGATCTTTTCCGCCAGATCGTTCGCCTCGGCCGCGCCCTCCTCGGAGTAGCCGACGGGGGACGCGGGCAGGGCGGTGGGCGCCTTGGCCATGCCCAGCCACAGGGCGCCCAGTTTCCAGAAGGGGGTGTTCGCCTTGACATCCATTCCGGAGGCCACCGCCGCGTCGGGGGAATAGGCCAGCAGTTCTCCGCTGAGGGTGGCGGACTTTCCGTCTCCATAGCGGACCGTGAGGGACCGGTCCTGCAGCTTTTGACCTATGGTCCGGGTCATCTGCGCCACGGCGTCCTCCCGCGTCATGCCGCCCAGGTCGGCCACCACAGCGCCGCTGTCGTCTACGGCGGTCACGCCGGGCAGCAGCCTGCCGTTGGTCTGTACCCAGCGGCACAGCCCCAGATAGGCCCCCGCCGTCACGGCGGCCAGAGCCGCCGCCACGGCGGCGACGATCAGGGGCACGGGTATCTTTTTCCGGTTTTTCACATTGGCGTCTTTCATTTTCATAATCCTCTGATCCTCTCAACCCTGTGGTCCTCTCAAGACGGTTTCTTCCATGAGAGGAAATGTATTCAAATACAAGAGATATAGAGAGCCGCGAATATTTTACCACTATATTTTGATTTGAGCAAGGAAAATCCCTCAAAAAATGGTTACAATTTGGTATCAAAAAGCGAAAATATATCCGTGGGGAAAAAGCGCGGGACCGCGAACTTTCGCCGCGGCCCCGCCGGTCAGACGCCCTTATACTTTTTTCGGGTGGCGATGCCGCCCCGGATGTGGCGTTCGGCCTTGTTCTCGTCCAGGATGGCCTTCACCTGGTCGTAAAGGGAGTGGTTGAAGGCGGGCAGACGCTCGCTCAGATCCTTATGTACCGTGGATTTGCTGATGCCGAATGCCCGGGCCGCGCTGCGGACGGTGGCCCGGTTTTCGATGATGTACAGCGCCAAATCACGGGCGCGCTCTTCCATGTTCCCTTTCACAAAAACACTCCCCGCTGTGGTCTGGTGATTTATATGCGGCCGGGGAGGGGAATATGAGGCGGGCGCGGGCGCGGGAAGTTCACGAAAAATTATAAAAGTTGGTTATTTACAGCCAACCCCCGAAAGTATATAATAAAAGCGATAGAGTCGCGATCGCGCCGAAGGGAGGGACAGCCATGGCGGAGGACCGGCAGCACGGCCCGGGCGGCACGGGTTCGCAGGGGAACAACAGCTATCACCAGCAGGGCGGCCCCGGCTACCGCTTTGACTACGGCAGCGGCGGCCCCCAGTATCCGCCGCCCGCGCCCCCCGCGCCCGGGAAAGACAGAAGCGGCTGGGGGGACTGGATCGCCATGGGCATCCTGTTCCTGCTCCCCTCTCTTATCACCAAGATCATCTCTGTGGTCTGGTTCGTGCGCAAGGTGACCGCCATGAGCCGGAGCCGGAAGGACGCGTTTCAGAGCGGCGTCCGCCGGGCCGCCGGCCAGGGGGAGGGCGCCTTTGTGAACATGGGCCGGGACGTGACAGGGGAGTTCAAAAATGTCCGGCAGAAGGCGGCCGGGGAAAACGCGGCCCGGGCGCAGAAGAGCCGGACGGCCGGGCAGACCGCGCGGCGGAAACCGGATGACGGCTGGAACGTCCGCTCCCAGTGGGACGCCGCGCTGAGCCGGGCCCAGGCCGAGGCCAAGGGCAGCAGGGGCCTAATGATCGGCGGCGGAGTGATGGCCGGGATCTTCGGGATCGGCTTTTTGGCGGCGCTGGGGGAACTCTTTGGAAGTCTGTTCCTGGGCCTGTTCTTTGAGGAGGAACTGGTGAACGCGCTGATGTTGGCGGCGCTCGTGGCCGTCGGCGCGGGGATGCTGATCAGCGGCATCAACAAGCGCCGCCGGGCGGAGCGCTACGCCAGTTATCTGGGGTATATCGGCGCCAACCGGGAGGTGTCCCTGGCCAACATGGCGGCCAACTTCGGGGTGCCCGTCGAAAAGCTGTGCAAGGACCTCAGGCGGATGCTGGCCAAGGGCTATCTGCCCACCGGCTACGTCGATTTGGCCGAGGGCAAGCTGTTCCTCACAGAGATGGGCTACCGCCAGCCACAGCAGGAGGAGCCCGCGCCGGAGAGCGCCCGGCGGGCCGAGACCCGGGAGGACGACATCCTGCGCCAGATCCGGCAGGTGAACGACGACATCCCCGACGAGATCATGTCCGCCAAGATCGACCGCATCGAGGAGATCACCCGGAAGATCCTGACCTACCAGAAGGCTCATCCCGACCGGGAGGCCCAGCTGCGCTCCTTCCTGAACTACTATCTGCCCACCACCCTGAAGATCCTCCGGGCCTACGCCCAGCTGGACGCCCAGGGCATCGAGGGGGAGAACATCTCCGCCGCCAAAGCCCGCATCGAGGGGATGATGGATCAGGTGGTAGCCGGGTTCGAGAAGCAGCTTGACAAGCTGTTCCAGGACGAGGCCATGGACATCACCTCCGACGTGGAGGTACTGGAGAATATGCTGAAAAAGGACGGCCTGTCCGGGGACAACAGGATCATGGGCCTGTGAGCGCGGGGACGCGGAGAACGGACCTCCGCCCCCGCCTCCGGGACAGGCGGCGGGGAGAGCGGCGAATATCCGGGTGTAGCCCAGGGGTAGGGCGCTTGCCTTGGGAGCAAGAGGTCGCGGGTTCAAATCCCGCCACTCGGACCAAAGAAAACCGTGGAAAAGGTACTGAAAACGAAAGTTTTTGGTACTTTTTCTTTTGCTTGGAAAGGTCTCACCCATCGAGCGGGGGCAATTTTGCAATAATTTTGCAAATATTTTCCCGCCTGACAGCCGTGAAACCCGCTCGTATCAACGGTTTCCAGCTTTCCAGCTTTGCAAATCCCCTGCAAATTTTACCCCTGTGGGGCAGCGTATGCGCTTTCGATTGCCGCCGCTGACCGCACCACGTCCCCACGGCCTTTGACGTAGTGTTTCAGCGTCATTTCTGCGGTGGTGTGTCCAGCCGCCGCCTGTACCAGCTTTATATCCCTTGTCTTGTCGTATAAATCTGTCAGTACGGTGGTACGAAAGCGTTTCGGGAGTATCTTTTCGCCAAAGCCGGTATCTTTCTGAATGCGGTCACACATACGGCGGACTTGCCGAATAACTCAGGGGACTGTCACCGCCCAGCACAAACCCGTCCGCCTCGCCAGGGGTTAAGTAGGGGACCGCAAGTTGGGAAAGCCCGATTACCCGCACACTGCTTTTCGTTTTGGTCTCTTTTACTTCCGGTCTGTTTCGTTTCGGGTGCGTGACGGCCCGGTTGATATGCAAGGCCATTCGCTCCATGTCCACGTCCGCCCACGTCAACCCCAGAACTTCCTCCAGCCTCAACGGGTGCAATGCCTGCAAAGCGATGTACGCACGGTCTAACGGTTGCTTCACGTCCCCAATATGCTGAACCAGATATTGCATTTGTCCAACGCTGTAAACCTCTGTCGTCTTGCTCTCCGCGCCCGTTATTTTGATACGGTCTGACAGCAAGGGGTTCTTTACCAGAAACCCGTCGTCTATCGCGGCATTGAATACCTGATTCAAAAGACGTTTCACTTTGTACTTTGTTTCTTTGGCCGTGTCCATGGTATTGAATAGACGCTGTATCTCGCCAGTGCCGATGTCCTCCACCGCCATGTCCCCCAGTATGGGCATGATATGACAGGAAAACAGCCGTTTGTAAAGTTCCTGTGTAGCCGTTTGAATGTTGGGTTTCGAGTACGTTTCAAACCAACTCCACGCATATTCTTTGAAAGGGTGCCTTGCCCTTTCCTGTGGTTCCCCATGGGACAGCATTAACAGCTTGTCAGCGTACTCCTGTTCCGTGCTGGCATGAATCCAGCGTTTCACGCCGTCAATGGTAACAGTTCGATTGATTTTTGCCATCTCAATTTCCCCTTGTGAGAATGGCATACAGTCCACGCATATGTGCCACGACACCGGCGAGTTCAGCTTCCATACGCCGGGGGTCACCCTGTGCCCAGCCTCTGACTATCAAGCAGGCAGTTTAGCTTTCATCCTTGTACACGATTTTTCGTCTCTCTGCACCCGTGCCCGTGAAGCTCGGGCACACCACATACTCCGGTATGCTGCACTCCCCATCCGGTTTCCCTTTTGGATAAGCCGGGAGACGATAGGTTGCGGGAAAACCCGCGTTGATATTTTTTCCTACTACTTGCTCAAGGTAGAATTTCATACAGCCCACGGACTGCAAATGAGCTGTCCTTACGGACGCACTACATGGGGGTGCTCGCCCTCGTCGTGGAAGGCGGCGTACCAGCGGAACTGGTCCTGGGGGATCTTCATGGCCTTTGCCATCTCGGGGGCGCATGAGGACAGGAGTTCTCTCCACACCTCGGCACTGTTGTACCCCAGCCGGTCGGCGTCCTCCCGGCGCAGGGAGAGGATGGGCAGCCAGACGTTTCCGGGGTGATGGGCAACGATGTCTGCCACCTGAGACAGAACTATCCGCTCGTCGGTTCCGCTGAACAGGCCGTGCGCCCCGAGTTTCTGAGCGCGGGGGCGGTTGGCGATGTAGTCCAGGTAGTTTTCCCGCTTGCCGATCTGGTCCAAATTGTCCTCAATGGCGCGGGTGATGAAAGCGGACGCGGCGGCGCGGGTGGGAGCGTTTTGATAGTCCTCATACTCGAACAGCCC
>CAYPEE010000108.1:0-5869 GCA_964409665.1 uncultured Oscillospiraceae bacterium
TCCATCAGCGGCTGGGACGGGGCCGAGACCGCGATGCGCTGGGCGGTGGGCGCCGGCCTGATCGAGGGCAAGTCCGACAGTATCCTTGACCCCGCCGGCAACTCCAACCGCGACCAGACCGCGACCCTCCTCATGCGTTTCCGCGAGACATTCGGCAAGTGAGCCCCTTCCGGCTCCGCACCCGACCCAGAGCTTCCCCGGTTTTTGCCGGGGAAGCTCTTTTACCCGTTGACCGGGCCGCCGTATCCGTTATATACTGCGGATAGACATTCGCAAGGAGGGAGCCGTATGCGATACGCGCTTATCACCGGCGGCAGCCGGGGCATCGGCGCCGCCGCCGCCCGGGAACTGGCCCGCCGGGGCTGGGGGGTGGCGGTCAATTATCTCCACAGTGGGGAGCGGGCCCGCGCCCTGGCGGAGGAACTGTCCGCCCTGGGGGTCCCCGCGCTGGCGGTCAGGGCCGACGTGGCCGACGAGGGGCAGGCGCGCCGGATGGTTGACACGGTGCTGGAGACATTTTGCCAGTTGGACAGTCTGATCTGCAGCGCCGGCCTCTCCCACATGGGTCTCATCAGTCAGATCAGTGAAGCGGACTGGCGGCGGCTGTTCGCCGTCAACGTGGACGGCGTGCACCACTGCTGCCGGGCGGTGCTGCCCCACATGCTGCGCCGAAAGGCGGGCAGCATCGTCACCGTGTCCTCCATGTGGGGGCAGACGGGGGCCTCCTGCGAGGCCGCCTATTCCGCCACAAAAGGCGCGGTCATCGCCTACACAAAGGCCCTGGCCAAGGAACTTGGACCCTCTCACATCCGGGTGAACTGCGTGGCGCCGGGCGTCATCGACACCGAGATGAACGCCCGCCTGTCCCCGTCGGATCTGGCCGCTCTGGCGGAGGAGACCCCTCTGGGCCGCATCGGAACGGCGGAGGAGGCCGCCAGAGCCATCGCCTTTCTGGCGGGGGAGGACGCCTCTTTTTTCACCGGACAGGTGCTCTCTCCCAACGGCGGACTGGTCGTCTGAGCCGGCCGGATACGCGAAACCGCCCCGAGATCGGGGCGGTTTTTTCCGTTTTTTAATTGATTTGATCACAGATCCAGTATGACCCGCTCGATGCCCGCCACGGCCTCCTCCACCAGCCCCTCCACGTCCAGGGCGCGCTCGGCCTCGGCCAGTTCCTCCGGCTTCGGCCTGGTGCGGGGGTGGCGGGGGGTGAACACGGTGCAGCAGTCCTCATAGGGGAGGATGGAGGTCTCAAACGCGCCGATCTTCCGGGAAACGCGGACGATCTCCTCCTTGTCCATCCCCACCAAAGGCCGGAGGACGGGGCGGTCGCAGACGGCGTCGGTACACACCATGGCGTCCAGCGTCTGGCTGGCCACCTGACCCACCGACTCGCCGGTGACCAGGGCCTGGATGCCGTTCTGTGCCGCCACCCGGCAGGCGATGCGCATCATGAACCGACGCATGAGGACGGTGAACAGTTCCGTCCGGCAGGACCGGCGCAGCTCCTCCTGGATCTTCGTGAAGGGCACCACATGAACGCACATCTTGCCGGTATACGGCACCAGGATCCGGGCCAGGTCCAGCACCTTCTCCCTGGCCTCCGGGGAGGTGTAGGGGTAGGAGTAGTAGTGGATGGCGTCCACGATGATCCCCCGCTTGGCGATCATCCATGTGGACACCGGGGAGTCGATGCCGCCGGACAGCAGGGACAGCGCTCTCCCCCCCATGCCCACCGGCAGACCGCCGGCCCCCGGCTCCGGGTCGGCGTGGACATAGGCGTCGGTCTCCCGGACCTCCAGATGGACGGTGAGCTCCGGGCGGCGCATATCCGCCGTCAGGTGTGGGAACGCCTCGTGGAGTTCACCCCCCACGTACTGGGACAGCTGAATGGATGTCATGGGAAAGGTCTTGTCCGCCCGCTTGGACTCCACCTTGAAGGTCCTGGCCTTCAGCAGCCGGTCCCCCAGGTATTCTTTGGCGCACCGGACCATGGCGTCCGCGTCTTTTTCGCAGGCCCGGGCCCGGCAGACCCCCACCGCGCCGAACAGCTTGCCCATGGCCTCCCACGCGCCCTCGAAGTCGCAGCTCCCGTCCAGAGGCTCCACATAGGTAGTGGACTGGCGGGTGTAGAGTTTGAAACGGCCGTACTTCTTCAGCCGCCGCTTGGCGTTGCCCATGAGTTTCTCCTCGAACCCCCGGCGGTTGAGGCCCTTCAGCACCATCTCCCCCTGTTTGAGCAGGATGATCTCTTTCATAGCGGTCCCCCCGTTTTCCGTTTGTCCCGTCCCGCTATTTTATCCCGGAGAGCGGGACCTGTCAAGATGAACAGTTTTCCGCGCAAAATTTTGGTGAATATTTCTTGTATTATATATCTTGCAAAATATATGATTTTGGGCTATACTGAACGTGTTCCGAAAAAGTCCCATTCTCCTCTCGACAATTTGGTGGAAATGGTGTATAATGATTCGTGGTTTCTGTTCCGGCTTGTGAATATCCACGGGAGGAGGCGGCGTATGGAGCGGATCTTCAAGGCGCTGTCCGGCAAAAAGAACTTCGTCTTTGTGGGCGAGGCGGGCGGCGGCAAGAGCGAGGTCGCCATGACCTTCGCCCGGAAACTGGCGGAGCGCTCCTCCCTGCCCGTCCACTTCTTCGATCTGGACATGACCAAGCCCCTGTTCCGCTCCCGGGACGCGGCGGCCCGGCTGAAGGCCGGGAAGGTCGCCGTTCACTTTATGGAGCAGTTCATGGACGCCCCCACCCTGGTGGGCGGCGTGTCCCCCCTGCTGCGGGACCCCGGCTGCCTCACGGTGCTGGACGTGGGGGGCGACTACATCGGCGCCCGGTCCATCGGCGGATTCGCCCCCTGGCTGAACCGGCCGGAGACGGCGGTCCTCTATGTGGTCAACGCCTTCCGGCCCTGGTCGGACACCATCGAGCACATCGACGGGACCCTGGGCAGGATCCTGGGGGTCTCCCATGTGCGGCTGGAGCAGCTGACCGTCGTGTCCAACCCCAACAATGGAATCACCACCCGGTTGGAGGAGTTCCTGGCCGGCCACAGCAAAACGGTGGAACTCATCAGCCCCTACCTGCCCGTCGCGTTCGCCTGCGCCCGGGAGGACATCGCCGCCGAGGCCGCCAAACTGGTGGACGTGCCGGTTCTGCCCATCCGGCTGGAATTGGCGTATCCCTGGCTTGTCTGAAGCCTTGATGATAGAGAGCGGTCTGAAACACTGGGGAAAGGAGGATCTCACATGGCAATGATCAAGGTCATCGCCGAGCGCTGCAAGAGCTGCAGGTACTGCGTGAAGTACTGCCCCAAGCAGGTGCTGGCGGTAGGCAAGAACGTCAACTCCAAGGGCTACGAGTATGTGGAGCCCGTCCATCAGGAGGCGTGTATCGCCTGCTGTATGTGCGCCCGGATCTGCCCCGACGGCGCCATCGAAGTCTATCGGTAAAGGAGAGAAACGTACATGGCAAGAATCCTGATGAAAGGCTGCGAGGCCATCGCTGAAGCGGCCGTCCGAGCCGGCTGTCGTTTCTTCGCCGGCTATCCCATCACCCCGCAAAACGAGATCCCAGAGTACTTCGCCCGCCGGCTGCCCGAGGTGGGCGGCACCTTCGTCCAGGGCGAATCCGAGGTGGCCTCCGTCAACATGGTCTACGGAGCCGCCGCCGCCGGCACCCGCAGCATGACCTCCTCCTCCTCTCCGGGCATCGCCCTGAAGAGCGAGGGCATCTCCTACTGCGCCGCCGCGCGCATCCCCATCGTCTATGCCAACATCTCCCGCGGCGGCCCCGGCGTGGGCGCCATCCAGCCCGCCCAGCAGGACTACTTCCAGGCCACCAAGGCCAGCGGAAACGGCGGTTTCGAGATGCTGGTGCTGGCCCCCTCCACCGTACAGGAGGCCGTGGACCTGACCTATGCCGCCTTCGACTACGCCGACCGGGACCGCAATCCCGTGCTGGTGCTGGCCGACGGCGTCATCGGCACCATGATGGAGCCGGTGGAACTGCCCCCCATGAAGACCGACGAGGAGATCGCCGCCATCAAGGCCGGCAAGGCCGCCTGGACCTGCACCGGCCACAAGCTGGACTACGCGCACCGCTCCTGGATCCAGCCCGGCCAGTGGAACACCGCCGTCATGCAGCAGGAGAACGAGAAGGCCGCCGCCCTCTACGCCTCCTGGCAGGAGGACATCCAGGTGGAGGAGTACAGGATCGAGGACGCCGAGGTCATTATCGCCGCATACGGCGTCTGCGCCCGCATCGGCAAGTCCGCGGTGGACATCTGCCGCGCCGCGGGCAAGAAGGTCGGCCTCATCCGTCCCATCACCGTCCATCCCTTCCCCTACGCCTCCTTTGACAAGATCGACTACGGCGTGTGCAAGGGCGTGCTGGACGTGGAGATGTCCATCCCCGCCCAACTGGTGCAGGACGTGGATCTGGGCGTGAAGGGCCGCTGCCCCATCGAGACCTGCCTGTGTTCCGGCGGCAACATCATGAGCCGGGATGCCGTCCTCAGGGCTGTGGACGCCATTCTGGCCAAGTAAGGGGGAACGAGATATGGAAAAGATTTATTCCCGCACGCTGACCATCCAGGAGGACAAGGTCTCCGGTTTCTGCCCCGGCTGTATGCACTCCACCGTGGCCAAACTCATCGGTGAGGTCATCGACGAACTGGGCGTCATCGACCGGTCTGTCATGATCACCGGCATCGGCTGCTGCGGCCTCCACATGGACTACATCGCCTACGACACCATCACCGCCCCCCACGGCCGCGCCTGTGCCGTGGCCACCGGCATGAAGCGCACCAGCCCCGACTCCCTGATCTTCACCTATCAGGGCGACGGCGACTTCGCCTCCATCGGTCTGGCCGAGTCCGTCTCCGCCGCCAACCGGGGCGAGAACATCACCGTGATCTTTATCAACAACGGCATTTACGGCATGACCGGCGGCCAGATGGCTCCCACCACCCTGCTGGGCATGAAGGCCACCACCGCTCCCAGGGGCCGCATCGCTGAGGAGCACGGCTATCCCATGCATATGTGCGAGATCCTCAATCAGCTCACCGCCCCCCACTATCTGGAGCGGTGCAGCTGCAACACCCCGCAGAACGTGATCAAAACCAAGAACGCCATCAAAAAGGCGTTCACCTACCAGTTGGAGGGCAAGGGTTTCTCCATGGTGGAGATCGTCACAAGCTGCCCCACCAACTGGGGCCTCGACCCGCTGGACGCCCTGGACTTCATCGAGCAGAAGATGCTGCCCGAGTTCCCCCTGGGCGTCGTCCGGGACAAGAAATAAGGAGGGCCGGATATGGAAACCAATCTGTGCGTGGCCGGCTTCGGCGGACAGGGCGTTATGACCCTGGGCAAGTTCCTGGCCCAGGCCGCCTGCGACGCCACCGATAAAAACGTGACCTTCTTCCCCTCTTACGGCGCGGAGCAGCGCGGCGGCACCGCCAACTGCTTTGTGGTCATCTCCGACGGGCTGATCGGCGCCCCGCTGGGCGACGTGATGGACGATCTCATCGTGATGAACGGCCCCTCCCTGTCCAAGTTCCTGCCCACCCTGAAACAGGGCGGCACCCTGTTTATCAACAGTTCCATCGTGGACGAGGACCAAATCGACCGCCCCGACGTGAAGGTAGTCCGGGCCCCCGTCACCGAGATGGCTCTGGAGATGGGCAACGCCAAGGTCCTGAACGTCATCATGCTGGGCGTATATGTGAGCTATACCGAGGTGGTCCCCCCCGGCGTGGTGTGGGATACCGTTGAGCACAAGCTGGGCTCCAAGCCCAAACTGCTCCCTCTGAACCGGCAGGCCTTCGAGAAGGGCCTGGAGATCGGGCGGAGCCAGAAGT
>CAYPEE010000109.1:0-5842 GCA_964409665.1 uncultured Oscillospiraceae bacterium
CATGACCCGCATGGGCCTGCTGTAAGCGGTGCGCACGCCATGCGAAAGATAATCCTCTCCGGCTGCTGCGGCCACATGGGCCGGACGGTGGCCGAAATCTGCGCCGCCGACCCCGACGTGGAGGTCTCCGCCGGCATCGATATCCTGCCCAGGCCCATGGAGGGTTTCCCGGTGTTCTCCTCCCCCACCGCCGTCGCCGCGGAGGGCGACGCGGTCATCGACTTCTCCCACCCCTCCGCCCTGGAGCCCCTGCTGGACTTCTGCGCGGAGCGGAACATCCCGGCGGTGCTGGCCTCCACCGGCTACAGCGAGGAGCAGCTCGCCCTCATTGCGCGCACCTCGGAGCGGATCCCCATCTTCCGCTCCGCCAATATGTCCTTAGGGATCAATGTACTCACGGACCTGGTACGCCGCGCCGCCGCCCTGCTGGGCCCGGATTATGATGTGGAGATCGTGGAGCGGCACCACCGCCGGAAACTGGACGCCCCCAGCGGCACCGCCCTCATGCTGGCGGACGCCGCTGCCCAGGGCCTGCCCTACGAGCCGGAGTACGTCTTTGACCGGCACAGCGTCCGCAGAGCGAGGGACGGCCGGGAGATCGGGATCTCCTCCGTCCGGGGCGGCACGATCGCGGGGGATCACACCGTCGTCTTCGCCGGGCGGGACGAGGTCATCGAGATCAGCCACCACGCCGCCAGCCGGGAGATCTTCGCCAGCGGCGCGGTGAAGGCCGCCAAGTTCCTGGCCGGCGTGGACAAACCGGGGCTTTACACGATGGCCGACGTGGTCAGTCAATGAGATCAAAAACCGGACGCCTCCCAGCGTCCGGTTTTTTCGTTTACCGCTCCAGGCGCAGTCCGCCGCCGGTCAGCCGGTACACCCTATCGCACACCTCGGCCAAATACTTTCGATCGTGGGACACCGAGATAATGGTCCCCCGGTACTCCCGGAGGGCCTGCCGAACCCGTGGGCAGGAGATGGGGGAGAAATTCCGGGTGGGCTCGTCCAGCAGCAGGACGCTGACCCCATCCAGCGCCATTTTTGTCAGCAGCAGCTTAGCCTTCTGGCCGCCGGACAGCGCGCCGATGGGATGGACCATCTCCTCGCGGGCATACCGGAGGCTGCCCAGATAGGTCCTGGCCCGGGTCTGGGCGGCCATGTGGCCGGTGGGCGCCAGATAGTCGATTGGGGTCTGCTCCAGGGGCAGGGTCTCGGCGTAGTCCTGGGACATATAGGCGGCGCGGATGTCCCGGCGGGGCAGCAGCAGGCGGGCGATCTCCCGCAGCAGGGTGGTCTTTCCCGCGCCATTGGCCCCCACAATCCCCACTTTCTCCCCGCCCATCACCCGCAGGCGAACGTCTCTGGCCAGCAGCTTCTCTCCCGCCCGCAGTTCGGGCAGGGCCATGTCCAGCACGATCTTTCCCGCCGGCAGGCGCACCTCCTCTGGAAAGGAGAGGAACATGGCCATCTCCACCTCCGGCGGCCTGGTCATCTCCGCCGCCTCCCGGTCGAAGCGGCGTCCCATGGACTGGACGGCGTGCATTTTCTTTTTCAGCAGGCGGCCCCCCGCCGGGTCACTGCGGGAGATGGTGTTCTGGGCGTGCTCCACGCTCTGCTGGATGCGCCGCCAGCGCTCCAGCTTCTTATCGTACTCCTCCCGCTCCATCCGGGCCTGCCGGGTCTGGTAGGCGATACCCGCGTCCCGGCGGCTCGCATACTCCCGGTAGCCCAGCCGCTGGGCGGTACACCGGGGCGGTCTGCCCTCTCTGGGGTGCTCGATGTGGAGGACCATGTTGGCGGTGTGCTCGATGAGGGTCTCATCATGGGAGATATAGAGGCAGATGCCCTGGTAGCCGTTGATGAATCCCTCCATCCACTCCAGGGTGGGCAGGTCCACGTCGCTGGAGGGCTCGTCCAGCAGCAGCGTTGCCGGATGTGCGAACAGCAGCCGGGCCAGCTGGAGCTTGATCCGCTCCCCGCCGGAGAGGGTGCCCACCAGGCGGTCGGCATAGAAGATCTCCGCCGGGAGCCGGAGCCGCCGGGCGATCTCGCTCAACTCCTTTGGGGTCACGTCGAAAAAGAACGGCGAGGCGGCGCAGAAATCGCGGACCGGCATGGACTGCTCCTCCGCCGTCAAATCCTGGGCCAGATAGCCCATGGGACCGGGGTCGCCGGCGGTCTCCCCGCTCCACTGGCAGTAGGGCTCGATGAGAGCGGGGTCATAGAGCCATTTCAACAGAGTGGATTTGCCGTTGCCCTCCTCCCCAATGACCACGGCCTTGTCGCCGGGGTGTAAGACGAAGGAAAAGTCCTCGATCAGGGTCCGCAGATCCCTGGTATGGGTGATGGTGAGATGTCTGATTTGAAACATATTACCTCCTTTTCACGGGCAGAAAAAAGCTGCCCTCGGAAACCGAAAGCAGCGGAGGATGACATAAGGGCGCGCCGAAGCAAAGACGCTCCGGCTAAAATGACCCGGCATCCTCTGACTTTCGGCGACAACGATCAGGCCCACCCATCGGCGTGGACCAGAGACAGTGATACGCGCGAAAATCAAATTCAGCCGTTAACCATTCTTTCAGCCCTCTCTATTGTTGTTGATGCCAGTATAGCACAGCCCTCCGCCCCTGTCAACGGCTGCTGGGCTGCGAAACAACCGGACGCTTCCGCGTCCGGTTGTTTTATGCCCCGATTACGCCAGCACCGCCCGGTGGAATACCTTTTTTCCCTTCCGGATGACCAGCCCGCCCTCGAAAGCGGCCCTGTCATAGTAGAGGTTGGGATCGGTGATCTTAGCGCCGCCCACAGACACGCCGCCCTGCTGGATCAGCCGGCGGGCCTCGCCGTTGGAGGCGGCCAGTCCGCACCTGACCATCAGAGCCAGCACTCCGATCTTCCCGCCGGCAAAGTCGCCGTCGGCCAGAGCGGTGGATGGCATATCGCCGTGGCCGCCGTCCCCTCCGAAGAGGGCCCGGGCGGCGGCCTGTGCCCTGTCGGCCTCCTCCCTGCCGTGGACCATCTCGGTCAGTTCCCATGCCAAGATCTCCTTGGCCCGGTTCAAGTCGCTGCCCTCCCAGCGGTCCATCTCCTCAATCTGCTCCAGGGGCAGGAAAGTGAGGATGCGGATGCAGCGCATCACATCGGCGTCGCCGATGTTGCGCCAGTACTGATAGAAGTCGTAGGGACTGGTCTTGTTGGGGTCCAGCCACACGGCGTTCCCGGCGGTCTTGCCCATCTTGTTCCCGTTGGAGTCGGTGAGCAGGGTGATGGTCATGGCGTGGGCGTCCCTGCCCAGTTTCCGGCGGATGAGTTCGGTGCCGCCCAGCATATTGGACCACTGGTCGTTGCCGCCGAACTGCATGTTGCATCCGTAGTGCTGGAACAGGTAGTAGAAGTCGTAGGACTGCATGATCATATAGTTGAACTCCAGGAAGGAGAGGCCGCGCTCCATACGCTGTTTATAGCACTCCGCCCGGAGCATATTGTTCACCGAGAAACAGGCGCCCACTTCCCGGAGCAGATCCACATAGTTCAGGTCCAGCAGCCAGTCGGCGTTGTTGACCATCTGGGCCTTGCCCTCGCCGAACTCGATGAATTTCTCCATCTGGCGCTGAAAACACTCGGCGTTGTGCTCGATGTCCTCGCGGGTGAGCATCTTGCGCATATCGGTCCGGCCGGAGGGATCTCCGATCATGGTGGTGCCGCCGCCGATCAGGGCGATGGGCTTGTTGCCCGCCTGCTGGAGCCGTTTCATCAGGGTCAGCGTGACAAAATGGCCGGCGGTGAGGCTGTCGGCGGTGCAGTCAAAGCCGATGTAGAAGGTGGCCTCGCCCCGGTTGATCATGTTCCTGATCTGGTCCTCATCCGTGACCTGGGCGATGAGGCCCCGGGCCACCAGTTCTTCATAGAGCTGCATAATTAGATCTCTCCCTCCAGTTGTGGTCCGTCCAACAGAAAATCCCCCGCTCCACCAGGAGCAGAGGACCCGGAACGACATGTTCACCCGGTTACTGATCCGCTTCACCGCGCTGACAGGATCATAACACAGGAAAACGGGGTTGTCAAACCTTTTTTGCCGCCGCCGGACGCCGCAGGCGCGTTTATCCAGAGATTTCTCAAAAATTTGTTTGCAAAAAGCGCGATACCGTGCTATCATATGGAAAGAGGACGCCGTCCGGCGCGCTCAGAGAGATTTGGAGGTTTTTCCTGTTATGAGCGACTATGTGATCATCACCGATTCGTCCGCCGACCTGCCCGACCATATTGTCAAAGAACTTCAGATCGAGGTTCTCCCCCTGACCTTTACCATCGACGGCAAGACCTACCTCAACTACCCGGACAACCGGGAGATGTCTCCCGACGAACTGACCCGCCGGCAGAAGGCGGGTTCCATGGCCACCACCAACGCCGTCAACGTGGGCCAGGCCACCGAGACTTTCGAGTCCTTCCTGAAAGCCGGCAAGGATGTGCTGGCGCTGGGCTTCTCTTCCGGACTCTCCGCCACCTGCAATTCCTATCTGATCGCTGCGGAGAACCTCCGGGAGCAGTACCCGGACCGGAAACTCTATGTGGTGGACACCCTGTGCGCCTCCCTGGGCCAGGGCCTGCTGGTCTATCTGGCCGCCAAAGAGAAGGCCGCCGGCAAGTCCATCGAGGAGGTCCGGGACTGGACGGAGGCGAACAAACTCCACCTGTGCCACTGGTTCACCGTGAACGACCTCTTTTACCTCAAAAAGGGCGGCCGGGTGTCCGGCGCCACCGCCGTGGTGGGCACCATGCTCCAGATCAAGCCCATCCTCCACGTGGACAACGAGGGCCACCTGATCAAAGTGTCCACCGCCCGCGGCCGCAAGGCCTCCCTCAAGGGCCTGGCGAACAAGATGGCGGAACTGGCCGACCCAGACCCCGCGCAACAGACCGTCTTTATCAGCCACACCGACTCTTATGAGGAGGCGGATCAGCTGGCCGCCGAGATAAAGGCCCGGTTCGGCGTCAAAGAGGTCCTCATCAACACCATCGGACCCGTTATCGCCGCCCACACCGGCCCCGGCTGCATGGCCCTGTTCTTCCTGGGCAAACACCGCTGATCCACTGCCATGCGTCACAAGGAGGGAATCGCTTTGAAAACTTTGCGCGCAAATCTCGGATTTATCATCCTGTGCCTGGTGGAACTGACCATCGGCGTTATCCTGCTGATCGACCCGGACCGGTTTACCCGGCTGGTGCTGTTCATCTTGGGCGCGGTCCTGCTGATCGTCGGCGTCGTGTGCGTCATCATCTATTTTGTCTCCCACGCGGAACGGGCCGCCGCGGAAAAGAAACTGGCCATCGGCCTGCTCTGCGTCGTGGCCGGCTCTCTGTTCGTGTTCCGCAACAGCCTGTTCCCCTCCCTCACTCTCATTTACGGCATCGCGCTGCTGGTCGCGGGCGCTTTCAAGTTTCAGCAGGGCATTGACCGGCTCCGTTTCCATATCCGCTACTGGTATCTCACGGTACTGAACGCGGTCATCGCCTTGGGCATCGGCGTACTGATTTTGGTCGATCCCTTCAAGGCCAGGGAAATGCTGTGGCGCGTCGTGGCTTTCGGACTGATCGTGGAGGCCGTTTTGGATCTAGCCGCCGTCATCACCGGGTTCAGGGCCGCTTCTGAGTCCAAATGCCCGCCTGCGGACCAGGCGCCTGAACTGTCGGCTCCCGTGCAGAACGACGCCTTTGCCGACGACACAGACTTTCAGCCCATCCCCGGCGGCGTCCAGGAGGACCCCGGTCCTGCCCCCGATACCCCGGAGGACGGCGCTCCCTCCGATCCGGGCGCAAATCAATAGAAACGACAAAAGGCCCC
>CAYPEE010000110.1:0-5836 GCA_964409665.1 uncultured Oscillospiraceae bacterium
ATAACACAGGGAACCCCGCCAGTCAAGCACTTTTTGCCTGATTTGGCGGGGTTTTTGTAGGTTTACAATAGAGGTTGGACAAGCGGGAAAAAGAACAGGTGAGGGAACCGGCCACATCGGTTAAAGGGGATGTTCCCTGCGAAGAAGGAGAGAAAAACACATCCGTCCAGGCCCTGTCAGCCAATGACCTGTCCCGGAGAGCGGGTCCAGGCGGATGTGAAGGTGGTGCCCCGAGCCTGCATCACCGACCCGGAACTCCGTCTGTACCAGTACACCGCCATCAATGAGTTTACCACAATCGCCGCTCCAACAGCTTACCGATGAGGCCCCTTCCCTGGCGCTCCCCTGTCGATTTCGCTGTCCAATATGTTTGACAAACCTATAAAACCGCCGAAAATTTTTGCGCCGTCCTCCCGCTGCAGCGGGAGGACGGACGCTTTGCCTTTTTGGATCAGGAATCGTGAAAGTCGGGATTGCGGGGCGGGGTCCAGGGGGACGCGGCGGTGGCCTCGGGCACGCTGCCGTAGTCCCACTGATGGTCCTCCGCCGCCATGAAATCGCTGGTCACATTGAAATACCGCATATAGCCCAGGTCCTTGTAATAGGTCCAGTCCCAGGTGGCGTCCACGCAGTACCACTGGCCGTCCAGCCGCACCATGTTCCAGGCGTGGTCCTCCTCGCTGTCGTAGGCCGCCCCCACCACGGTGATGCACTCCACGCCGGCCATATCCATCAGCAGTTGGAATACCGAGGAGAAGCCCAGGCACACGCCCGTGCCCCGGACCAGTCCGCCGTAGGGGGTGAAGGAGTCCCGGCTCACCGTGGCGAAGGGATCCTGGTGGTTGTAGTCGTACTCCATGTGGGTGATGGTCCACAGGTACAGGGCGTACTCCTTTTCCAGGCCGGTCATACCGTCTGAGATCTGGCTGTCGAGGACGGCCGCCGCCTTATCATAGATGGCTCGGTCATAGCCGGACAGGGAGGAGGGGTCCCCCTCCTCCCAGGCGGACAGGATGGCGGAGGTGTCGTAGATGGTCATATCGTCCTTGCCAGGATCGGTGAAGGGGACGCGGCCGGGGTAGGCGACGGCGCCCGAGGCGGGGGTCGGGGCGGGTTCCGGAGCGGCGTCCGGCCGGACGCTCCCGGAGGGGGAGGCGGAGGGTTCCGGCGCGTCCGTCCCGGAGGGAACGCCGTCCCCCGCCGGGGTCAAAAAGGCGTCCCTGGCGTCCTCCGGATTCTCGCAGAGCAGCAAGGCGGCGAAACGCCTGCCGTCCTGCTCCCGGACGGCGGTGAGAGCATGGGCGGCGATGTCCGCCTGGTCGGGAGCGTAGCCGGTGAAGTCGCCCTCCCGGTTGTGGAGATACTGTTTCAGACCGGCCACGGCGTCGTCGTTTGAGACGGTACTGTCCAGTTCCAAAACGGCGATTTCAAAGACCTCGGCTCCGCCGGACCGGTAGACGGCGCAGTCCGTCCAGCCCTCGACGCCGTAGGAGTTGGCGATATACTCCGCCAGGCCCGCGGAATCCAGGGTGTCGTTCAGGCGCTCCAAATCTTCCGGGTCACGTCCGGCGGCGGACACGGCGGCACGGGCCAGCCCGTCGGCGGTGAGAGTGAGAGCGGGGGAGGGCGGGGCGCTCTCCGCCGGCGCGCCGGGGCGGCAGGCGCTCAAAGACAGGGAGAGGGCCAGCAGGAGCAATATGGAAACGGCGCGTTTCATAGGAGCACCTCCGCTTTCGCGCGTTGAGGCAAGTATAGTCCCCCGGCGGGCGGAAAGCCATAGATAAACTGTAAATAATCATAAAAAGCGCCGGAGGGTTTCTCCGGCGCCGGCGCTCATTTTCCTGTGAGGTAGCTTTTCAACAGCACCTGCAGCAACTCGTCCCGGTCCAGCTGGCGGATAAGGGTGCGGGCGTTGTTGTGATTTGTGATATAGGTGGGATCCTCGCTGAGGATATAGCCCACGATCTGATTGATGGGGTTATATCCCTTCTCCCGAAGGGCGTTATAGACCGAGGTCAGGATCGACCGGATCTCCTGGTCCTTGTCAAGATTGACGTTGAATTTGCGGGTATAATCCATCTCGCTCACTGGGCGCACCCCCCTCAAAAAGATAGGTCTATTTTAGACCACAAACAAAAAAATGTAAAGAGGCCAGTGAAAAAATTAATGAAACTGTAACAAATATAACAAACGCGCCCAAGGAAAAACCCGCCCGGCGTCTGCCAGGCGGGCCGTATGTAAGAGGGTTCTCAGCCGATGCGCTTGACCCCGACCAGATGGGGGCCGTGATACCCGCCGAACAGGGCCTCCAAGCGGACGCCGGAACGGGCGGTGGAGGCGTGGACGAACTGGTTGTTGCCCACGTAGATGCCCACGTGCGTCACAGGCAGACGGCCGCCGGAACTGTCGTAGGCGCGGTCAAAGAAGAAGAGCAGATCGCCGGGCTGCATGGCGTTCAGATTGGCGGAGACAAAATAGCCGTTGTTGTAATACTGGCTGGACGCACCGCGGGCCATGCTGACGCCCAGAGAGCGGTATATGTAGTAGATCAGGCCGGAGCAGTCGAAAGCGTAGGGACCGGTGGCGCCGTAGACGTACCGCTTGCCCACCTGCTGCCGGGCCAGAGCGGCGGCCTGGGCGCCCAAGCCGCTGGCGGCGGGGGGATCGCCCAGAGTGATGTAGCCGGCGGACACATAACCGGTGACGGAGCCGCTGGCGACTTTGTACCAGCCGTCCAGTTTCTCTGTGATGGTGACGGCGGCGCCCATATAGAGCGTGCCGATCTTGCCGTAGCCGGTGCCGGGACCGGAGCGAACATTCAGAGCGCTGGCGTTGACATAGCCCTTTTCGCTGACGGCGGCGCTGTCGGAGGGGGCGGCGCTGGGGGCCGCGCCCAGAGTGATGTAGACAGCGGACACATAGCCGGAAACGCCGCCGCCGGTGATCTTAAACCAGCCGTCCAGTTTCTCCGCGATGGTGACAGCCGTGCCCGCGCTCAGGGAGCCGATCCTGCTGTAACCGGTGCCGGGGCCGGAGCGGACGTTCAGGGGACCGGCGTTCACATAGCCGGTCTCGGCGGGAGCCTGGGGGGTATCCGCGTCGCCGTCCAGGGTGATGGCCAGCCAGTCGCCGGACATATAGCCCTCCATGTCCCGGTAGGACACCTTATACCAGCCGTTTCCGGCATTCTCCAGCACATCGACCGAAGCCTTGTAGGGGGCGATGGCCAGGGTGGAGGAGGCGGTGCTGGGCTGAGCGCGCAGGCGCAGAGAACTGCCCGCGGTGACGGTGCCGGTGCCGATGGAGGCGAAAGCCACTCCGGCGGTGAGGGCGGCGGTCAGCCCGCCGGCCAGCAGGCCGCGGAGCAGTTTGCGGTTTCGGATCATGGGAATCACTCCAATTTTAAAATCATTCGTAAAGGATGGGGATCACTTGCCGGCCAGCGCCCGCATGAGCCAGATGGAACCCATATCGATGGCGGAAAACAGGTCGGGCAGTTCGCTCTTTTTCACCACGCGGTCCCGGCTCTTCAGGTCCGGGTCGGTGAGCTGGAGCTGGAGGTGGACCTTGGTGGCCACGTCCAGGTCGCCCTCTTTTTCAGAACTCATCACCTGGATCATCACGATGTACTTGTCGGCCATGGAGCCGTAGTAGACCAGGTTGCCCTTCCGGCGCAGAGGATGGCCTTTGTAGATCAGGGTGCCGTTCTTGTCCGCCATGGGGATCTCCTTTCGGGGCAAAGAGGATTTGTAACTGATTTGTAACCATTGTAACGCCTCCCTCCCATGTTGTCAACAGGGATTTTACCAAAAGTTATGAAATTTTTGTGAACGGCACGGTCCCGGCCGCCAAAAGTTTATTGACAACGTCCCCGGTCCTGTGATATAGTCAAACCGCGAGCCGCGGAAGACCTGCGGTTCTTTCTTTATCGGGAGGGGGAGAGAGGCAATGCCCATCAAAATACCGGGCAATCTGCCCGCCGCGAGGACTCTGGAGCGGGAGAATATTTTTGTCATGACCGAGGGCCGCGCGGTCACCCAGGACATCCGCCCCCTGCGCCTGCTCATCCTGAACCTGATGCCCACCAAGATCACCACCGAGACCCAGCTGGCCCGTCTGCTGGGCAACACCCCGCTCCAGATCGAGATGGAATTGTTAAAAGTGCGGGGCAGGGTGCCGCGCCATACCCCGGAGGAGCATATGCTCACCTTTTATCAGACCTTCGATCAGGTGAGGGACCGGTATTTCGACGGCATGGTCATCACCGGCGCGCCGGTGGAGCTGCTCCCCTTTGAGGCGGTGGAGTACTGGGACGAGCTGTGCGGGATCATGGAGTGGAGCAAGAGCCACGTCCACTCCACCTTCCACATCTGTTGGGGGGCCCAGGCGGCCCTCTATTTCCACTACGGGATCGAGAAGGTCCCTCTGCCGGAAAAACTCTTCGGCGTGTTCAAACACCGGGTGACCCACAAGGGTTCCATCCTGTTCCGGGGATTTGACGACGAATTCCTGGTCCCCCATTCCCGGCACACCTCCGTCCGCCGGGAGGACGTGGCCGCCGTGCCCCAGCTGAAGATCCTGGCGGAGAGCGATGAGGCGGGGGTGTATGCCGTGTCCACCAACGGCGGCCGGCAGATCTTCATCACCGGCCACTCGGAGTACGACGCGGAGACCTTGGCCCTGGAATACCGCCGGGACAGGGAGGCGGGGCTGCCCGTCCGGATGCCGGTAAATTATTTCCCGGACGACGACGACACCAAAACGCCCCCCTGCACCTGGCGCTCCAGCGCCAATCTGCTCTATTCCAACTGGCTGAACTACTTTGTCTACCAGACCACGCCCTACGACGTGCGCCACATCCGCCACCTGGAGGTGCCGCCGGAGGACGGGACACGGCTGTAAGCCGGTTGTTCAGAGGTTTTGATATGGGAGAAGTTCTGTTCATCATTTTGCTGACCGCCGCCACCGGAGTGGGGGGACTGGCCCTGGGCGGGGGCCTGGCCGCGCTGATGAAGCGGCAGTCCCGCCGGGGGGAGGCCCTGCTGCTGTCCTTCACCGCGGGGCTGATGCTGTGTATCGTGTCGCTGGACATGGTGCCGGAGGCCGTGGAGGCGGCGGAGGGTATGCTCTGGCTGGTGCCGCTGTTTCTGGTGATCGGTTTCGCCGTCACCTGGCTGCTGAACTGCTGGATCGACAAAAGCGCCCACCACGAGGTGGAGGGCGATCCCCATCACTGCGCCTGCGGCCATCACGACCTGCACACCGCCGGCATCGTCCTGGCGGCGGCGGTGGCCCTCCACAACGTGCCGGTGGGCATGGCGGTGGGGGCCACGGTGGCGGTGAAGGGGGTCTGCTGGGCGGCGGCGCTGGCCGCCGTCACCATCGGCCTGCATAACCTGCCGGAGGGGATGTCCATCGCCGTCCCCCTCATACACGACGGCTCCAGGACCGTATCCGCCATCGCGGTGGCGGCCCTCAGCGGGGTCCCCACAGTGCTTGGGGCGCTGGCGGGATACTTTGTGGGCAGTCAGGCCTCCGCCGCCCTGGCCGGGGCCATGGGCCTCGCGGGGGGCGCCATGCTCTACGTCGTGTTTTTCGAGCTGCTGCCCGAGGCATCCGGCCAGTGGCGGTCCAAGTGGACGATCCTGGCCACGGTCTTGGGTTTCGCCCTAGGGGTGGCCCTGGTGCTGTGTCTGGAGCATGGAATGGAATGATCGCGTGAGAAAGCCCTCCGTAGAAATGAACCGGTCCAGTAAAAACGGACAATAGACAAAAAGCCCCCTGTGTAGGAAAATAGATTACACAGGGGGTATAACTATGGTGAAACGGAATCGGT
>CAYPEE010000111.1:0-5778 GCA_964409665.1 uncultured Oscillospiraceae bacterium
GATGAACAGATCAGGATATCGCCGCGGTAATTGGTCCTCCAGGTACGGTATTCGATGGTCTTTTCGCCCTGCAAGACCAGCATTGCCCAATCGGGCGCGAGTGTTAATGCTTTCATTCAATTTCACTCCTTAGGGAAGATATTATAGGATTCGAGAGATTCCGGAGAACGAGATGGGCAATCTAAAAGTTTCCTACATATAATAAAATAAATTCAATGAAATCTGCGAAAACCCCTCCTTTAGGTGATAATATCATCCACCTCACGAGTCTCTCCACAAATCGTGACATATTTAGGTGAGCTCAATAACAACCCATATACACTTTATGAAAATCATTATACCTGCTTTTCCGCCGTTGTCAAGTTCTTTTTATCCTAAATTATCCTAAATTTTTTGTAATAAAATTCAGTTGCTCCCCTTAATGGGAGATGTGTAGATTGAAATCTTGACGTCACGGATCATATGCTGTATAATACAAATTACCCTGCGGGGAACATGGATTGAAAAATGAAAAAGTGGAGGTCATCTGCAGATATACCCCAGCGTCGCTCCCCACATGGGGGGCGTGGATTGAAATATTTTTTTATAAGTAGGCTTGGCCTGTCACGTTCGCCCCCCATGCGGGGGGCGTGGATTGAAATTTTGACCAGATTCTTGATGTGGCGATACCGGGCAGTCGCCCCCCCATGCGGGGGGCGTGGATTGTAATGTCCATCATATTTTTCCCCTCCCTACATCACCCCTCCAACGCATCATGATGGAAATGAATGCCCACAGAATTGAAAAAATGTGTTGACAATCTATCTCGTTTCGTATATACTAATTATTGAAAAGGGCACATCGCCGCTTAATGGGATCTCCTGAAAATGGAGTGTAGCGACGGTTGGCCCTTTCATGAGTTTGAACCTCTGCCCAGACTGGCGGGGGGGCAAGCTCATTTTTTCTTAACTCCGTTGACATTCTGGAATATATGGAGTATACTATAAGTGGTTAGGGAATTCCTTGACCACCATGAGGGCCGTTCCTCTGCCGCTTTCTGGCGGGGGTGCAACGGCCCCCTCATTTTTTCAAGTCGCTGTTGACATTCTGGGACATATGGAGTATACTACAAGTGGTCAGTTGATTATATAATCTTCTGGCCCTAAGAGGCGAACCTCCGCTATTTTCGGTGGGGGGGCGCCTCTTTTAGTTACATCTTGTTATATCGCAAAACAAAGCCAGTTTTAACGTGTTCGTCGTCGCTGGCGTCGCTCCTGCGGCCTCCTGTGGCGCTCTGTGCGGCTCTGACGTCCGTTCCCTGTGGCCTTTCCATCGGTACACCTTGCCTTGCCATGCGGCGTAATTTCCCCGCGCGCAGCATCACAGATGCGGATAAACGCCCCCTTTTTGCACCAATAAAGAATGGGATATACCTTTCGGTATATCCCATCGCAAGCGCCCGGATTCTAACCGGGGTAACCGCAATCACGGTGTAATCACTCTATACGGCTACTTGTTGTGCCTATCGTACCACAGTCAGCGAAAAACGCAACTGACTTTTTTCATCTTCTGTTCAGATGTCTTGTTCCGTTTTCATCGTGGCAATACCGTCTTCTTCATCGGGGAGCAGAACGCCCAGCACCCCGTTATACACCCGATCCGGGCGGGCGAGGAAACGGTCCGCGATCCGTTGCCCCTCCTCCTTTGAGGACGCCAGCAAGGTCAGGGAGAGCAGGGGACCCCGGTCGTCGTCCATGGAGAGGGCCACCTGCCAACCGTCGCCGGCGGGTTCCAGCGAGGCCCGGACCTGGGCCCTCCGTTTCAGCGCCTCGTTCAAAGGCGCCAGACGCCTGTCGCACCGGGCGCGGACGACAGGGGAGAGGCTGCTCTCGCCGGCGTCACAGTCCCGGCGGCCCTTCTCGGTGGGAGCATACAGATCCCCGTTTTGAATGATATGGCCGCTGGCCACCAACTCGGACGCGGCCTCGGCAAACTGAAAGTAGTCCACGCCGCCGTCGCACATGGCAAGATCGGTGAGGGTGGCAAAATCGATCGGGGCCGCCGCATGGGTGAGGATGTAGAGAGTCAGCAGTTTCATGTCCAGTTTGTTGTGGATAAATCCGGCCATTTCCTCGCCTCCTGTCCGTTTCCTGTGGATATTATACACAACAGGGGAGAGGCTGGCAAGAGGGGATTTCCGATCAGCCCCGGGTCACCAGCGCGTGATAGAGCTGGCACAGGCAGGACCAGGTGGCACGGTCCAGTGTGCCGGACACCGGCAGGCCAGACAGCCGCTGTACGGTGCGGAGATTTTCGCAGGTGTTCCCGTCGTTCACATCGCCCTCCGCGCAGGGGGAGAAGTTGGAGGTCACCTGATCCAGCGCGTTGAACATGGCCTGGACGATGAGTATCGGCGCGCTCCGCTCCCCCTGGCAGCAGGTGAAAGTACCGTTGGGCAGCACATTCAAAGGCGGGGGGGCGCCGTAGAGGAACTCCATTTTTTCATAGGCCTCCACGATGGCGTTCCAGGTCCGGTCGTCCACCACGCCGTTGACAGGCAGGTTGTTCTCCCGCTGGAAAAGCATCACCGCTTCCAGGGTGCGTTCTCCGAAAACGCCGTCGGGCGCCAGACGCAGGAGGGCCTTGTTGTGGATGGCCAGCTGATTTAACATCTGCTGCAGAGAGAGGATCGGCTGACCCTCGGACTCCACGGCGGGGAATTTGGTATCCATTCAAACATCATCCTTTCATTGATCGCTGCCGCCATAGGTCAGACTGTAGCCGGGGAACTGCCGCGCGATCACCGCGTCCCGGATAGCCTGGGAGCCGGTGGGCAGGTTGGCCCCGGCCAGCGCCGTATTGGCGATGCCCAAATACTCCTCATAGATGCGCAGCCACGTCCGGCTTCCCACGATCCCGTCGGCGGGCAGGCCGAAACTCTGCTGGGCGGCGATGACCGCCTGCCTGGTCTGTGGGCCGAAGACGCCGTCGATGGGCAGCACGGGAATGGCGTCGTTGAACTGGCCGACGATGGAGAGCAGGTACTGCAGGGCGGACACAGCGGTGCCCACGCTGCCCTCCCGGAGGGTGACTCCCACCTGGGGCGGCTGGATGTAGGTGTATTTCTGGCCCTCGCTGGTCAGCTCGGCCAGACGGGTGACGCCAACATACAGCGCGATCATCTTGTACCAGGTGCCCTGGCCCACGATGCCGTCCTCGGTCAGATTAAAAATTTTCTGGAATTGACGCACCGCCTCCTCCGTCTGCGCGCCGAACACGCCGTCCTCCGGGACGCGGGGAATGGCGGGGTAATTGCGGCTCACCCGGTTGAGGATGCTCTGGATGACGGTGACGTAATCCCCCGTGTCCCCCCGCCGGACCGGCGTGCCGGGGTAGGAGTACTGGATGTCCCGGATCGGGGCGCTGGTCACCAGTTCGATGTTGTCCCCATAATACCGGCGGAGGATCTGCATGGTGGTATACCCCTGCTGAGACAGATTTTCGCTGCCCCACTGGGACATCCCATCGCAGGTGACGGTGGTGCCGTTGCAGAACTTGGCGGCCAGCGGCTCCACGAAGCCGATCCTCCGGATATAGGTGGTAAACAGTTCGTCTACCAGCCGGTCCACGTTCTCAAACGTGCTGCGGCCGGGGATGAACCGCTGGTCGTTGACGGTGGAGCCGGTAATATCAAAATCGTAGCCGCGGCTGGGATAGTATTCGGTGTACACCCGGTTCAGGGCATAGGACACCTGGGCCAGAATGTTGGCCCGCAGCGCGGCCTCCCCCCATGTGGGATAGATCTCGCTGGAGGCCACGTTCTTGATATAGTCGGAGAAAGACACGGTCACGTTCTCCGCCGGCTGGCTGGCCGGACCCGTGTGGACAGTGATGTATTGGGGAATATAGGGTATGACGGTGAGCGGCATGGCGATCCCTCCTCACAGCGTCTGGGGAGTGACGACCACCGGGTTGTCGGCGTCGCCGTCCTCCGGCTGGATGGGCTGGGGCAGGGGATTCAGGGACACGTCCTGCACCGTCTCGATCCCGGAGAACACCTGGATGCCCTCGAACACCGCCATATAGTAGCCGGGGTGCTCCACCACCAGGGTATAGGAGGCAAAGGGGACGGCGTTTCCGGGATCCTGGCTCAACGACAGATCCGGGGTGTCGAGGGTGATCCTTCCGGCCACGCCGCTGGAGTCGGTGCGCTGGATGGACAGCAGTTCCCGGCGGCCGTCTACGACGGGGCCGGAGAGGATCACCGACGCCCCCTCGATGGGGAGCTGGGCTCTTGAGGTGAACACGCGGACGCGAAGCGAGCCTGTCTCTTGCATAGGGCACTCCTCCTGTTTGAGTTTACTTCAGCCTATGCGCCCCGGGGAAAAATGTGAAAACTGCCGCTGAAAAATTGACATTTCCAAGGAAATACGTTAAAATAAAAAAGGCGTTTGGAACGGTACCGATGTGGAACCGCCGGACGGGGAACCGCCCGGCGTCCCGTCGGAACACATCCGTTTGGCCGGCCGTCTGCCGGCCAAGCGTTACTTCATCTCAGAGGAACCGCTATGAAAAGACACACTGTGAAATTTCTGCTAGCGCTGGGGCTGTCCGCGGCGCTCATTGTCCCGGCCTCCGCCTCATCTGACACGCTGATCTCCCGGAACTACCTGGAGGATACCTACCGCCCCCGGCTGTCCGCCGTTCTCCGGGACAGCATGAAACTGGCCTCTCAGCCGCTGCTGAATTCGGCGCTGGCCCGGACGGATCAGTACTTTGCCGGCTCCGCCGGCGCGTGGCGCACTACTTTGGGCTTTACCGCCCAGAACAGCGCCGGGGGGGACGGCCTGGCGCTGGACTCTGGGGCGGGACTGTTCTGGTCCTCCGGCACGGGCAGCCTGACCAGCGGCGTCCTCATTGACGCCACGGCCGGACAGGAGGTGGCCGCCGGAGGCGCCCTGACCGCGGGACACCGCTACATCGCGGACGGACAGGCCAGGATCTCGGTCACCGCCGCGGCCCGGTGGCTGGCGGAGGGCCGCTGGATGGCCCTCCCCAACGGAGGGGAACTGGCGCCCGGCGCCTCCTTTTCCGATGTGCCCGCCGGCGCGTTTTATGCGGACGCGGTGGCCTGGGCGGTGGAACAGGGGATCACCAACGGCACCGGCGCCGCCCATTTTTCGCCGGACAACTTTTGCAAACGGGCCGAGATCGTCACCTTCCTCTGGCGCGCCTGCGGAGAGCCGGATCCCCAATCCCTGAGGGATCCCTTTACCGATGTGACCGACCCGAACAGCTACTACTACAAGGCCGCCCTCTGGGCGGTGGAACAGGGGATCACCAAGGGAATAAGCCCCACTCAGTTCGCGCCCGATACGGTCTGCACCCGCGGCCAGGCGGTGACCTTCCTGTACCGGGCGGCGGGGGAGCCGCCCGTCTCCGGTCCGACGCAGTTTCTCGATGTGCCCGCCGACGCGTTTTACGCGGACGCGGTGGCCTGGGCGGCGGAACAGGGGATCAGCATCGGCACCGACGCCTCCCATTTTTCGCCGGACAGTTTCTGCAGTCGGGCCGAGATCGTCACCTTCCTCTACCGGGATCTGGGGGAACGCCTTTGACTGCGGAGAGGGGCGGACGTCCGCCCGCCCCTCCCTTTTGAAAAATTTTTTGAAATCCCGGGAAAAACAGCTTGCATTTCCCGTCCGGGTGTGCTATGATACTAAAGCTGTCAAGCGAGATGTGCGGCAGTAGCTCAGCTGGATAGAGTGACTGGCTACGAACCAGTAGGTCGGGGGTTCG
>CAYPEE010000112.1:0-5757 GCA_964409665.1 uncultured Oscillospiraceae bacterium
CCATCGTTGATGCCGGAGGCGTTGGCGGCGGTGACCCGCTGGACGTGTTTCCCGGTGTCGGCCTCATGTACCTGGGTGGGTTCAAAGGTGTGAACGATCTCGTCCTCCACGCCCTCGGGCCCCACGGGGAAGGCGCCCCGCAGCTTGGAGATGCTCTCCACGGTGACGCCGGCGCGGGGGAACTCGTCCCGCTTGAACTCCACCGTCTGTTTTTTGACCTTCACCGTCACGGGGACGATCTCGTCGTCGAACCGGCCGGAGTTCTGGGCGGCCTCGGTCTTCTGCTGGGAGGCGGCGGCGAACTCGTCCAGTTCCTGGCGGGTGATGCCCCACACGTCGCAGATGTTCTCGGCGGTGGTGCCCATGTGGTAGTTGTTGTAGGCGTCCCACAGCCCGTCGCGGATCATGGTATCGACCGCCTTCTTGTCGCCCATGCGGGCGCCCCAGCGCTCGTCCGGCAGGGCAAAGGGGGCGGCGGACATATTCTCCGTGCCGCCGCAGACGATCACATCGGCGTCCCCGGCCAAAATAGCGCGGGCACCCTCGATGACGGACTTCATGCCGGAGCCGCAGACCATGCCCACGGTGTAGGCGGGGACGGAGTAGGGCAGGCCGGCCTTGATGCCCACCTGGCGGGCCACGTTCTGGCCCTGGGCGGCGGTGAGGATGGAGCCGAACATGAGTTCGTCCACCTGGTCAGGCTGGACCCCGGCGCGGTTCAGGACCTCCTTCACCACGATGGCGCCCAGTTCGGAGGAGGGGACGTCCTTCAGGGAGCCGCCGAAGGAGCCGACCGCTGTGCGGCAGCAGTTGACCACATAGATATCTTTCATAGGCTTGACCTCCAATAAAATAATGTGTGCAAGCGCACTGAGTGTAACAATTATATAATAAACGGAGGAAAAAAGCAACAGGGGAAATGCACTTTTCACGGAGAAACCGCCGATTTGGCCGGAGAGATCCGGAGGCTTTGCCGCGGGACAAAAAGCCGCCCCCGGACGGAGCCGGGGGCGGCGAAACTCATCTGCGGAACCTGCGGCGAACGGCCTTTTCCGTCTCGCAGATGACCACCGGGGCCAGGGACAGGCCCAGCACGCACAGCCACTGGGGGAGGGTGAGGGCGGTGACCCGGAAGACGGCCATCAGCGGCGGGAAGAGGAGGACGGCCAGCTGGAGGGCGGCTCCCACCAGGAATGCCCTGTTCATGGCGGGGTTGGACAGCAGCCCCAGGGAGAAGATGGAGCGGTCCTCACTGCGCACGTCGAAGGCGTGGAACAGCTGACAGAAGGTCAGCGTGGCGAAGGCCATGGTGTTGGCGGCGGCGTCGGCGGAGGCGGGGTCCCCGAGGACGTACTCCCCCAGCCAGTAGGCGGCGAGCGTCAGCAGGCCAACCATCACCCCCTGCCAGACCAGGCGCAGGGAGAAGGCCCGGTCGAACAGGGGAGCGGAGGCGGAGCGGGGCTTTTCCCGCATCACCGAGGGCTCCACCGGCTCCATGCCCAGGGCCAGGGCGGGGAGGGAGTCTGTGACCAGATTCAGCCAGAGGAGCTGCACCGCCACCAGAGGCGGCTGGTGGAAGTTCAGCAAGGTGGCCAGAAACAGGGTGATCATCTCCCCGATGTTGCAGGAGAGCAGGTAGTGAATGGCCTTTTTGATGTTGGAGTAAATACCCCGGCCCTGCTCCACCGCCTTGACGATGGTGGCGAAGTTGTCGTCGGTGAGGATCATATCCGCCGCGCCCTTGGCCACGTCGGTGCCGGTGATCCCCATGGCGCAGCCGATGTCGGCCGCCTTGAGGGCGGGGGCGTCGTTCACCCCGTCGCCGGTCATGGCCACCACCATGCCCCGTTTCTGCCATGCCTTGACGATGCGCATTTTGTGCTCCGGAGTGACCCGCGCGTAGACGGAGAACCGGTCGATGTCCTGCTCCAGCAGTTCCTGGGGCATGAAGTCCAGATCCTCCCCGGTGACGGCCAGATCCCCGGGACGGCAGATATTCAGCTCTCTGGCGATGGCCACGGCGGTGAGTTTGTGGTCCCCGGTGATCATCACCGGACGGATGCCGGCGGCGTAGCACTGGGCCACCGCGTCCTTCACCTCCAGCCGGGGTGGGTCGATCATGCCCACCAGCCCCACGAAGGTCAGGCCGGTCTCCAGGGTCTGGGAGGTCAGGCTGCGGGGGACGGCGTCCACGTCCTTATAGGCGCAGCCAAGCACCCGCAGGGCGTTTTCCGCCATGGATGCGTTGGCGGCGTCCACGTCCCGGGCAAGGGCGGCGGTGAGGGGGACGGGGGTCTCCGCCAGAATGTGGGTGCAGCGGGACAGCAGCACGTCGGGCGCGCCCTTGACCATCACCCGGTATCTGCCCCCCACGGGATGGACGGTGCTCATCAGCTTGCGGTCCGAGTCGAAGGGGAGTTCGGCCACCCGGGGGAACTCCCGCTCCAGGGCGTTCTTGTCCAGGCCGTCCGCCAGGGCGGCGTCCACAAAGGCGGTCTCGGTGGGGTCGCCGGTGGTTTTGGGGCTCCCGTCCTCGCCGGCGGTGAGGACGGCGTCCCCGCACAGGGAGCCGATGATAAGGGCGTCTTTCCGGTGCTTATCCCCCACCGTCCACACCTGTTTCACCGTCATCTTGTTCATGGTGAGGGTGCCTGTCTTGTCCGAGCAGATGACCCCGGCGCAGCCCAGAGTCTCCACGGCGGGGAGCTTTTTCACGATGGCGTTGTGCTTTACCATCCGCTGGACCCCCAGGGCCAGCACGATGGTGACGATGGCGGGCAGGCCCTCCGGGATGGCGGCCACCGCCAGGGAGACGGCGGACAGGAACATATCCAAAACGGGGTGCCGGTAGAGGACGCCCACCCCGAACATCACCGCGCAGACGGCCAGACAGACGAAGGACAGGGTCTTGGAGATCTCCGACATCTTCCGCTGGAGCGGGGTGGAGACCTCCTCCTGGCTGGAGAGGAGCTGCGCGATGTGGCCCACCTCGGTACTCATGCCGGTGTCGGTGACCACGCACACCGCCCGGCCGTTGGTGATGACGGTGGAGGACACCACCATATTCACCCGGTCGGCCAGGGCAGTGTCCTCCGGGAGGGAGTCCAGGGCGGATTTGTCCACCGGCACCGACTCGCCGGTCATGGCGGACTCGTCCGCCTTGAGATTGGCGCACTCCAAAATGCGCGCGTCGGCGGGGACCAAATCGCCGGCCTCCAGGAGGATAATGTCGCCGGGCACCAGCCGGTCGGTCTCCACCCGGAGGGATTTTCCGTCCCGGAGGACTTTGGCCAGCGGAGCCGACATCTTTTGCAGGGCCTCCAGCGCCCGTTGGGCGCTGTCCTCCTGGGAGATGGAGATGACCGCGTTCACCACCACGATGAGCAGGATGATGAGGGCCTCGATCCAGTCTTCCCCGCCGGTGGAGATCAGGGACAGCGCCGCCGCCGCCAGCAGCACCAGGATCATGGGATCCTTCAGCTGCTTCAAAAAGCGGAGGGCCAGGGGCTCCTTTTTGGCCTGGGCCAGCCTGTTCGGGCCGTATGTACCCAGACGGTCGGCGGCCTCCCGCTCCGTAAGGCCGGAGGAGGGATCGGTGTCCAGTTGGGACAGGACTTTGCCGGGGGGAAGGGAATACCATTGCATAGGCAGCACTCCTTTTTTCTGCACCATTATAGCGGGAGAGGGAAGTCGAATGGACGGGAAGGGACAGGCCCGACAAAAAAGACCTATCCGCGGCGCGTCCACCGCGGATAGGTCTTATCGTTTCATACAGGGCCAGGCGGCTGTCCGCCTTGCTGTTGGCGTCTGTCGCGGAAGCGGGGCCTCCGCCGATTACTCCCCTATCGTGGGAATACTGTACCAGACGCCGGGGCGGTTGTCAAGAGAAAAATTCGGGCCTATCCCTCCGGGGTCCCGGAGGTCCCGGGGGCGAGGCTGGCAGTCTCGGCGGGGTGGGCCTCGGCGTAGGCGTCCTGGTAGGCCGTGTATTTGCGGAAGAAGTCGTCCACGTCGATGGCGGCCACCGCGTCGGATCTGGTAACTTTGGCGGCCTGGCTCCACGCGTCCATCCGATCGTCCAGCTCGTGGGAGCGGTACTGCTCGATGTACTCCTCTTTGGAGGCGTCCCGGAACTCCACCTGGCCCCGGAGAATGATGTGGTAGCCGTACTCCGACTCCACGATGTCCGACAACTCCCCGATGCCCAGGGCCAGGGAGGCCGCCTCATAGGGCTCTACCATGTCGCCCAGCACCGCCTCATACCCGTTGAGGTCGATGTGGCCGTCGGCGTCCCGCCCGTCCTCGCTGTACTCCTCCATCAGTTCGTCAAAGAGGGCCTCCCGCTCCTCGCCCTCCACGGCCCGGAGCTGGGCCAGAAGTTCCTCCGCCTGAGCCCGCTTTTTGGCCTTTTCCGTGCCGGACAGGGGCTGCTGGGTGGATTGGTCAACGGTGAGCAGCAGGATATGTTTGGTCTGGTAGACGAAGTTGTTCAGTTCCTCGTCGGTGGGGGCGGGAATGGTGGAAAGCACATTGTCGCTGTATGCCTGGAGGGTGGCGATGAAGTCGATGGACTGATCGGAGAAGGCGTAGCCCCCCCGCAGCTGGGCCAGCACGCTGTCGGTGAGCTGTCCGTCCACCGCGGCGCGCTGCTCGTCGGTGAGGGGGACGCCCAGTTCGTCGGCCTTCTGGCGCAGGACCGCGTAGAAGGTGGAGACAGTCACCGCGTCCTCCCTGAGGAGGTCGGTGTATTCGTCCAGGGAGTCCGGCATGGCGCCGGAGTAGGCGTAATACTGGTACGAGAAGTTGTTGCAGCCGGAGGCCAGCAGATAACAGAACAGGTCGGCGCCGATCTCCGTGCCGTTGACGGTGACCATCACGTCCTCCGGGGAGAGGCCGGAGGAGAACTCCACGACGTCTTTTGACAAATCGGCCATGATCCCGGCGGAGGCCGAGGGGTCGGCGGAGGCGCCGGCCCCGCTGGTCTGGGGCTGGGCGGGTCCGCAGGCGGACAGCGCCAGGGCCATGGCCAATACCGGCAGCAGGGCGGACAGGCGTTTTTTCATTCTTGATCGCTCCAATCTAACAGGTGTGGCGGGTTTGAGCCATTGTATCACGCCGGGCGGGGAAAGGCAAGGGAGAGGCGTTCACGATCCCTTTTCGTTCTGTTCCCGCAGGGCCCGGTAGCGCTCCATAAGCCCCGAGGCCAGCCGGAGGGGGTCCTCCCCCTTGCGGAGGCGGACGGAGAAGGAAGGGGTGTCGCCGGGGGAGAACAGCAGGCGGCCGGGGTATCCGGCGGCCAGTTCGGAGATGGTTTTCAAGTCGAACGCGGCGAGGGTAAAGGTGATGACCCCCGCTTTCTGACTTACGTCGCTGACGCCGCAGGCCATCCCCTGCCCCCGGAGCAGGGCGATGGAGATCAGGTTGTTCACCTGCCGGGGCGGGTCGCCAAAGCGGTCGATGAGTTCGTCGGTCATATCGTCGGCGTCGTCCTGGGTGCGGATGCGGGCGATGCGGCGGTAGAGATCCATCCGCTGCTCGGGCATGGGGACGTACTGTTCCGGGATGGAGGCGGCCACCGACAGGTCGGCGGCGCACTCCGCCCGCGGAACGGGGGCCTCCCCCTTTTCCTCCAGCACGGCCTCCTCCAGCAGTTTCAGGTACAGGTCGTATCCCACGCTCATCATAAACCCGGACTGTTCCGGACCCAGCAGGTTGCCGGCGCCCCGGATCTCCAGATCCCGCATGGCGATCTTGAAG
>CAYPEE010000113.1:0-5593 GCA_964409665.1 uncultured Oscillospiraceae bacterium
CGTAGTCCTTGGTGTTGTTCACCTTCACCAGGGGAGTGGTGGTGGGCATGACGATCACCGCGTGGATGCCGGCGGCCTGGGCTGCGTATGCCACCCCCTGGGCGTGGTTGCCGGCGGAGGCGGTGTCCAGTCCCCGGGCCTTCTCCCCGTCGGTGAGGGTGGAGCACTTGTAGTAGGCCCCCCGGATCTTGTAGGCCCCCGTCACCTGCATATTCTCCGGCTTGATGTATACGTGGTTGCCGGTGGACTTGGAGAAAAAGGGGCTGTAGATCAGATCGGTGCGGTGGAGCACCCCGTCCAGCACCCTTCGGGCGGCCTTGAAATCGTCTAATGTCATCATGGCAAAAACTCCTTCCCCGCCGGAGGCCGGGCCGTCCCCCCGACGGGCATAGTGATCCGGGGACATTATACTGTAAACACCGTGAGAAAGTCAATGGTGAGAGCGGCCTTTCCCTTGACAGTTTGGGCCGCCGGGAGTAAAATACAGAGCATGGAAGTCCGCGCGGATCTTGAAAGGAGGGGCGACTGTGACGCACGTAAAGGTAAAATCCGTCCTGCCCATCTATTTTGTGGGGGCGGTGTGGCTGCTGTGGGCCCTGTTCGCCCCGCTGTACCGGCCCATCCACTTTGTCTTGGCGGCGACGTTTTCCGCCATCGCCTACTTCGTGGGGAAGATGATCTTCCCCGACCGGGGATACACGGTGAACCAGGTCAATTCGCCGGAGGGCGGTTCCGGCGCCGCCCGGCCCCGCCCCGAGACGGCCGAGCCCGCCAAAAAGTATCCCCCCGAGATCCAGGAGATCGTGGACGAGCGCGCCCGGGCCATCTCCGAGTTCCGGCGCCTGAACGGTTCCATCGCTGACGCCAGGGTATCCGCCCAGATCGACCGCATGGAGGTCACGACCGGAAAGATCCTCGACGCGGTGGTGGAAACCCCCTCCAAACTGCCCCAGATCAAGAAATTCATGAGTTACTATCTGCCCACCACCATGAAACTCCTCAACGCCTATGACCGCATGGACGCCACCGGGGCCTCCGGGGAGAACATCGATGGCACCAAGGGCAAGATCGAGGATATGCTGGACACGGTGTGCAGCGCCTTCGACAAGCAGCTGGACTCCCTCTACGGCGCCGAGGCGCTGGACGTGTCCACCGATATCAAGGTAATGGAAAACCTGCTGGCCCAGGAGGGGCTGGCCGGTCTGGACATCGGCGGCGAGGACCGGAAGGACGGCGGCGGGGACGGCATCCGCCTGGAACTTTGACCGCTGAAACCCTCCCCCTCGGGGGAATGCCTCCAGAAGGACAGAAAACCATGTATATTTAAGAGGAGGAACCTACTATGAGCGACGATCTGAACCTGACCCCCGAACTGACCCTGGAGCCCGAAAACACCGCCGCGGCGGCCGCCCAGGCCCCCGCCGCGCCCGACATCCGTCTCTCCCTGGACGGGGACAATGCCCAGGCCGCCGCCCAGCCCGCCGCTCAGCCCGTCCAACTGGACGACTCCATGCTGTCCGAGCCGGAGAAGAAGATGGTCAACGACTTTGCCGAGAAGATCGACATCACCGACTCCACCGTGGTCCTCCAGTACGGCGCCGCTGCCCAGAAGAACGTGGCCTCCTTCTCCGAGAAGGCCCTGGGCAACGTGCGTACCAAGGACCTTGGGGAGATAGGACAGGCCCTGTCCTCCCTAGTCGTGGAACTGAAGGACTTCGACGAGCCGGAGAAACCCGGCATCTTCGGCTTTTTCCAGAAGAAGAAACACGACACCGTCGCCCTGAAGGCCAGCTACGACAAGGCCAGCGTCAACGTGGACAAGATCGCCGCCATGCTGGAGGATCATCAGGTCGCGCTGATGAAGGACATTGCCATGCTGGATCAGATGTATGATCTGAACACCAAGTATTACAAGGAACTGACCATGTACATTCTGGCCGGCAAAAAGGCCCTGGACAAGGCCCGGACCGGGAAACTGGCGGAACTCCAGCAGAAAGCCGCTCAGACCGGCGCCCAGGAGGACGCCCAGGCCTACAACGACTATGCCAACCTGTGCAACCGGTTCGAGAAGAAACTCCACGACCTGGAACTGACCCGGATGATCTCGGTGCAGATGGGTCCCCAGACCCGGCTCATCCAGAACAACGACGCTCTGATGCTGGAGAAGATCCAGTCCTCCCTGGTGAACACCATCCCCCTGTGGAAGAGCCAGATGGTGCTGGCCCTGGGCCTGGAGCACTCCCGTCAGGCCACCGCGGCCCAGAATGCCGTCACCAACATGACCAACGAACTGCTACAAAAGAACGCCGATATGCTCAAGATGGGCACCGTCGAGACCGCCAAGGAGGCCGAGCGGTCCGTCGTGGACATCGAGACCCTGCAGCACACCAACCAGCAGCTGATCTCCACCCTGGACGAGGTCATGCAGATCCAGAAGGAGGGCGCCCAGAAACGGGCCGCCGCCGAGCAGGAACTGGGCCGCATCGAGGGCGAACTGAAGGCCAAGCTGCTTGAACTGCGGGGGTAAACACATTCCATGAAAGCGTTGAAAAAACAGGGCGTAGCCTGGACCATCACGGCGGTGATGATCGTGGCGGCCATCGCCATCGGCCTGGGCAAACACGCCGCCGCCAGGCAGCCGGAGGAGCCGCCGTCCGATCACCCCCCCATCACCGCCGCCGCGTATATCCAGGACGACGCGGACGTTCTGTCCGCCGACGCCGAGGACAAACTGGCCGGCATCATCGCCGGCGCCATCGACGGCGGCGGCGGAGTGATCGCGGTGGTCACCTGCAACTACGGCAAGTCCGACCTCTACGACTACGCCATGGACCGCGCCGGGGACCTCCGTCTGAGCGGCGACGACTTTATCGTGGTGCTGGACATCTCCGGCGAGAACTACTGGCTGCTCCAGGGGAGCGCCCTGACGGACGATTTCACCGACCAGGACTGCTCCGATTACGCCTACAACTATATGGAGCGGGACTTCGCCCGGGGCGATTACGACGGCGCCGTTCTCTCCCTCGCCCGGGCCCTGGCGGACTGGTACGCGGACCACTTCTGAACTGACCCCATCGCCGCAAAGGAGGCCGTCTTATGGAGATTACGGATATCCTGATCCTCATTATACTGGCCGTGGTGCTGATCCTCGTCATCGAGGGCTCCCACCGGCGGCGCTATTTCAGAGGCTATTACGGGCCCTCCTACGTCTACCGCCCCTTCTTCATCTTCCCGCCCAGAACCCCCCGGCCTCCCAGGGCTCCCCGCTCCCCCAGAGCCCCCGGATCTCCCCGGCCCGGTGGGTTCGGCGGCCCCGGACCCGGCGCGGGCCCCCGGCCTGACTCGGTCCCCCGGCCCAACCCGGGGCCGCGCCCCGGCGGTTCCTTCGGCGGCGGCAGGCCCGGCGGTTCCTCCTTCCGCGGAGATCGCTCCTTCGGCGGCGGCGGACGGCCGGGAGGCCCCCCTCTGGGAGGCGGGCGCTCCTCCTTCGGGGGCGGCAGGTCCGGCGGCTCCTTCGGCGGAGGGCGCTCCTTCGGCGGCGGCGGACGCTCCGGCGGCGGAGGCCGGGGCGGCGGACGGCGCTGACCCTACAACGGCATATCACGCGGGAGGGCAGGCGGACCTGCCCTCCCTTTTTGCCGTTTTTCCCAAAAACGGCGGGACTGCCCTGACAGAAACCGTCTGTTTGGAGAAAATGAAAAAAACCGCGAAAAACACGGGCCGGTGTGTTATAATCGCCTTGGATAAGCGGCAGGCGCGGACGGCCCGCCGGGCGGCGGGCCGCGCATCCGGAAAGGATGATACATTCCGATATGGGCATCGCGGACATTATCTCCCTGCTGGGCGGGCTGGCCTTCTTCCTGTTCGGTATGTCCCTGCTGGGGGACGGGCTGAAACGGGTGGCCGGCGGCCGGCTGGAGACCGTTCTGGGCAGGCTCACCTCCAGCCCCATCCGGGGGGTGCTGCTGGGCGCCGTGGTAACGGCGGTCATCCAGTCCTCCTCCGCCACCACGGTGATGGTGGTGGGCTTCGTCAACTCAGGGCTGATGCAGCTTTCCAACGCGGTGGGCATCATCATGGGCGCCAACATCGGCACCACCGCCACCGGCTGGATCCTGACCCTGGCCGGCGTGGAGGGCGAGGGGGGATTCACCTCCGCCACCGTGTTCGCCCTCATCGCCTTTGTGGGCATTATCCTGTTCTTCTTCTGCAAAAAGCAGACTCAGAAGAACGTGGGCCTCATCCTGCTGGCCTTCGCCGTCCTCATGAGCGGAATGCAGACCATGAGCGCGGCCATGGACCCTCTGAAAGAGAGCCCCACCTTCCTCCACTTCATCGGCGCGGTGTCCAACCCGGCGCTAGCCCTGCTCTTCGGGGCGGTGTTCACCGCCGTAATCCAGAGCAACTCCGCCGCCGTCGGCATTTTGCAGGCGCTGGCCGTCACCGGCGCGGTGAGTTACGGCACCGCCATTCCCATGATCCTGGGCATGGGCATCGGCGCCTGCGCCCCCGTGCTGCTCTCCGCCATGGGCGCCAATAAAGAGGGCAAGCGCACCGCCCTGATCTACCTCTACTTCAACATCTTCGGCTCGGCGATCATGCTGATCCCCTATGCCATAGCCTGCGCCATGGACGTGCCCATGCTGGAGAGCCCCGCTACCGCGTTCGGCATCGCCATCGCCAACACGGTGTATAAACTGGCCGCCACCGTCTTCCAGCTTCCCTTTACCAACGCCATGGTGCGGGTGGCCAAGGCCACCGTGCGGGACGATCCCTCCGACGGGGAGGACGAGGAGTACGAGGAGAACCTGCTGGACGACCGTTTCCTGGCCTATCCCCCCCTGGCCCTGGAGCAGAGCGGCAGGACCGTCCAGCGGATGGCCTCCGCCGCCGTGAAGAATCTGAACCGCTCCCTGGAACTGTTCACGACCTTCAGCCAGGAGAAATTCGACAAGATCCAGAGCCGGGAGAACGTGGTGGACCGGTATGAGGACCGGCTGGGCAAGTATCTGGTGCGGCTGGGCGGCAGCGGCGGCCAGCTCTCGGAGCAGGAGTCGGTGCTGTCGTCGAAATACCTCCGCTGTCTGGCCAATCTGGAGCGCATCTCCGACCGGGCGGTGAATCTGTCCATGCTGGCCCGGGAGGCCCACGAGAAAAAGATCTCCCTCTCTCCCGAGGGGGACGCGGATATGCTACGCTGCGCCGACGCGGTGCGGGAGATCCTCTCCCTGACCCAGACCGCCCTGGAGAGCAACGACGCCGAGACCGCCATTCAGGTGGAACCCCTGGAGGACGTGATCTCCACTCTGCTGGAGCAGATGAAGCGGAGCCATATCCGGCGGCTCCAGAACGGGGAGTGTACCCTGGAGGTCGGATTCATCTTCAGCGACTATATCAACAATCTGGAACGTGTGGCCGCCCACTGCTCCAACATCGCCCTGGCGGTGCTGGAGGTCAGCGACAGCGCCGCCCTCCAGCCCCACGACTACACCAGGGGCATCCGCCGGGACGACCACCCGGCTTTCCGCCGCTGGCTGGCGTATTATCAGGAGAAGTACCTAACCGAAAAATCATAAGCGGAGCAAAACGGCGG
>CAYPEE010000114.1:0-5471 GCA_964409665.1 uncultured Oscillospiraceae bacterium
CAGGCCACGATGAAGGGCTTGGGGGTCTTTTTCTCCCCCATGCCGTAGACCTTCATGCCGGCCTCCCGCAGGCGGATGGCCAGACGGGTGAAGTCGGAATCGCTGGACACCAGCACGAACCCGTCGCAGTTGCCGGAGTAGAGGATATCCATGGCGTCGATGATCATGGCGGAGTCGGTGGCGTTTTTGCCGGTGGTATAGCTGTACTGCTGGAAGGGAGTGATGGCGTGCTCCAGCAGCAGGGGTTTCCAGGAGTTCATATTGGGGGTGGTCCAGTCCCCGTAAATGCGCTTGACGGTAGCGGCGCCGTACACGGCCACCTCCGCCATGATCTCCCGCAGGGCGGTGCGGGGGGCGTTGTCCGCGTCGATGAGGACGGCCAGCCGAAGTTCCTGATCCATACGCGCTCTCCTTTCGGTTGCGTGATCGTCGCGGACAGTATATCATAGGAACGCGGAATTTTCCACAAAAAGTTTTCCGGCCTTTGCAGCATTTGGGCCCGGCTCTGCGTTTACAGAGTGAAAGGGGGCAAGGGCATGACCCCGTCCGACCGGTTGGAGGAATTGATAAACCAGTATGAGAACGCGCTGTACCGGACCGCCCTGGCCATCCTGGGGACGGTCCCCGAGGCGGAGGATGCGGTGCAGGAGACCTTCCTGCGCTATCTGCAAACGCGCCCGAAATTCAAGGACAAGACCCACGAAAAGGCGTGGTTGCTCCGGGTGACGGCCAACTGCTGCAGGGACGTGCTCCGGGACAGGGTCCGGCACCCCACCGTGGAACTGCTGGACGTGTACCCCGCCCCCAACGCCGAGACCGGCGACTTAGTGGAGGCCATCCTGGAGCTGCCCTACGAGCAGCGGGCGGCAGTCCACCTCTTTTACTACGAGGGGTACTCCACCGGGGAGATCGGCAAAATTTTAGGCCGGAAGGCCGGCACGGTGCGCTCCGATTTGAGCCGGGCCAGAGAGGCCCTGCGGCAAAAACTGAAGGGGGAATTCTGAATGAAGCGCTATAAGAACTATATGGACGGCATCCAGCCGTCCGACACCCTCCACGAGAGACTGAAAAACCTGAAAGCGCCGGAGAAAAGGCCCCGTCGCTGGGTGAAGTGGGGGGCGCTGGCGGCGGTGCTGGCGCTGGTGGTCGGCGTGGGAGTTTGGGCGGCGGGGACGGACCGCGTCGGGGATGCCCCGTCCCACCGTGAGACGGCCGCCATACCGGGGACCGCCCTAAACTGGGTGGACGCCTCCGGGCTGGAGAAGAGCGCCGGGGACTATGTCCTGGCCCCTCCCGACGCGCTGAGCCGGGACGTGACCGCCGGCGACGTCGCCGCCCTCTGCGGCGGCGAGGCCGCCCTGCGGGACCATCTCCTGTGGGACGGCCTGGACTGGAGCGGTTCCCTCTGGTTCCTGGAGGACGGCGCGCCCCAGGCGGCGGCGCTGTACGCCTTTGGGGACCGGCTGAAACTGTCCCTGGAGATCACTAAGAGCGGGCAGATACCCTCCTGTGTCGTCTATCCCGACGAGTCCTATGAGCGCACCGTCTGGCAGGGAGTGGAGATCACCGCCCTGAAAAACACGGGCTATATGGTGCTGGACGACGGCACGGAACTGAACGAGAGCCGCGAAGTGTCCTTTGAGACGGGGGGCGTGGGCTATAGGCTGACCATCCACGCCGCCGACCCCGCCCAGGCCGACGAGCTTGCCGCCCGGTTCGTGCGGTACGCCGTGGACGGCGGGTTCGATCTGGACGCCCTCTCCGCCGCCGGAAACTGAAATATCCGTCGGGCCGCCGGGAGACCGGCGGTCCCTTTTATGGGACTTGCCAACTTCGGCGGGACGTGCTATAATATCCCCAAATATAGGACTTTCGGTATGCTATCCTATCGCCCGAAAGGAGGGGATCCATCATGGCGCAGAACGCCAATTACAAGCGCAAGCTGCCCATTCTGGCCAGGCTGCTGCTGGAGCGCAGCGACGAGGACCATCCCGTCTCCCGCGCCGAGATGCAGGAGGAACTGGAGCGCCACGGCCTGTCCGCCGAGCGCAAGAGCATCTACGACGACATGGAACAGCTGAGAGAACTGGGCATGGACGTGCAGTCCCGCCGGGGCAAGGGGGGCGGATGGTTCATCGGGGAGCGGGACTTTGAACTGGCGGAACTGAAGCTGCTGGTGGACGCGGTGCAGTCCAGCCGGTTCCTCACCAACCGCAAGAGCGAGGCCCTTATCCGCAAGCTGGAGGGGCTGGCCTCGGTCCATCAGGCGAGGCAGCTCCAGCGGCAGGTGTATGTGGACCGGCGGGTCAAGACCATGAACGAGAGCATCTTTTACAACGTGGACAAGCTCCACGCCGCCATCGCCGCCAACCGGGTGGTGACCTTCCGCTACTTCGAGTACAACCGGGCCAAGGAGCGGGTCTACCGCCGGGACGGGGCCAGATACCGACTCACCCCCTACGGCCTCATCTGGGACAACGAGAACTACTATCTGGCCGGCTGGGACGAGACCAGGAACGAACTGCGCCACTACCGGGTGGACAAGATGAGCGACATCACCGTCACCGGCATGGCGGGGCGGCCCCGGGACGGCTGGGACCCGAAGGGGTATTCCTCCCGCCACTTCGGGATGTATTCCGGCGACCCCTGCCGCCTGCGGCTCCGGTGCGAGAACCGCTACGCCGGTATCGTGCTGGACCGGTTCGGCCGGGAGGTCATGCTGGTGCCCGACGGGGAGGACCACTTCACCGTCACCCTAGACGTGGTGGTGAGCCCCATCCTGTGGGGCTGGCTGTTCGGCCTGGAGGACGGGGTGGAGGTGCTGTCCCCCGACTGGGCGGCGGCGGACTTTAAGAGCCGGCTGGAAAAGGCGCTGAAACTCTATCAAAAGGACTAAACAGGCGCGAAAATGGGCACACTTCCCGAAAAATGAGGAGGTGTGCCCTTATGCTGCGTCAGGGGAGAGAACTGTTGGAACTGGGGGCCCGGCTGGCCCGATTGGGGACATTGACGATCGGCTCCGCCGGAGGCGAGGAGGCCGGCCTGCTGGCCCGTACCGCCGGGTGCGGGGCGGCCCTCGCCGGGGGAGAGGTCCGCTTTCACGACGGGACCTGCGCCGCCTGCGGGGTGTGGCTGGCGGGGTACTACGGTTTCGGGGCCGCGCTGTTCCTCCGGCAGCGGGGGGAGGAGGTCCGCCTGTTCCTCCACGACGGGGCGGGAGAGGTCCTGAAAAGGGGGCCCCTCCCGGCGGCGGGGGGCGCCGGGACGGCCGGCTCCTGGGATCTGCTGGCCGGGGCGGACTGCGCCTGGGCCGCCAACCGGGCGGGGGACAGGCTTGTTCGGGGCGGGGTGGCGTTTGTCCGGGGACCGGCGGCCCTCACCATGGCGCTGGAGCGCATGGGCTGGACGGTGACCAGGCAGCCCCTCCCCGGCGGGGCGGTGTTCACCGCCGACGACGAGGGCTTTGAACTGACGGTGGAGCGGAACGGGGCGGTCTCCCATCCCGCCGGGGCGGACGCCCTGGAGCGCGCCGCCGGGTACGGGGAGGAGCCCCGGGCCATTCCCGCCTTTGGGCCCCGGCGGGCCTGATCCCCCTTTACAAGCCGCCCTCTCTGATGGTATAATCAGACGGAAAAGACGGCATTTGGCCGAAAAGGAGAGAGGGACATGACCCCTTATCAGGAGGAATTCATCCGCTTTATGGTGCGCTCCGGCGTGCTGACCTTTGGAGACTTCACCACCAAGTCGGGCCGCAGGACCCCCTATTTCGTCAACACCGGAAACTATAAGACCGGCGCGCAGGCCGCTCGGCTGGGGGACTATTACGCCGCCTGCGTCCAGGAGCGTATGCCGGAGGGGATCGACGCCCTGTTCGGCCCCGCCTATAAGGGGATCCCCCTGGCGGTGACGACCGCCGCCTCCCTGTTCCGCAATTACGGCCGGGACCTGCCCTACTGTTTCAACCGCAAGGAGGCCAAGGACCACGGCGAGGGCGGCGATCTGGTGGGCTATCAGCCCCAGGCCGGGGACAGGATCGCCGTCATCGAGGATGTGGTCACCGCCGGGACCGCCGTCCGGGAGACCGTCGAACTGTTCAGGCACGTGGCGGACGTGAAACTGACGGCCCTGTTCGTATCGGTGGACCGCATGGAGCGGGGCGCCGGGAACCGCGCCGCCCTGGACGAACTGCGGGAGGACTATGGCATCGCGGTGTACCCCATTGTCACCATCCGGGAGATCATGGACGCCCTGCACAACCGGCCGGTGGACGGCACGGTGTATCTCGACGACGAGATGAGAGGCCGTATGGAGGACTACCTGGAGCAGTACGGCCCCAGAGGTTGAGCCGTGTCCGGGAAACATGAGACAGGGGCGGCCGAAAATCCCCATCAGGACCACCGGAAACGGGTGAAGAAGGAGTTTCGGGACCGCGGATACAGTCTGGCCGGTATGCCGGACCACCGGGCGCTGGAACTGCTGCTGTTCTACGCCATCCCCCGGCGGGACGTGAACACGCTGGCCCACGACCTGGAACGGCACTTCGGGGGCATCGTGGGGGTGTTCCACGCCACCCCGGAGCAGCTGATGGAGGTGGAGGGCGTCGGCCCCGAGGCCGCCGCCCTGATCCGGCTGGTGATGGAGCTCTCCGGCCGGTATCTGGAGCGGATGTACTCCTTCGAGGGCCGGGTGGTCACCATGGGCCAGATGGAGCAGATGCTGCGGCCCCTGTTCTTCGGCGCCCGGGACGAGATCGCCTGGCTGATCTGCATGGACGGGAAAAACAAGGTCATCGCCCAGAAGAAACTGGGAGAGGGCATCGCAGACGCGGTGCAGATCACCGCCCGCAAGGCGCTGGAGGCCGCCCTGAGCTGCAACGCCACCCGGGTGGTGCTGGCCCACAACCATGTGTCCGGGGTGGCGCTGCCCTCCGAGGCGGACATCGTAACCACCCGCCGGCTGAAGGCGGTGCTGGCGGAGGCGGGCGTCCGGCTGCTGGACCACGTCATCTTCGCCAACGACGAGGCCACCTCCATGGCGGAGAGCGGCCTGCTGAACGACTGAACCGAGAGAGCGCCGGCGGCGCTCTCTTTTTGCCCCGCGAAACCAATGTTTTCCGGCAAAAACGACTTGCGGGACGCGGCCGGATATGATACGATAATACAATGGATTTTCTCCGGGAGGGTCCCGGTTCCCCCGGACGGATCAAACGGATGTCCGGTTCCGGAAGCGGCCCGCGGGCCGGGAGGGAGGCGCCCCATGCCCAAGTTTGAAGTGGTATCCGAATACACCCCCTCCGGCGACCAGCCGGAGGCCATCGAGGCGCTGGCGGCGGGCATCGAGAACGGCCTGGACGAGCAGGTGCTGCTGGGCGTCACCGGTTCGGGCAAGACCTTCACCATGGCCAAGGTCATCGAGAAGGTCCAGCGGCCCAGCCTGGTGCTGGCACACTAAAAGACCCTGGCGGCCCAGCT
>CAYPEE010000115.1:0-3921 GCA_964409665.1 uncultured Oscillospiraceae bacterium
TGGCGCCGATGCAGTGCAGCTCGCCCCGGGCCAGCATGGGCTTGAGCAGGTTGCCGGCATCCATGGAGCCCTCGGTCCGGCCCGCCCCCACGATGGTGTGCAGTTCGTCGATGAACAGGAGGATCTTTCCCTCGGACTTCTTTACCTCGTTGAGGACGGCCTTCAGCCGCTCCTCGAACTCGCCGCGGTACTTGGCCCCGGCGATGAGGGCGCCCATGTCCAGAGCGAAGATGGTCTTGTCCTTCAGGCCCACGGGCACGTCCCCCTTGACGATCCGCTGGGCCAGCCCCTCGGCGATGGCGGTCTTGCCCACGCCCGGCTCACCGATCAAAACGGGGTTGTTCTTGGTCTTGCGGGACAGGATACGGATGACGTTTCGGATCTCGTCGTCCCGGCCGATGACCGGGTCCAGCTTGTTCTGCCGCGCCCGCTCCACCAGATCGGAGCCGTATTTTTTCAGGGCCTCGTAGGTGTCCTCCGGGTTGTCGGTGGTCACCCGCTGGCTGCCCCGCAGGGCGGCCAAGGCCCGCATGACCTTTTCCCGGTCCACGTTGTAGGTCTGGAACAGTTCCTTCAGGGCGCGGTCGGCGTTGTCGATGAGGGAGAGCAGGATGTGTTCCACCGACACGAAGTCGTCCTTCATGCTCCCGGCGATGGTCACCGCGCCGTTCAGGGCCCGGTCCACCTCCTGGGAGATATAGATCTTGCCCTCCTCCCGGCCGGAGCCGGACACCTTGGGCAGGCGCTCCACCTCCTGCCGCGCGGCGGCCGCGAAGGACTCCACCGTAAGCCCCATATGGGTGAGCAGCTGGGGGATAAATCCCCCCTCCTGCTCCACCAGGGCAGTCAACAGGTGGGCCTGTTCGATCTGCTGGTTTCCGTACTGGCTGGCCAGCGTCTGCGCGGACTGGATGGCCTCCAGGGATTTCTGGGTAAACTGGTTCATGTTCATGGATCTTCACTCCTTCGGCGCCCGGACATACCGGGCCGGATTGTAGTTCTATGGTCCATTATAGCCCGCCGGAGGGAGAAATCATGAACAATCTGTAAAGAATTAGCACTCCTGTGTTAGGAGTGCTAATTTCCTGCTTATACCAGTCCCAGCAGGCGAACGGCCAGGTTCAGCGCCAGGCACAGTCCCAGCCCCAGGGCGGTGGGCAGGACCGCGGCCACCGCCGTCCACTTGAGGCTGCCCGTCTCCTTATAGATGGTGAGGCAGGTGGTGGAGCAGGGCCAGTGGAACAGGGAGAACAGCATGGTGCAGGCCGCCGTCAGCCAGGTCCAGCCGTGCTGGATCAGGAGCCGCCCCAGGGCCGCCAGGCTGTCGAACTCCACCAGAGAGCCGGTGGCCAGATACGCCATCAGCATCACCGGCAGGACGATCTCGTTGGCGGGCCAGCCCAGAATGAAGGCCATCAGGATCACCCCGTCCAGGCCGAACAGCCGGGCGAACGGGTCCAGGAATCCGGTGCAGTGGGCCAGAATGGTGGCGTCCCCGACGGTGATGTTGGCGGTGAGCCAGATGATCGCCCCGGCGGGGACCGCCACCGTCACCGCCCGGCCCAGGACGAACAGGGTGCGGTCCAGCACCGAGCGCACCAGCACCTGTCCCACCCGGGGCTTGCGGAAGGGGGGCAGCTCCAGGGCGAAGGAGGAGGGCATCCCCTTTAATACCGTGGCGGACAGGAACCGGGAGCAGAGCAGCGTTCCCGCCACACCGAGGACCAGCACTCCCAGCAGCATGGCGGCCCCCTCCAGGGAGGGCAGCAGACCGCTCCGCCCGCCCACGAAGAACAGGGTGATGAGGGCGATCAGGGTGGGAAACTTCCCGTTGCAGGGCACCAGGGACGAGGTCAGGATGGCGATGAGCCGCTCCCGGGGGCTGTCGATGATGCGGCAGCCCGTGACCCCGCAGGCGTTGCACCCCAGAGACAGACACATCGACAGAACCTGTTTGCCGCAGGTCTTTGCCTTCTGGAAGGCGTGGTCCAGCACAAAGGCCACCCGGGGCAGGTAGCCCAGATCCTCCAAAAGGGTGAACAGGGGGAAGAAGATGGCCATGGGGGGCAGCATCACCGCCACCACCCAGGCGGTCACCCGCCACACCCCGTCCAGCAGCAGGCCGGACAGCCACGCCGGGGCGCCCGCCAGCAGCCCCTCCAGCCAGCCGCCGATCCGGGCGAACAGTTTGGTCAGCAGAGCCGAGGGCAGGTTGGCCCCCGCCACCGTCAGCCAGACGATGGCCCCCAGCAGCAGGAGCATGATGGGAATGCCGGTGCTTTTGGATGTCAGCAGCCGATCCAGCCGCCGCTGCCGGCGCAGGCGGTTCTCCTCCTGGCCCCGAAGGACCTGCCGGGCGTACCGCTCCGCCAGGGTCACCCGCTGCTCCGGCGCCCGCTCGGCCGCGGGGGCGGGCGTTTCTTCCCCCTTCACCAGCTTCTCCACCGCGCAGCGAAGATCGTCCAGGCCGATCCCGTCCCCGGCGGCGGTGGCCACCGCCGGAACGCCCAGCCGGCCGGACAGGGCGGCGACGTCCACCTCCACCCCCAGCCGGGCCGCCTCGTCCATGAGATTGACGCAGACCACCACCCGCCCTGTCAGCTCCAGCACCTGGAGCGCCAGGATCAGGCTCCGCTCCAGACAGGTGGCGTCGCACACCACCACCACGCCGTCCGCCCCACCGTGCTCGATGTAATCCCGGGCCACCCGCTCCTCCTCCGAGTGGGCCGCCAGCGAATAGGTCCCGGGCAGGTCGATGAGTTCGTATTTCACCCCCCGCCAGCGGTACTCCCCCCGGGCGGTCTCCACCGTCTTGCCCGCCCAGTTCCCCGTGTGCTGCCGCAGGCCCGTCAGGGCGTTAAACAGGGTGGATTTGCCCACATTCGGGTTGCCCGCCAGAGCGATCCGGGGCCGCTCCCTGCTCATAAGGCCGTCACCCCCGCCGGGACGGTCTCCAGCCGCCGCTCCAGGCTGACGCCCCCGGCGTCAGAGCGGCGCAGGGCGATGAGGGTCCCCCGGATCCAGTACGCCCGCGGGTCCCCGGCGGGACTTTTCAGCACGCAGGTCACCCGCGTCCCCGGCACCAGTCCCAGATCGGTCAGCCGCCGGTCCATCCCCGGCCGGGCGCTGACCTCTTTCACATAAGCGCTCTCCCCTTCCCCCAGGTCGGAGAGGCGCAGCGTCTCAAACATTTGGCTCGCTCCTTTCCCGCAGGGGGCCGCCTTTGCGGCCGCCCGCACCCTATCCTATGGGCGGCGGGGCGACCATGTGACAAAAAAAGCGCCCCGGCCTTTCCGGAGCGCCCCGTTCCGCCCATCCGCCGGCGCTCCCCCCTGGGCGGAGGGCCCGCGGACAAACAGGACAGCTATGTAGCGGCCCGATCGGGGCCGCTTGTAAAGTAAAAAAACTTTAATGTTATCGGCGGTACCAATTTGCGGCGGCGACGATCTCGTAGAAGGCCCGGCTCCCGGGAGGCACGTCGGAAAAGGCCGTGAGAGCGTCCAGGTGCCCGTCGATCCACCGCCGGTCCGGCCTCCGCCCGGTGACGCCGTTGAGGGCAGCCACCGCCTCCGCCCGGGTGACGGGGCCGCTCTCCGGCCCACCCTCCCACGGGGCGTTCTGTCCGCCGCAGGCCGTCAGGAAACGGGCAATCAGGGCGTTCAGTTCCCGGCGGGTAATGGGGGCCGCCGGGTCGCAGACGCCGTCCCCCCGGCCCCGCAGGATATCCTCCCCGGCCAGATAACTCACCGCGTCAAAGTACCAGGCGCCGGCCGCCACATCCCGGAAGACCGGGCCGCCCCGGGGGATGGCCTCCCCCCTGGCCTGGGCCAGCAGACGGGCCAGCATGGCCGCCGCCTCCGCCCGGGTGGCCGGCCGGTCGGGCTCGAAAGTTCCCGCCGGGGTGCCCATCACATAGGGCCC
>CAYPEE010000115.1:4021-5424 GCA_964409665.1 uncultured Oscillospiraceae bacterium
TCCCAGCGGTAGCCGCACCATTTGCAGACGTGGACCGCCCGCCCCTCCGCCTCCACGGTGGGTTCGGTGATCTCAACGGTAAACTCGTGTGGTTCTGTGCGGTACACATTGTTCCAATGTCCCTCGTCCTCCGGGGGCAGATCGCCGTTGATGGCCCCGCAGGTCAGACACATGGTCATATATTGATGGGTCTCGGCGGTGCCCGGCTCGAAGATGCTCCAGAACTCCCCCTCCGTGCCGCAGGCCTGGCACCGGCGGGTCCCCCAATGCTGGGTCCAGCCGGCCTCCGGGCCGGTCTCCGGCCCCGGAGCGGCCCTTTCGGGACCGATCCCGCCCAGGAGCAGCAGTTCCGCCGCGGACAGGGCCAGCGACGCGATCCGGCGCGCCAGTCTTCCGCTGTCTCTCATTCGGGTGTCCCTCCAATCCCAAGGAATTCGGAGGGCCATCGTCCCGTCGGGGGCGGCGGCCCCCGCGTCAACCTATGCGGAGAGATCCCGAAACGTCACAGTGGGAAAAGGGGCGGCGCGTCCGCGCCGCCCCTGTCAGCCGTAAAACCGGGCGAGGTCCACGCCCTCCAGTTCCAACAAACGCCGCTTGGCGGCGAGGCCCCCCGCGTATCCGGTGAGGGAGCCGTCCGCCCCCACCACCCGGTGGCAGGGGATGACGATGGAGATGGGGTTGCGGCCCACCGCGCCCCCCACCGCCCTCGGGGAACTGCCCAGAGCCTCCGCCAGAGCGCCATAGGTGACGGTCCCGCCGCAGGGAATGGCCATCAGCCGCCGCCATACCCTCTGCTGGAAGGGAGTGCCGCGGGGGGCCAGGGGGAGTTCGTCCGGCGCGGGCCGCGCTCCGGCGAAATAGCGGTCCAGCCAGGCTCGGGTCCGCTCGAACACCGGCAGGCCGTCCCGCCAGACGGATCTGGACGGCAGAGAGACCGGAAAATATTTCTGGCCCCCGATCCACAGGCCCGTGAGACGATCCCCGTCCCCGGCCAGGGTGAGGGTCCCCACCGGGGAGGGATATTCGGTGTAGAAAAGCATGGACGCGGCCTCCTCTGCGTGTTCCGCCGAACCCCCGGACGGGGGGCTTTTTCATGGCATACCTTTACGACCCGGCGGGCCGGAGCGCAAGAGGGCCCGCGGAAAAGATCCCCACGGCCTGTAGGTTTACAAGAGAAGTTGGACTAGTGGAAAAAGAACAGGTGAAGGAACCGGCCACATCGGTTAAAGTTGAGTTACCACAGCGCAACGAACCGAGAGGAGACCGGTTCCCTCATGAAAACCAGTATCACACAAGACATGCGGTACAGGCAATCCCTGATGCAGTATGCGGAGAAATACGGCGTAGGCCGGACCAGCCGGAGATGTTCTCGAACTGGATGCCGGTCAGTTCCGGGTGGTTCT
>CAYPEE010000116.1:0-5412 GCA_964409665.1 uncultured Oscillospiraceae bacterium
CCCTAAAATGGATTTGCACCCCCTTGATTTTCAGGCGGCAAGGGTATCGCTAAATTGTATCAAACTCTGCACTTTGATTTCAAGGAACATCAGCTCCGCATAGCGGAGCTGAGCCGCACGCGCGGCCCCGGCTCTTTTTGTCTCTCAGTGTGTGATAGGGGTCCGTTCCGGACGCTCCGGCGGCCCTCTTCTCAGGCGTCCTCCCGGACCAGCGCCTCTCCGGCCAGATAGATGTCCCCCGCGCCCACGGTCAGGATCAGGTCGCCCGGGCGGGCGACCTCCCGCAGTTTCGCGGTGACCTCCTCCAGGGTAGGGCAAAACACCGCGCCGGGGATCTCCCTGGCCAAATCGCGGGAGGAGATGCCGATGTCGTTGTCCTCCCGGGCGGCGTAGATCTCCGCCAGAATGGTCACGTCGGGCTTTTTCAGGGCCTCCACGAAGTCCCAGAACAGGGCGTGGGTCCGGGAGTAGGTGTGGGGCTGAAAGGCGCACACGACCCGTTTGTAGTCCAGGGCGGCGGCCATATCCAGCAGGGCGTTCAGTTCGTCGGGGTGGTGGGCGTAATCGTCCACCACTTCGGCCCCGCGGTACTCCCCCTTGTACTCGAACCGCCGGTCGGGGAGGCGGAACGAGCGCATCCCCTCCTCCACCGCCTTTCCGGGGAGGCCCAGGGCGATGGCGGCGGCGGCGGCGGCTACGGCGTTTTTCACATTGTGGATGCCGGGGACGGACAGTTCCAGGCGGGCGTAGACCTCGCCGCCGTGGACCACGTCGAAGGAGCCGAAGCCCCGGCACATCCTGAGATTGGCGGTGTGGACGTCCCCCCGCTCCAGGCCGAAGGTGAGCATCCGCCTGGTCTCCCCCGCCAGGGCCTCCATGGTGTTGGGGTCCTCGCAGTTGCACACGATGACGCCGTCCTCGGGCACCTTGTCGGCAAAGGCCCGGAAGGACTTCTGAATGGCGGCCAGATCCTTGAAGTAGTCCAGGTGGTCGGCCTCCACGTTCAGGATCACCGCCACGGTGGGGTAGAAGGACAGGAAGGAGTCGCAGTACTCGCAGGATTCCAAGATGATGGTGTCCCCGTGGCCCACCCGGTGGCCGGCCTCCAGCAGGGGCAGGGTGCCGCCGATCATCACGGTGGGGTCTTTCCGCGCGGCCATGAAGATGTGGGTACACATGGAGGTGGTGGTGGTCTTGCCGTGGGTGCCGGAGATGCACAGGGCGTTTTTGTAGTCCCGCATGATGCCTCCCCATGCCTGGGCCCGCTCGAACACGGGGATACCGGCGGCGCGGGCGGCGGCGATCTCGGGGTTGGCGTCGCGGACGGCGGCGGTGCGCACCACGCAGTCGGCCCCCCGGACGCTCTCCGGGAAATGGCCGATGACCACGGGAATACCCATGGAGCGCAGGTGCAGCACCGTGGCGCTCTCCCGCTGGTCGGAGCCGGTGACCGTTACCCCCGCGCCGTGGAGTACCTCGGCCAGAGAGGCCATGGACACCCCGCCGATGCCCACCAGATGGGCCCGTCTGCCGGGCCGGAGGTATTCGCGGATGTTGTTGCCTGACATATTCATACCCTCTATCATGGAACGCGCGGAAAAGACTTGCGTCCGCGCCCCGGATGGTATATTCTAAGCAGGTAAGCGGTATTTTGCCACAAAAACCGCTCTGTCCTCTGAAAACGGTGGTATTATACTACATCAAAACGGACTTGGCAACAGAAAAATCTGTTCCCCCGGCCGCGCGGCCATTCGGCCCGCCCGCCCCGTTTGACACGAAAGAAGGTCTCCCCATGAGCCGTCCCATCCTGCCGCCCCACGCGTATCACTGCTGCAAAGTCCTGCGCCAGGCTGGATTTCTGGCCTATCCGGTGGGGGGCTGCGTCCGGGACCTGCTGCTGGGCCGGGAGCCGGAGGACTGGGACGTGTGTACCTCCGCCCTGCCGGAGCAGACCGCCGAACTGTTCCCCCGGGTGGTCCTCTCCGGGGTCAGGCACGGCACCGTCACCGTCCTCACCAAGGGCGCGGCGGTGGAGGTGACCACCTTCCGCACCGACGGGGCGTACTCCGACGGCCGCCACCCGGACGACGTCACCTTCGTCAGCGACCTGGAGGCCGACCTGTTCCGGCGGGACTACACCGTAAACGCCATGGCGCTGGACCTGGATTACAGCATCATCGACCCCTGCGGCGGTCAGGCCGATCTGAAGGCGAAACTCCTGCGGGTGGTGGGGGACCCGGAGCAGCGCTTTACCGAGGACGCGCTGCGCATACTCCGGGGCCTGCGCCAGTCCGCCCAGCTGGGCTTCGCCATCGAGCCCTCCGCCCTGGCCGCCATGGAGAAGTGCGCGCCCCTGGTGGAGCAGATCTCAGACGAGCGGCTGGTGATGGAGCTGAAAAAGACCCTGCTCTCCCGCCGCCCGGAGGGGGTGGGGGAGTTCGCCCGGCTGGGCCTGCTGGACCGGTTTGCCCCCGTGCCCAGAGACGCGGACTGGAGGTCCCTGCGCGGGACGCCTCCGGAGCCGGTGCCCCGCTGGCGGGCGCTGGCGGAACTCACCGGTCTGCCCATCCAGAATATGCCCGTGGGCCGGCAGGTGAAAAAGGCCATCCTCTCCCCGGAGCGGGAGGCGCTCAAAACGCTGGCCCTGTCCGGGAGCGATCTGTTCGAACTGGGGTACGGTCGGCAGTCCATCGGCCCCGTCCGGCGGAAACTGGCCCAGCACGTCATCCGGCACCCGGAGGACAACACCAGGGAAAAGCTGCTGGCGTTTTTGGGGAAGGGGTAGGGGCCGCCCCCTTGGGCGGCCCGTTGAAAATCGATGCGGAAACGCGAGACGGGCTGCCGGGGGCGGCGACCCTTGCATATGTAAAACGGGACCCGTCCGGGAAAACGGACGGGTCCCGCGCTGTTCTTTTGTCAGGGCCTCTCCCCGTAGAACGTCACGGTGTCGGTGGGGGACGGCTCAATCTGATCGATACCGCTGTCGGTCTGACCGCCCGCCCTGTCCGCAGCAGCCTCCGGGTCAAAGGTCAGGGCCACGTCCCCCACGTTGGTGCAGGCGTTGAAGAAGCTCGCCTGATCGCTGCCGGCGCTGAAGGAGGCGCCGGAACCGCAGTCCGCCCCGTCCACCGTCACCTTGCCCACGCCGGTGGAACAGTCATAGGTGATGCTCTTCTCCGCGCAGTACAGGGTGGCGGACACGTCCCCCGTCTCGGCGCTGAGGTAGGTGGAGCCGTAGGCGGCGGGCAGGCCGGCGAAGGCGATGTCCCCCACGCTGGTATAGAGGGAGAGGTAACCCCGCACGCCGGTGATGTTTTCGGCGGAAATGTTCCCCACATTGGCGTCCGCAATCAGTTCTTCGCAGCCCCGCAGGTCGCTGACGGTCACGTCCCCCGCGCCATCCAGACTCACGTTCACCGTCCCCAGCTCCCAGGCGGCGGGGATAGCCACCTCCAGGGTGCCGGCGGCCCTGGCGCCGGACTCCCCGTCGCCATACCAGTTGACGTTCAGGGTGTACCCGTCAAAGTACCAGTCCAGGTTGTCGCCGTCGCCGCTCATGCCGTGGGTCCGCACCGAGGGGGAGTCGACGTCCTCCGGGTGGAGCACCACATTGACCCCCGACCCGCTGATATTGACCTCAATGAGGGGGGCGGCGCCGGGGTCCTCGAATGATGGGTACTCCTCCACCGGAACGCTGGATGGGTAAGCGGCCGCCGGGTCGCGGATCATTCCGCGAAACCCCAGGAACGCGGCCAGGGGGCTGAAGGCCATCAGCGGGATGGCGACGGCCACCACGACGACCGCCCCCAGCGCGATCTGCCACAGCCGGGGGCCTTTGCGCTTCTCGCCGTAACCCCGCTCCTCCGCCAGACGGCGGGCCAGGGCGGCCGGGTCCCCCAGTTCCTCGATGACCGCCTGCTCGTTGCCCTCGCCGGCGTCCTTAAAGTATTCGTCGTACCACTGCAGGATGTCCCACCGCTCCCGGTCGGGCACGTACCGCTCCAGATTGTCGGACAGGCGGTTCAGGTAAGCTCTCTTATCCATCCTCGTTCTCCTCCTTCAGCAGCTCATCCACGCCGCCCCGGAATTCCTTCCACTCCCCGCGCCGCAGGGCCAGACAGGTCCGCCCCGCCTGGGTGATGGCGTAGTACCGCCGGTTGCGACCCTGGAAGGGCCGGTCGTACACCCGCAGGCAGCCGTCCCGCTCCAGCCGGCGCAGCACCGGGTATAGGGTGGACTCGGAGATGTCCAGCCGCTCCTTCACCCGCTGGGTGAGGGAATAACCGTAGGCGTCCCCCCCGGACAGCACCGCCAGCACACAGGCGTCCAGCAGGGGCGTCCCCATCGCGAATGCCATGTCAGCGCCTCCCTTCTCTCGTGTAATATTATATAGTATATAATATCCCCTGTCAAGGGCGAACGCGAAAAAAGGAGCCGCTTTCGCGGCCCCTTCTGGGAGATCGGTTCAGACGCGGGCCACGCCGGTGTCCCGGGCGGCCTGGGCCACCGCCGCCGACACCGCCGGGCACACCCGGGGGTCGAAGGGGGCGGGAATGATGTAGTCGGGGGACAGTTCCTCCTCGCTGACCAGGGAGGCCAGGGCCCGGGCTGCGGCCAGTTTCATCTCCTCGTTGATGTCGGAGGCCCGCACGTCGAGGGCTCCCCGGAACACGCCGGGGAAGGCCAGCACGTTGTTGATCTGGTTGGGGAAGTCGCTGCGTCCGGTGCCCACCACCGCCGCCCCGGCCTCTTTCGCCGGGCCGGGCATGATCTCGGGCACGGGATTGGCCATGGGGAACAGGATGGGGTCCCTCGCCATGGAGCGCACCATGTCCTCCGTCACCACCCCGGGGGAGGACACGCCGATCAACAGGTCTGCGCCCCGGATGACATCGGCTAAGGAGCCTGACCTGTCCTCCCGGTTGGAGAGGGCCAGCAGTTCCTTTTTCGCGCCGTTCAAATCGGTCCGGGCGGAGGAGATGGCCCCCTTCCGGTCGCAGATGACCGCGTCGCGCAGCCCCATGGAGTGCAGCAGCTTGAAGATGGCGGTGCCGGCGGCTCCCGCCCCGGAGAACACGGCGGTCACGTCCTCGATGCGTTTGCCCACGATCTTCAGCGCGTTGATGAGGGCGCCCGCCACGATGATGGCTGTGCCGTGCTGGTCGTCGTGAAAGACGGGGATATCGCAGCGCTCCTTCAGTTTCCGCTCGATCTCAAAGCACCGGGGGGCGGAGATGTCCTCCAGGTTGACCCCGCCGAAGGAGCCCGCCAGCAGGGCCACCGTCTGAACGATCTCGTCCACGTCTTTGCTCCGGACACAGAGCGGAATGGCATTCACGTCTCCGAAGGCTTTGAACAGCACGCACTTGCCCTCCATGACGGGCATACCGGCCTCGGGGCCGATGTCCCCCA
>CAYPEE010000117.1:0-627 GCA_964409665.1 uncultured Oscillospiraceae bacterium
CCTTGCCGTTGACATAGGTGGAGCGGACGGTGTGGCCGGGACCCTTGGGGGCGGCCATGAACACGTCCACGCCGGCGGGGGGGACGATCTGGCCGTAGCGGATGTTGAACCCGTGGGCGAAGGCCAGGGCCTTGCCCTCGGTCATATAGGGGGCGATGGACTTTCTGTAGACGTCGGCCTGGACCTCGTCGTTGATGAGGATCATCACGATGTCGCCCCAGTCGGACGCCTCCTCGATGGTTTTCACGGTGAGACCGGCGTTCTCCGCCACAGCCCAGTTTTTGGAGCCCTTGCGCAGGCCGACGCAGACGTCGCAGCCGGAGTCCTTCAGGTTCAGCGCGTGGGCGTGGCCCTGGGAGCCGTAGCCGATAATAGAGATCTTTTTGCCGTCCAGATAGTGCAGATCGCAGTCCTTCTCGTAGTACATTTTTGCCATGATAGAACACTCCTTGCCAAAAGATTTTATGATAAATATTGGGTGTGACTGACAGAATCAATTAGAGGGTTAGAGAATGTTTTTGCCCAGGTTATACTCGCCGCGCTCCTTGTTGTCGGCGTTGTCGTTGATTGTTGACTCGCCGCGCTCCAGGGCCACCATGCCGGTGCGGACCAGTTCCAGGATGCCGA
>CAYPEE010000117.1:637-5407 GCA_964409665.1 uncultured Oscillospiraceae bacterium
GAAGATATTGGCGATCTGGATGACCTCGTTACGGGTGTCCCGGCCCTCGGCCCTCACCTTGATGAGCGCCAGCTCCCGCCGGATGGAGGAGGCGGGGGGCAGCAGGCGGACGGAGTACACTGGGATCAGCTTGCGGAGTTGATTGGTGATCTGCTCGATCTGGTTTTCGCCGCAAAGCACCTCGATGGTGATGCGGGAGACCTCCGGGTCGTCGGTGGTGCCCACCGCCAGGGACTCGATGTTGTAGCCCTTCCGGGAGAACAGCCGGGACACCTGGCTGAGGACGCCGGCGGCGTTCTCCACCAGAACCGACAGGGTGTGGCGCTGTTTTTCGGTATTCATGGTGCCCTCCTTCAGTGCAGGATAAATTCGGTGACGGGGGTGCCGCCGTTGACCATGGGGTGGACCATGGCGTCGGTGTCGATGACGCAGTCGATGACGCAGCCGCAGCCGGCGGCCAGAGCCTGCCGGAAAGCCTCCTCGAACTCCTCCTGGTTGGAGGCGCGGAAACCCTTGAGTCCGTAGGCCTCCGCCAGCTTGACGAAGTCGGGGCCCCGGTCCAGGTCGGTCTGGGAGAACCGCTTGTTGTAGATGAGGTTCTGCCACTGGCGGACCATGCCCAGGGCGCGGTTGTCGAAGATGACGGTGATGATGGGCAGATGATAGTGCTCCACGGTGGACAGCTCGTGGCAGTTCATGCGGAAACAGCCGTCGCCGGTGCAGTGGACCACGATCTTATCGGGATTGCCCACCTTGGCGCCCATGGCGGCCCCCAGGCCAAAGCCCATGGTGCCGAAACCGCCGCTGGTGAGCAGCTGGCCGGGCCGGGTGAAGTGGAAATACTGGCAGGACCACATCTGGTGCTGGCCCACGTCGGTGGCGATGATGGCGTCGTTGTCGGTGAGTTTGGAGATGGTCTCCAGGATCTCGTGGGGGTGGAGGATGTCATCCTTTTTCAGAGGCACCTCCCGCTGGGAGAACACCCACTCCTTCCAACTCCTGTAACTGTGCGCGGGCAGGCGCTCGTTCAGCAGTTCCAGCACACGGCGGGCGTCGCCGATGATGTGGTGATAGGTGAGTACGTTTTTGTCGATCTCCGCCCGGTCGATGTCGATCTGAACGATCTTGGCGTTCTTGGCAAAGGAGGGGGGATCGGTGGCCACCCGGTCGGAGAAGCGGCAGCCGATGGCGATGAGCAGGTCGCAGGAACTGGTGGCCATGTTGGAGGCGTGGGAGCCGTGCATCCCCACCATGCCGGTGAACAGGGGGTGGTTGCCGGGGCAGGCGCCGCCGCCCATGATGGTGGAGGCCACAGGGGCGTCCAGCGTCTCGATAAACTTGCGGAACTCGGGCACCGCGCCCTTGGAGCGGATGACGCCGCCGCCCACCAGAACCAGGGGCCGCTCGGACTGCTCGATGAGTTCCAGCAGTTTGTCGATGTCCCCCATGTCCGGGTCTGGGTTGGCCAGATCCCGGTTGGAGCGGCGGAGCATATTGGCCAGCCGGCCGTGGCTGGCGTGTTCCGACACGGGGAGGTAGCTGTACTCCGCCTCCATGGCGGTGACGTTCTTGGCGATGTCCACCAGCACCGGGCCGGGCCGGCCGGACCGGGCGACGGCGAAGGCCTCCCGGATGATGTCGGCCAGCTGGTTTACGTCCTTCACCAGGTAGTTGCTCTTGGTGATGGGCATGGTGATGCCGGTGATGTCCACCTCCTGGAAGGAGTCCTTGCCGATGAGGTTCTCGCTGACGTTGCAGGTGATGAACACCACGGGCGAGGAGTCGTAGTAGGCGGTGGCGATGCCGGTCACCAGGTTGGTGGCGCCGGGGCCGGAGGTGGCGAAACACACGCCCACCCTGCCGGTGGAGCGGGCGTAGCCGTCGGCCGCGTGGGACGCGCCCTGCTCATGGCTGGTGAGATAGTGATGGATCTTGTCCTTGTAGCCGTGGAGTTCAAACTCGTCGTAGATGTTCAGAATGGTGCCGCCGGGATAGCCGAACACCGTGTCCACGCCTTGCTCCAGCAGACACTCCATCACGATTTGGGAGCCTTTCATCAACATGGGAAATCCTCCTTGACATACAAAAAAGCACGGTCTCCATCCGTTCATAGGACGAAGCCATGCTCCGCGGTGCCACCTAAATTCCTCCCGCCCCTGGGGGAGGCGCTCTGCCCGTTAACGGTGGGGACCGTCCCGGCCTACTGGAAGTTCAGCCGGGCCGCTCGCAGAGGACGTTCACCGCGCCCCGCTCACGAAGGCTCGCACCGTCCGCCTTCTCTCTGGGCTTGCGCGAGGGGGCTACTCGTCTGGTCATCGCGTTTGCGTATTGTAGTTATTCTAAACGTTTCCGGGGAAAATGTCAATGCGTAAAACCGGAAAAAGATGAAATTCTGTCCGTCAGACAAAGAGCGGCGCCCTGAGGCCGGATTTTTTGCGTGTTTTATCAATAAATAAGGCCGGGAGGGCAAAGCCCTCCCGGTCCGCGCGGTGTCCGGCTCACTTGATGCCGCAGCTGGTGCCGTGGTCGCCCAGCCGGAAGGAGGCGCACTCGGTCTCCCTGCACTGGCCCACCTCGTTCTGGCAGCAGCCCACCTGGATCTCGTTCAGAGTGCAGCGCTGGTCCTTGTGGTGGGCGCAGCTGTTCACCGTGCACTTGATACTGGGGTTGGTCTGTTCAAACATGGCGTTTTCCTCCTTGTCGTCGTCGCTTCCGAACGGGAACAGTATGCCCGGGGGCCGGGAGAACTATGCGCCCGCGCGCGCATATAAATGGATGTGAGGAGGCGATGTACATGGATCTGAAAAACAACCAGATCACCTTGGGGGAACTGTGGGACAACCAGAGGAGCCGCGCGGTGTTCCAGAAGCGCATCCCCATGCTGTCCAAACACCCTGTGAAGGGGGCCGCCCGCACCGTCACGCTGGAGCAGCTGGCCGATTTCATCTCCAGCTGGGCGCCCCAGACGATGATCAACGGGGTCATGCAGGATCTGAAAAAGCTGTGACAGACTGCCGCCCCGCGCTATCTGGCGCGGGGCGGCAGTCTGTCAGGCGTTACAAAACTCTGGAGATTTTGATACCGTTTTTTAACTTGACACCTTCGCGGCGGGAGGCTAAACTGAAACAGTCAACATAATTCGGCAAGATCTCACGGAGAAGTGGTTTTCAGCATGAGTACGCGCGGGAGAAAGAGCGGCCTGAGAAAGATCATACCGGCGGTCCTCCTGTTCGCCGCGGCGCTGGGCCTGGCGGGACTGTCCGCTTTTTTGGCCTGGCAGAACGGCAGGGAGAGAGCCCTGCGGGAGCGGGCGGAGCACGAGGCGTCCCAGACCATCCAGACGCTGCAGGGCCGGCTGGACGCGGCCAACGATTCCCTGGACGAGGCCAACGACACCATCGGGGAACTCCGGCGCCAGTTGGAGGACGACCCCTTCGTCCCCGGCCACCCGGACTATGAGGACCTGTACCCCGATTTCTACGCCCCCCAGCCGCTGGACGCATCCCAGACCCCGGACCGCGTGATCTGCCTGACCTTTGACGACGGCCCCTCCGACCGCACAGACGAGATCCTGCCCATTCTGGAGCGGGAGGGGATCCGGGCCACCTTCTTTGAGGTGGGGAGGTATCTGGACGGCAACCAGACCAACATTGACCGCGCCAAACGCATCGTGGCGCAGGGGCACACCCTGGCCATGCACTCCTACAGCCACGACTACAAGACGTGTTACGCCTCGGTGGAGGCATTTCTGGACGACTTTTACAAAGTGTTTGTCGTCATGCGGGACCAGGTGGGCTATACCCCCACTCTGTTCCGTTTCCCCGGAGGCAGCACCAACGCCTACAACTACGGGGTGGAGCAGGACATCATCTCCGAGATGCTCCGCCGGGGCTTTGTGCCCTATGACTGGAATGTATCCGCCGGGGACGCCACCGCCAGGCCCCAGCCGGCGGAGACCATTCTCGGCAACGTGATGGGGTCCGCCGCCGGCAAAAAGTACGGGGTGGTCCTCATGCACGACAGCGCCGCCCGCACCACCACCGTGGAGGCCCTGCCAGAGGTGATCCGCCGGCTCCGGGAGCAAGGCTATACCTTCGCCCCCCTCACCCCGGAGATCAAGCCCATCCTGTTCAGCTACAAGAAAAACCGATGAGGGAGAGCCGGTTGACCTGCGTCGCCTGTCTGCGCCGTTACCTGTCCTCCCCGGGCTCGGGTCCGGCGGGGGCCAGTTTGGACACCAGCGCCCACTCCACCCGGCGGTCGGACAGTTCCTGCACTTTGATGTGGATCCCGCAGGCGTCCACCTCCAACTGACTGCCGTCCTCGGGGATGGCTGTGAGCTGGGCGAACACCAGCCCGCCCAGGGTGTCGGACTCCACGTCCCCGGGAAACTCCACGTCCAGCGCCTCGGCCACCCGGTCCAACTGGCAGGAGCCTGAGATCTTCCACAGGTTGGGCTCCAGCTGCTCGATGTCCTTTTCCTCCTGGGGGTCGAACTCATCGTAGATGTTGCCGACGATCTCCTCTAGCAGATCCTCCATGGTGACAAGGCCGGAGGTGCCGCCGTACTCGTCCACCACAATGGCCAGGTGGACTTTTTTGCTCTGCATATCCCGAAACAGGACGTCGGTCCGCACGGACTCCGGGACGAAGTAGGCGGGGCGGAGGAGTTCCCGCAGGCTCTTGGGCGGTTCCTCCCGGATATTGAGCAGATAGTCTCTGGTATTCAGGACGCCGATGATGTCATCGGCGTCCTCCTCATACACGGGG
>CAYPEE010000118.1:0-5377 GCA_964409665.1 uncultured Oscillospiraceae bacterium
CGTGGTCGGATGCTTGGCGAGGAACCCGTACTCGGAGATGGCGTGCTCACACTGTGCATGGGGGAGAAAAAGACCCCCAAGCCCTTTATCGTGGCCTGCGATAAGTTCGTCTACATTGAGTCTCTGAAGGCGGCGGAGGCGGCCGCCGCCCCCGCCGCGGCGTCCCCGGCGGGCAGGTCCAGAAAGAAGGCCGCAGGCGCCTCCTCCGGCGCCTCCTCCGAGCTGGAGCCCCAGAACATGGGCATCAAGGAGCTGATCGCCCAGTCGGTGGAGGACCTGGCCGACGAGGACGGCTACGCCTACCTGGGGGATCTGGGCAATCTGCTGATGAAAAAGCAGCCCGACTTCGACCCCCGGAACTATGGTTTCTCCAAGCTGTCCAAATTTATCTCCTCCCTGGACTGCTTTGAGACCGACGAGCGGCATAACGCCAACCACCAGGGCACCCAGGTCTACGTGCGGAACAGGAAATGAGGGGATTTCCGGAAAGAGGCCGGCATTCCATGACCGGGACATTTTGCCCGCCGCCGCCCTCTTGACTTTTCGACACAACGCGATTACAATTCTCCCGGGGTTTCCCCGGACCCCGAAGGGATGATCGCCATGAAACGTCTGGGCAAGACCGCCGCGTTCTGGGCGGCGACGCTGCTGATCTGGGAACTGTTTTTTCACGTCTTTGTGTACGGGGGCCTGTCCCCGCGCTTTTTGAGCGCCATCGGCTTCACCCTGGCGTGGGCGGCCCTCCTGACCCTTCTCTCCCACCTGTGGAGATCCCGGCTGGCCAACCAGATCACCCGTTTCGTTCTGCTGGCGTTTCTGCTGCTGGTCTTTTCCGTGCAGACCGTCTATTTCTATATCTTCGGCTCCATGCTGTCCCTGTCCTATGTGACGATGGGGGGCGAGGCCATCGGAAATTTCACCGGGATCGTGTTCGACGCCCTCCTGCACTGTGCGCCCTATCTGCTGTTCTATCTCCTGGCCTTCGCCGTCCTGGCGGTCCTGACGCACTTTCGGGTCATCGACAGCGAACGGGCGAACCTGAAAAGCTGGCTGCTGACGGCGGTCTGCGGGGCGCTGGTATTCGCCCTGTCCGTCCCCTGGGACGCCAAAAGCGACCGGGGCGCTGTCTATCACGATTCCACCGCCATTGCCGACCGGCAGGCAGAGTGGTTCGGCCTGCTCACGGCCGAGCGGCTGGAGGCCGCTCGGCTGATCGGCGGCGCCGCCGACCTGACCGGCCAAACGCTGGACCTGACCCGCGGCGGCGCTTCCGAACGCAACGTCCTGCCCGAGATCGACTTTGACGCGCTGGCGCGGGCCGCCGATACCGAGGCCCGCCAGTCCCTGAGCCGGTACTTCTCCCATCTGGCCGGCACGGGGAAAAATAAGTATACCGGTATGTTCAGGGGGTACAACCTCATTCAGATCTGCGCCGAGTCTTACAGCCCCTACCTGGTAGACCCGGAACTCACCCCCACGCTCTACAAACTGACCCACGAGGGCTTTGTGTTCGAGAATTTCTATAACAGCTTCCCCAGTGTCACAACCAACGGCGAATACAGCCTGTGTATGGGCCTCATGCCCGACATGGGCCGGACTGGTTTTGTGTCCTCCGTCTACAACTACCTGCCCTTCTGCCTGGGCAACGCTTTCCATGACACCGCCGCCGTCACGCTGGCGTATCACAACAACATCGCCAACTTTTACAGCCGCGACCGGTCCCATCCCAACATGGGCTACGACTTCCGGGCCATCGGCACCGGACTGGATATGGAGGGCGGCCACCCGTCCTCCGATCTGGAACTGATGGAGAAGTCCGTGGACGACTATATCGGCCGGGAGCCCTTTGTGGTCCACTATATGACCTACTCCGGCCATTGCCCGTACAGCTTTGAGGACAACGAGATGTCCGCCAAAAACCGGGACCGGGTGGCCGGCCTCAACTGTTCCGAGGAACTGAAAGCCTTTTACGCCTGCCAGCTGGAACTGGAGGACGCGATGACCTATCTGCTCCAGCGGCTGGAGGAGGCCGGAATCGCCGACCGGACCGTGATCGTCCTCACCGGGGATCACTATCCCTATGGCCTCAGCGAAGAGAACTATGAGACTCTGGCCGGGGACGCGGCGGGCGATCCGTTCTGGAAGTTCCGCGGCAGTTTCGTCTGCTGGTCCGGCGGCATGGAGGAGCCCGTTCGCGTCAGCGAATACTGCTGCGGACAGGACATCCTGCCCACCCTTCTGAACCTGTTCGGCGTCGCCTATGACTCCCGGCTGCTCACCGGCACCGACGTGCTCTCCGACAGCCTCCATCTGGCGCTGCTGTACGACGGCAGCTATCTGACCAAAGACCTGATCTACGACAATGGCTCCGGCAGCGTCACCTATCTGACGCCGGAGGCGGATCTGCCGGAGGGCTACGCCGCCAAACTCACCGCCGCCGCCAAGAATCTGTTCGCGGTGTCCAGAAACATCCTGTACTCGGACTACTACGGTTTCGCCTTCTCCGCCTCCGGCCTGATCTCCCCGGACGGCCAGCAGACCGGGCGGGGGGACAGCTTTGCCGACATCGCCGGCGCCTGGTACCGGGACGCGGTAAACGAACTGACCTACCAGGGAATCCTCTCCGGCGACGGCCTGGGAAATTACCTGGGCGGAGACGACACCGACCGCGCGATGTTCCTGCATATGCTGGTGGCCTCCACCAGTCTGCCGGCCCATGACGAGATACCGCCCTACACCGACCTGGACCCGGTGAGGGACTGGCGTACGCAGGCCTTCTCCGCCGCCTGGGCCGCCGGCCTTCTCCGGGAGGGCGACACCTGCCGCCCATCTGCCCCGCTGATGCGCGACGACGCGCTGGAGTTCCTGGTCCCCTTCGCGGAGTATGCGGGCATTCCCGACCCGGAGAACTGGTCGCGGGACGCCTATGACCGGGTGACGGAGGAGGCGCGGCGGAACGGCGAGGACACCGAACCCCTCTCCCGCGGCGCCGCCGCCGTTCTCGTTTACCGCTTTGTTCAGGCCATGGATCAGTACGGTTCCCCTTAAACGCGAGGGGTCCGGCCCCGAATCGGGACGGGACCGCCCAGGCGGAGGGGGAACTGGCCCACGCATAACCCCTGCCTTTTCAAACCCCGCATTGCAAGCGCGCGCCGGAGGTTCCCCTCCGGCGCGCCTTTCGCAATATGCGGTTTTTTGAAAATGTCCCGATGCGGCCCTCAACCGGAGGGCGGGACGACCGCCGCGCTCATTTCGCGGGGGGCGGATCGTCGCGCTCTATCCTCCGCGCCTTGGCGTAGAAGGTTCCCTCCTTCATGCCGCAGGACCGGGCGGCCAGCCGCAAGGGGATCTTTTTCGCCCGCCAATCCCGGTGGACGGTGCGGAAGTTCTCCGGCAGGGGCATGGGCGGGCGGCCGAAGCGCACGCCCCGGGCTTTTGCGGCGGCGATGCCCTCGGCCTGCCGCTGGCGGATGTTGACGCGCTCGTTCTCCGCGACGAAGGAAAGCACCTGCAAAACGATGTCGCTGAGAAATGTCCCCATCAGGTCCTTGCCCCGGCGGGTGTCCAGCAGAGGCATATCCAGCACCACGATGTCCGCGCCCTTTTCCTTCGTAAGTAGCCGCCACTGCTCCAGAATCTCCTCATAGTTGCGCCCAAGGCGGTCGATGCTCTTGATGTAGAGCAGATCGTCCTGCCGCATACGTTGTACCATTTTTTGATATTCGGGGCGCTCAAAGTCCTTGCCGGACTGTTTATCCATATAGAGGTTCCCCACGGGGATCTCCATTCCCTGCAGGGCGATGACCTGCCTGTCCTCGTTCTGATCTCTGGTGCTGACCCGGATGTACCCAAAGTTTGCCACGTCTATTCCTCCGTCTGCCGCCTTTTTCCTATTTTACCCCTTTCTGCAAAAAAAGCGAACCGAAGGATAACAGTTTTATAAAAGTCCCCGTTGACAAGCCACTCCGCCGTGCTATAATGTTGTCAGCGTTGGCCCCCACAAGTTTATACCCTTATCAAGAGTGGCGGAGGGATCGGCCCGATGAAGCCACGGCAACCTGCTCCCAGGGGCAAGGTGCCAATTCCGGCGGAAACGCGAGATGAGGAAAGAGACCGCGATTTCCTCCCCGCCGGGCCCGGCGGGGAGTTTTCTTTCCCCCCAGAGACAGAAAGGAGCATACCAATGGCAAAACGACTGTTTACCTCTGAATCGGTGACGGAGGGTCACCCCGACAAGATCTGCGACCAGATCTCCGACGCCATTCTGGACGCTATCCTCGCCCGGGACCCGGAGGCCCGCGTGGCCTGCGAGACCACCGTGTCCACGGGCCTGATCCATATTATGGGAGAGATCACCACCTCCTGCTATGTGGACATCCCCAGGATTGCCCGCGAAGTGGTCCGGGACGTGGGCTACGACCGGGCCAAGTTCGGTTTCGACTGCGACACCTGCGCCGTCGTCACCAACATCGACGAGCAGTCCCCCGACATCGCCCAGGGGGTGGACAGGGCTCTGGAGGCCCGGGAGGGCGACATGGACGACGGGCTGGACAGCGGCGCCGGCGACCAGGGCATGATGTTCGGCTACGCCTGCCGGGAAACGGAGGAATTGATGCCCCTGCCCATCTCCCTGGCTCATAAGCTGGCCCAGCGGCTGGCGGAGGTCCGCAAGGAGGGCCTGGCGCCCTATCTCCGGCCCGACGGTAAGACCCAAGTGACGGTGGAGTACGGCGAGGACGGCAGGCCCGTCCGCATCGACACGCTGGTGATCTCCACCCAGCACGACCCCGACGCGGAACTGGACCAGATCCGGGAGGGGATGATCCAGCTGGTCATCCGGCCGGTGGTCCCGGCGGAACTGCTGGACGGGGACACCAAAGTCTACGTCAATCCCACCGGCCGTTTCGTGGTGGGCGGACCCAAGGGGGACGCGGGGCTCACCGGCCGGAAGATCATCGTGGACACCTACGGGGGCAGCGCCCCCCACGGCGGCGGCTCCTTCTCCGGCAAGGACCCCACCAAGGTGGACCGCTCCGCCGCCTATGCCGCCCGCTGGGCGGCCAAAAACGTGGTGGCCGCCGGCCTGGCCGACCGGTGCCAGATCCAGCTGGCCTACGCCATCGGCATCGCCCGGCCCGTGTCCATCCGGGTGGACACCTTCGGCACCGGCTCCGTCCCTGACGGGGAACTGGAGAAGGCCGTGTCCCGGGTGTTCGACTTCCGGCCCTCCGCCATCATCCAGTCTCTGGGGCTGCGCCGGCCCATCTACCGGCAGACGGCGGCCTACGGCCACTTCGGCCGTCCGGACCTGGACCTGCCCTGGGAGCGCGCCGACCGGGTGGACGAGCTGCTGGCCGCCCTCTGACGCGCCGCCCTC
>CAYPEE010000119.1:0-5087 GCA_964409665.1 uncultured Oscillospiraceae bacterium
CTCGGCGGGGACGTGGATCGAGCAGGCGTTGATCTCCTCGCTCTCGTCCAGTTCGGGCAGTTCTCCCCGCTTTTTCAGCACCTTGGCGCCGATGGTGGCGATGTCCATCAGCGTTTTGGGCCGCCGCGCGGCCTGCTCCTCGCCGTAGACCTCGATCCGCGCGGCCAGATACCGCTCATAGGCGGCCTTCACGCCGGGGTCGTCGATCCGGATGTCGTCCAGGGGGGTGGAGAAGGTAGTATGGCGGCTGTGGTCGGACCAGTAGGTGTCCTCCACCCGCACCTCGGTGATGGTGGGATCCCGTTTCTCCACGTTTTTGAAGTAGTCCTGGAGGAATTTCAGGTCGGCCAGATCCATGGCCAGGCCGTACCGCTCCAGAAGGGCGGACAGGCCGCTCCCGTCCAGGCCGGTGAATCCCTCGAGAACGGGCACGTCCGCCGGGGCGGGATGGTCCACGGCCAGTGTCTCCGGCTTTCTCAGGGAGGCCTCCCGGCACTCCACCGGGTTGATGAGGTAGTCCCTGATCCGCTTCATCTGTTCCCCGTCCAGAGCGCCCTGGAGCAGATACACCCGGGCGTTGGCCACCAGAGGTTTCTCCACCCCGGACAGCAGCTGGATGCACTGGGCGGCGGAGTCGGCCCGCTGGTCGAACTGCCCCGGCAGGGCCTCCACCGCCAGCAGGGCCCCCGCGATCAGGGGCATGGGGAAGTCCTCGTCGAACACCACGTCCACCTGGGGCTCGGAGAACACGGCGGTCTTGGCGCGTTCGTACACCTCCCGGCTGACGCCCTCCACATCGTAGCGGTTCAGCAGGCGCAGGCCCAGCAGGGTGTGGATGCCCAGCTGATCCCGAAGTTCCCTCAGCAGGCGCTGCGCCTCCACGTCGAAGCCCTTTCGTTTCTCCACAAAACAGCGAAATACCTGGCTCATTTTCATGCTCCATTCTCTCAATGATGGGTTTTTATCGGGTCGCCGTCCACTCCTCCATGTGATAGAAGGGGTTGGCGCGGGTGGGCTGCAAATTGGACGCCATTCCCCACTGGACCAGCAGGGAGCGGTTTTTGAAACACACCGGGGCGATGGGGACCTCCCGAACGAACTCCTCCCACAGGGCGGAGGCGGCGGAGATCCGCTCCTCCCCCCGGGCGGAGCGCCGCGCGGACAGCGGGGCGGACAGCCCGCCGGCGGGAAAGCCGCCGTAGTTGAGGGGCCCGGAGAGCAGGACGGACAGGTCGAAGTCCCCGGTGAGGACGGTCTCCCCCAGGTAGAGGTCGAAGTTCCCGGCGGACAGGGCGGATTGATATTCCGTCCAGGGCAGGGTGGTCACCGCCACCGTGACGCCCAGTTTCTCCAGTTCCTCCGTCAGCAGGGCGGCCACCGCCTGTTTGGCCTCGCTGTCGCTGTTCACCAGCAGAGTGAGGGCGAGGGGGCTCCTTCCGGCGTATCGGAGGCCGTCCCCGCTGTTCCGGGCATAGCCCGCGCCGTCCAGCAGAGCGGCGGCGGAGGCCGGATCATAGGAGAGCTGTCCGGCGATCTCCGCGTCGTACTCCGGGGAGCGCGGGGAGACCGGCAAAGCGGACGCCAGGGCGTGGCCCGCCAGCGGGGCGGCGGCGGCCGTCTCCCGGTCCATGGCGCGGGCAACCGCCTGCCGCACAGCGGCGGAGCGGCACGGGCCGCCGGTGGTCCGGAACCCCACATAGATCAGATCGGTGGTGGGGCAGTCCGCCGTGGCGCAGGCGCCGGAGTAGCCCGGCGCGTAGGAGCCGGTGTAGTCGGTGACCGCCGCCGACACCCGGGCGGTGTTGAAGGCGGCCGCCCGCTCGTCGGCGGAGGCGACGGGCACCAAGGGGATCTCGGCGTAGGGCAGGGCTGCGGCAAAGTGGAAGGGGTTGACGCCCAGCCGCAGGCCGCCCTCCCCGTCCCGCTCCACCCGGTAGTAGCCGGTGCCCAGCGGGGCGGGCTGCCCCTCCGCCGCCAGGGACACGGGCACGTCCAGCAGGGCGGGCAGGTTCCCGTTGGGGGCGGAGAGGGTGACGGTCACGGCGCCCTCCGACGCGGACACGCCGGTGACGGCGGACAGGCGGGCGGCGTACATCGGGCTTGTCCGGGCGGCGTTCAGGGACGCCGCCGCGTGATCCGCCGTGAGGGGGGTTCCGTCGGAGAAAAAGATCCCCTCCGCCAGGGCGAAGGTCCAGGCGAGGCCGTCCGCGCTGACCCGGCTGGACCGGGCCAGGACCGGCCGGGGCTGAAAGTCGTTGTCCAGTTCATAGAGCCCTTGCCACACCAGGGCGGTCAGATCCCGGTTCACCTGGCTTTCCCCGGCGATGGGGTCCAGGGGGGCATTGGGGTCGTAGGCCAGGCGGAAGGAGACCGGCTCCGGGGCCTGCGTGGAAGTGGGCGCGGCGGAGGGCGCGGGCTCCGGGGCGCCGGTGGGCTCCGAAGCGTCCTCCCCGCAGCCCGCCAGTTCCAGCAGCAGGCACAGCGCCAGCAGAAGGGCGGACAGGCGCCTCATTTCAACTGGATGGCGGCGGCCATGGAGCCCCGGTTGGTCCCCAGCCTGCGGTGGCTCCAGTAGCGCTCGGGCAGGCAGGAGGTACACTCGCCGCACACGGCGATATGCTCCGGGTCCAGCCCCGCCAGTCTCAGCCGCCGGGCGTTGATGCCCTTCAGATCTACGGTGAATTTTCCGTTGGGCTTGATCTTAATGTAGTTCAGCACCTCGGTGCCCAGGGCGGAGGTCATGGCGTTGGGCACGTCCTCATGGGTCTCGAAGCACTGGGGACAGATGCCGGGGCCGACGGCGGCGAGAATATCCCCCGGCTTACAGTCGTACACCGCCTTCATCCGGGCCACCGCGTTGGACACGATGCCGGCGGCGGTGCCCCGCCAGCCCGCGTGGACGGCGGCGATCACCCGGCGGACCGGGTCGTAGAGCAGGATGGGGATGCAGTCGGCGGCGAAGACCAGCAGGGTCACGCCGGGAAGGGCGGAGATGAGCCCGTCGGCCTCGTAGTCCGCCTTCTGATAGGGGTCGTCCCGCAGGTCCGCGGTGGTGACGGTGCGCACCGTTCCCCCGTGGACCTGATGGGACAGGGCCATCACGTTCCCCTCCGCGCCTATGGCGGCGAGGAACCGGCGGTAATTCTCCCGGACGTGGTCGGGGTCGTCCCCCCGGCTCACTCCCAGGTTCAGGGAGGCCCACATCCCCCCGGACACGCCGCCCAGCCGGGTGGAGAATCCGTGGGCCGCGCCCCCGGCGGCGGCGATGCCGTCCGCGGCCAGGAAGGCAACGCCATCGCGGACCTGTTCTGTAATATTCACGCAAATTCTCCTCTCAGCGGGCGGGACGATCTGAACTGTTCTCAGGATGCTCCGGGCCGGCGCGCCCGTGGAAAAACCGCGCGGGGCTCACAGATTCTTGTGGTATTCCGGACAGGTGCATTTTTTCCACTTCAGGCCGGATCCGCAGGGGCAGGGGTCGTTGCGGCCGATTTTGACGGTCTTTCTCACCGGTTGTTTTTTCACGGTCTGGTCGGCGCCGCCCGACTCGCCGGTGACCTTGGCCACCCGCTCCCGGCGGATCTCCTCGTTGGTCTTGATGCGGGCGGTGAACAGCCGCCGGAGGGTCTCCTCCTGGATGGCGGCGATCATCTGCTCGAACATATCGTAGCCTTCCCGTTTGTACTCCACCACCGGGTCGGTCTGGCCGTAGGCCCGCAGGCCGATGCCCTGCCGCAGTTCGGTCATGGCGTCGATGTGATCCATCCAATACTCGTCCACCACCCGCAGCAGGATGACCCGCTCCAGTTCCCGCATGGCGTTGGTCCCCGGGGGCACCCGCCCCGCCATGGCCGCGTTGACGGTCCGCTCCTGTCTGGCATAGTTCTCGCGGGCGGCGTCCAGCAGCTTTTTGGTCAGCGCGTCCGCCGGGAGGGCGGGCGCCTCCTGCTGGAGCTGGGCCACCTGGGGGACGGTGAACACCGACCCGGCAAAGGGCGCCACCGCCTCCCGGAAGGTCTCCCCGTCCATACGGGACTGCTCTCCGATGTGGCCCGCCACCAGCCCGGTGACGGTGGAGGTCAGCATATTCTCGATGGAGGCGTGCACGTCCTCGCCGTCCAGCACCTGCCGGCGCTGTTTGTAGATGATCTCCCGCTGGGTGTTCATCACATCGTCGTACTCCAGCACCGTTTTCCGGGTCTGGAAATTCCGGGACTCCACCTGTTTCTGGGCGCTCTCGATGGCGTTGGAGAGCATCTTCTGGTCCAGCGGGGTGTCCTCGTCCACCCCCAGCCGCTCCATGAGGCCCTGGATGCGCTCGGAACCGAACAGCCGGAGGATGTCGTCCTCCATGGACAGGAAGAAACGGCTCTCGCCGGGGTCGCCCTGGCGGCCGGCGCGGCCGCGCAGCTGATTGTCGATGCGGCGGGACTCGTGCCGCTCGGTCCCCAGGATATAGAGCCCGCCGGCGGCCCGGACCTGGTCGGCCTCCGCCCGGATCTCCTCCTTATATTTGGCCTCCGCCTCGGCAAAAGCGCGGCGCGCCTCCAGAATCTCCCGGTCGTCGGTCTCGGCGTGGCCGGTGGCCTCAGCGATGAGTTCGTCGCTCATGCCCTTTTTGCGCAGTTCCGCCCTGGCCATGAACTCGGCGTTGCCGCCCAGCATGATGTCGGTGCCGCGCCCGGCCATGTTGGTGGCCACGGTGACGGCCCCCAGTTTGCCGGCCTGGGCCACGATCTCGGCCTCTTTCTCGTGGTTTTTGGCGTTCAGCACGTTGTGCCGGATGCCCTCTTTTGTGAGCAGCCTGCTCACCAGTTCGGAGATCTCGATGGACACCGTGCCCACCAGCACCGGCTGGCCCTTGGCGTGGCAGTCCTTGATCTGCTCCACCACCGCCCGGTACTTGCCCGCCTTGGTCTTGTAGATCACGTCGGGCTGGTCCACGCGGATCATGGGCCGGTTGGTGGGGATCTCCACGATGTCCAGATTGTAGATGGTGCCGAACTCCTCCTCCTCGGTGAGGGCGGTGCCCGTCATGCCGGAGAGCTTGTCATAGAGACGGAAGTAGTTCTGGAAGGTGATGGTGG
>CAYPEE010000120.1:0-5045 GCA_964409665.1 uncultured Oscillospiraceae bacterium
GGGCGCGGGCCTCGTTGGTGGCGTCGTTGGGCACGGCGATCTGGGCGCCGACGGCCAGGGCGTCGATGGAGGCGGTCCTGCCGGCGTACAGGCCGAAGGGCTCATAGTGAACCGCGCCCACGCTCACCAGATGGGTGCCGTTGGAGCTGTTGTAGTCGTTCATATAGGTGATGTGCTGGAAGTAGTTGGCATCCAGGGAGCCGTCTTCCACGGAGTCGTTGGGGGTGTTGTAGTCGTTGTACTGCGCGATCTCCAGGGTGATGTTCTGCTCGGCCAGGATGTCCCGCACGACCTCCAGGATCTCGGCGTGGGGGGCGGGGGTAGCGCCCACCTTCAGGGTGACGGGCTCCCCGGCCTGCTCGCCGCCGGAGGGCTCGGTGGCGGCGGATTCGCCGTCGCCGCAGGCGCACAGGGCGAAGGCCATGGTCAGCGCCAGCAGCAATGCAAGAATCTTTTTCATTTCGTTTCCTCCTCTTTTGACTGGATTGGATATGTGAACCGCATTTCAGCGGATTTCACCAAAATAAAAACGCCCTTGACGTTCCGTCAAGGACGAGAGCCTTCGGCCCCGTGGTACCACCTTGCTTCACCCGGACCTCGCGGCTCCGAGCCTTACAGAGTACTGACATACTCCCGCGCTGTGACGGGCGCCCCCGGCACGGCCTGACGGTCCCCCGCTCGGCCGCGCGGCTCCAAGACCATGTTCTGCGCGGCTCTGCGTGCCCGTTTCCAGCTGCCCGGGTTCTCTGTGCCGTATCTCCGCGCCTACTCTTCTCTTCATCGCCTTTGAAAAACCTATTTACTTGATGGGTTAATTATAGCACGCCCTCTCCCCGCCGTCAACGGGTCGTTTTTCACAAGGATGGCAAAAAAGCGGGGGCGTTCCCTGTCGTTTTCCACAGGGAACGCCCCGTCCGCTCACTGAAAACCGATCTTGTCGGTCTTGTCCGGGTCCGGGCCGGACCTCCCGAAGCGGGGCCGGCGGACGCGGCGCTTCTGGCTGCGCCGGTCCAGCCGGGCGGACAGCCAGCCGCCGAAGGACTGGAAGATCTGCACCAGGACCACCAGCAGGATCACGGCGACATAGAGGATAAAGGTCATCCGCCGCTGGTAGCCGTTGTTGATGGCCAGGCTGCCCAGTCCGCCGCCGCCGATGGCCGCCGACATGGCGCCGTAGCTCAGAACGGTGATAAAGGCGGTGGTAAAGCCGGTGATGAGGGAGGGCAGCGCCTCGGGCAGCATCACCTTGAAAATGATCTGGGCCGGGGTGCAGCCCATGGCCTGGGCGGCCTCCAGCACACCCCGGTCGGACTCCCGCAGGGAGCCCTCCACCAGCCGGGCAACAAAGGGGAAAGCGGCCGCCACCAGCGGGATGATGGACGCCACGGTGCCCACGCTGGTACCCAGCACCAGCCGGGAGATAGGGATGACCAAAATCATCAAGATCAGGAAGGGAATGGATCGGAGCAGGTTGACGATGATGTTCAGCGCCTGCATGAGGGGCCGGGGCAGGGGCCGCACGCCGTCCCGCTCCCCGGTGACCAGAACCACCCCCAGGGGCAGGCCGATCACATAGGCGAAAACCGTGGCGATGACGGTGGAGTACAGGGTCTCCCAGATGGCCTTGAGCAGGTCCATCTGTAAGTACGCGATCTGCTGGGCCACGGTGGTCTTTCCGCCGCCGAACAGGGCCTCCAGTGTGTTCATGAGAAAATCACCCATGATAGTCCCGCACCTCCTCCACGGTCACGCCGGGCTGGTCTTTGAGGTAGGCGACGGCTCTGGCGGCCTCCGCCAGGTCGGCGGGCAGGCCTAGCAACATGGTCCCAAATGCCTTGCCGTCAATGTTGCGGGTGTCCGCCCCCAGGATGTTCACCTTCACCCCGCAGTCGATGGCGAGGGAAGCGATGAGCGGCTCGTAGGCGGATCCGCCGTTAAAGGCGATCCGGATTACGTCGGCGGCGGGGAGCCGGTCGATGACCGCCCCGTCGGGGTAGACCAGCCGCCGTCCGGCCTCTGTCCTGGGGTTGGAGAATACCTCCTCTACCGTGCCGGTTTCCATCACATGGCCGTGGTCCAGAATGGCCACATGGGTGCAGATCTCCTCCACTACCGCCATCTCGTGGGTGATGACCACCACCGTGATGCCCAGGCGGCGGTTGATGTCCCGGATGAGCCGCAGGATGTCCCGGGTGGTCTTGGGGTCCAGGGCGGAGGTGGCCTCGTCGCACAACAGGATCTTGGGGTCGGAGGCCAGGGCCCGGGCGATGGCGACGCGCTGCTTCTGCCCGCCGGACAGCTGGGCGGGATAAGCGTCCGCCTTGTCGGGCAGGCCCACCATGTCCAGCAGCTCCCTGGCCCGCTTTTTGGCGGCCTCCCCCTTCACCCCGGCGATCTCCATGGGAAAGGTGATGTTCTTCAGGCAGGTGCGCTGCATGAGCAGGTTGAACTGCTGGAAGATCATGCTGATGGACCGCCGGGTTCGGATGAGGTCCTTCTCCTTCATGGCGCACAGGTCTACGCCGTCGATCAGCGTCTGGCCGCTGGTGGGCCGCTCCAAAAGGTTGATGCACCGCACCAGGGTGGACTTGCCCGCGCCGCTCATGCCTACGATGCCGAACACGTCGCCGTCGTTGACGGTGAGCGTCACATCGGTGAGGGCCTGGAGGCCGCCGTCAGAGGTGGGGAAGGTCTTGGAGACCCGCTTCAATTCGATCACACGCCATACCCCCTTTTCGGAATTTGGCCCACATTTTACTACCTCCCCGCTGGGTTTGTCAAGTCAGGGGGCGTACCATTTCAGCACCTCGGTGGTGCCGGTCCGCCGGAGGGCGGCGGAGGACACCAGGGCGTCGCAGAGCAGCAGGATGGCCGCCGGCGGCCCCAGCGCGTCCGGGATGCCCGCGGCCAGGGCCGCTACCGCCGGGTGGGCCCAGTACACCAGGGCCAGGGCCAGCAGGCCCCAGGCGAGGGCGAACCGGGGGCACACCAGCCCCGCCACGTTGCCGGGAAACTCTCTGTAATTCCAGAACTCCACCCCCAAAATATGGCGGTAGAACAGCCCCATGAGCAGTTCCGCCGCCGTAGCGGCCAGACCCCCCGCGGCGAATACCCACAGCGGGCCCAGTTCCGGCCGGGCGGCCCCCATGATCAGCAGGGCCCCCAGGCCGTACACCGGGCACAGGGGCAGCAGCAGGAAACACTTCCGGTCCCGCTTGGGGCAGCCGGTCAGACGGACGTACACGACCTCCAGCAGGAAGCCGAGGAAACTGTAGATGATGAAGTACCACAGCCAGCGCAAAAACATCCCCCCGTTTTGATCCTTTGGTTAGGATGGGAAAACGGAGGGCAATTTATGCCAGGCAAATTTTACATCACGTTCCGGTTTCGCGGTTTTGTGCGAATTTCTCTGTTGTCCTGCCGGGAAAAGTATGTTAGAATAGGGCGATTACAGGGGGAGGGACGGCTTATGCGCCATCTGATCGACTTCGGGGACCTGACCCGTCCGGAGTGGGACGCGCTCTACGCCCGGGCGGATCAGATCATCGACGCGCCGGAGAAGTTCATCGACGCGTGCCGGGGCAGGGTGATGGCCTCCCTGTTCTACGAACCCTCCACCCGCACCAACTTCTCCTTCCAGGCCGCCATGCTCCGTCTGGGCGGCTCGGTGTTCGGTTTCTCCGACCCCCGGTCCTCCTCGGTAGCGAAGGGGGAGACCCTGAAGGACACCGTTAAAATGGTCTCCGGCTACGCCGATGTGATCGTCATGCGCACCCCCTGGGAGGGCGCCGCCCGGGCCGCCTCCCTCTACTCCGACGTGCCGGTGGTCAACGCCGGGGACGGCGGACATATGCATCCCACCCAGACCACCGCGGACCTCACCACGATCACCCGGCTGAGGGGATCGGTGGACGGCCTGTCCATCGGCCTGTGCGGGGATCTGAAAAACGGCCGCACCGTCCACTCCCTCATCAAGGCGCTGGCGAAATTCAGGGAGATCCGCTTTTTCCTCATCGCCCCCCGGGATCTGGCCGTCCCCGACTATCTGCGGCAGTTTATGAGGGAAAACAATATGCCCTTCGTGGAGGTCACCGGTCTGGAGCCGGTCCTCCCGCTCCTGGACGTGCTGTATATGACCCGCATCCAGCGGGAGCGGTTCGTGGACCCGCTGGAGTATGAGCGGCACAAGGGCATCTACATCCTCACCCGGTCCAAGCTGGCCCGGGCCAGGGAGAACCTGCTGGTGATGCACCCTCTGCCCCGGGTGGACGAGATCACCGTGGATGTGGACGACGACCCCAGGGCCGTCTATTTCAAACAGGCCCGGTTCGGTATGTTCGCCCGGATGGCCCTGCTGTCCGACCTGGCCAATCAGCCCCGGAAGGACCCTGAACCGGTGGAGATCGGCAGAGGGCCCCTCTGCCGGAATCCCAACTGCATTACGCAGACGCAGCCCTATCTGCCCCCCCTGGTCAAATACAACGGCGGGGTGAAGTGCTGCGCGTTCTGCGACGCTCCGCTGTAACTGCTTTGTAACTTTTTTGATTTCCTGCCCTAATTTCGCTTGTCCACTTTATTGACTATTGTCCAGATCAGATTCCGTTCCGCCTCTGTGTGTTCCTTTTGTCCAACTTCTATTGTAAACCTATAGCGACGCAAAAATTTTTGGCGGTTTCCTCTTTACAAATCCCGTTTTTCTGGTATAATGGCAGAGTGTCGGTTAGATACAGGCCCGCAGTCCGGTGGGGCGTCCGGGCGAGACGCAAGGCGGGCCATGATATTTAAAAATTTCATACAAAGGCGATTAGTTCAGTTGGGAGAGCGTTGCGTTCGCATCCATATGGATACACATCCGATTCCCGTCCCCTTGCTCCGATGTCCCCGTTTTCCCCTCATATCCTACCAAAATCGAATACTGCGAAAATCTTTTTTTCGTCACTTTTGTGCTTGAAGAAGTGCTAAAATGGGCCTGTAGCTCAGCTGGGAGAGCGTTCGGTTCGCATCCGAGAGGTCGAGAGTTCGAGTCTCTTCAGGTCCACCAAATC
>CAYPEE010000121.1:0-5016 GCA_964409665.1 uncultured Oscillospiraceae bacterium
TGTCCCTCCGAATTGCGAGGCCCGCAGCGGGCATAAAGAGAAGCTCGAAAATGCCTGAAAATCAAGCATTTTCGAGCCTATTGAGGTCTGGTGCCGGTAGTGGGACTCGAACCCACACGCCATCGCTGGCAACGGATTTTGAGTCCGCCTCGTCTACCAATTCCAACATACCGGCAGATGCAAGGGAATTATACAACGGTTCCCGGCAAAAAGCAAGTCCTCCCCGCGTATTTTCCCGGGATTCCCGGTTGACAGTCATTTTGTCACCTTTCCGTTGACAGGAGGACGGGTTTGTTGTATAATTTTCTTAATCAGGGCCGGGAAAACGGGCCGGCGGGGCATCCTCCCCGCGCGCCGCGCCTGTCTCGCCCGGAAGCCCGCATCCTTCGGCCCGCCCCGGTGAACCGGAACATCTGCCACTGTGTCAAAAACAGCATGATACTTCGGTATTGTGCTGTTGTCATATCTTTATCTTTTGGAAGGAGGCCGGACCCATGCCCACCATACACGATCTGCTGATCCGGGAGGACGGCTACGCCCGGGCCATGGACGAGACCGTTCAGCCCTACCTGGCGGAGCGCCGCGCCGAGCTGTGGCCGGAGCGGCTGCCGGGGAAGAAACTCCACCTGATGCGCTACCGGGCGGACAGGCCCCGCGCGGCGGTAGTCTTCTCCCACGGCTTTACCGAGGCGGAGGAGAAATACGCCGAACTCGTCTACTACTTTTTGAACATGGGGTACACCGTGTACTTCCCGGAACACTGCGGCCACGGGTACAGCTACCGCATGACCGAGGACGATTCTCTGGTCCATATCGACAGCTTCGATACCTACATCGAGGATCTGCTCTTTGTCTCCCGCCAGGCGAAGGAGGACAGCCCCGATCTGCCCCTCTATCTGTTCGCCCACTCCATGGGGGGCGGCGTGGGCGCGGCGGCCGCCGCCCGGGAGCCAAAACTCTATGATAAAGTGCTCCTCCACTCCCCCATGATCCGGCCCCTCACCGCGGGCATCCCATGGGGAGTGACCAAGGTCATCGTCAGTCTCACCACGGCGGTGGGCATGAGCCGCCATTACATCTTCGGCAGCAAGCCCTACGACGGCATCGAGGACTTCGATACCAGCTGCGCCATGTCCCGCCCCCGGTTTGACTACTATCAGCAGAGGCGGGCCAAAAACCCGCGCCTCCAGACCAACGCCGGCTCCCTGGGCTGGCTCAGGGGGGCGATAAAGCTGAACCGCGAACTGATGAAGGAGGACTGGAAAAAGATCGAGGCCCCGGTGCTGCTGCTCCAGGCGGAAAAGGAGAACATGGTGTCCACCGAGGAGCAGGTCCGTTTCGTTGAGAAACTGAAACAGTCCGGAAAGTGCCCCGTGGAGTTCATGATCTTCAAAAACGCGAAGCACGAGATCTTCAACAGCACCGACGACGTGCTGGAACCCTATTGGGAAAAGGTGTTCGCCTTTTTCAGCTGACGGTGTTCAACGAGCGGAAACGCTCTATATATCATGAGGAAAGGAAGAAACGACCATGACCAAATTTCCCCATCTGTTCGAGCCTCTGAAGATCAACGACGCCTACACCATGAAAAACCGCATCACCAGCGCGCCCATGGCCTTCGCCCTGATCGCCTGCGATCCGGACGCCAGCGAGAAGTCCTTCCGCAAGCTGGAGGCCCCCGCCCGCGGCGGCGACGCCATCGTCAGCGTGGGCGAGCTGGACGTGAACTTCCGGGACGCGGTGCGCATCCCCCTGCCCCCGGTGGACTTCACCGAGGAAACCGGCTATCCCGTGCAGCAGGTGGGCGAGTACGCCCGGCGCATCCATAAGCACGGGTCCATCGCCCTGCTGGAACTGTGTCACTGCGGCGCGGAGAAGATGCCCTTTGACGAGACGCAGGAGGCCATCGGCCCCAACGACGAGGTCCGTCCCAGCGGCGTCCACGTCCGGGCCATGACCCGGGACGACATGGACCGCATCGCCAACGACTTTGTCATCTGCTCCAAATTCGCCAAAAACTGCGGGTTCGACGGCATCGTCATCCACGGCGGCCACGGTTTCCTCTTTACCCAGTTCCTGTCCGCCGCCTACAACAGGCGCACCGACGAATACGGCGGCAGCCTGGAGAACCGCGCCCGCTTCCCCATCCAGATCTTAACGGCCATCCGGGAGGCTATGGGCAAGGACTTCATCATCGAACTGCGCCTCAGCGGCGACGACCTCTATCGGGACGAGCGCCACGGCGTCACCCCCGAGGAGACCGGCAAGTTCGCCCACATGCTGGAGGGCATCGTGGACCTGATCCAGATCTCCGTCGGCATCTATTACGACGCCATTGAGACCCACCAGTTCTCCTCCATGTTCGTGCCCCACGGCGTAAACCGCTCCATCTCCGCCATTGTGAAGCAGTACACCTCCCTGCCCGTGGGAGTCATCGGCGGCATCAACTCCCCCGAACAGATGGAGGAGATCATCGCCACCGGCCAGGCGGACTACATCAGTCTGGGCCGCCAGAGTTTGGCCGACCCCCAGTTGGCCAACAAGGCCATGAACGGCGAGGAGGACCGCATCCGCCGGTGCCTGCGGTGTTTCAAGTGCTTCCCCGGCTCCCCGGAGGAGGGCTATCAGGACCTGCCCTTCACCAGCAACGAACTGGCCCGGCATGTGGGCGCCTGCACCATCAACCCCCTGGCCAACCTGCCCTTCGACCCCTGGGAACTGAAACCCGCCGCGGCCCGCAAAAAGGTGCTGGTGGCGGGCGGCGGCGTGGCCGGGATGCAGGCCGCCATGACCGCGGCCGACCGGGGCCACGAGGTCATCCTGGCGGAAAAGAGCGGCAAGTTAGGCGGTCTGCTGTTCTTCACCGACGTGGACACCGACAAGCCCGACCTGCGCAATTTCAAAAACGTGATGATCCGCGAGGTGGAGCGCCGGGACATCGACGTGCGGCTGAACACCGCCGTCACCCCCGAACTGCTGAAGGAGATCGCCCCCGACGAACTCATCATCGCCACCGGCTCCCTGCCCAGCCACCCGCCCATCCCCGGCATCGAGAACGCCGTCCAGTCGCTGGAGGTCTATCAGGGCCGCGTGACCCCCGGCAAAGACGTCATCATGGTCGGCGGCGGCCTCATCGGCGCGGAGCAGGGCCTGTTCCTGGCCAAGACCGGCCACCGCGTCGCCGTGGTGGAAATGCTGCCCCGGGTGGCCAACGAGGCCTATGGAATGTACCGGGAGGCCCTGGTCCGCGAAATGGGCCGGGAGAACATGGAACTGTACGAGAATACCCGCTGCCTGGAGATCGGCAAGGACTATGTGAAAGTCCAACTGCCCGACGGCCGGGAGAAGACCCTCCGCGGGGACACCGTCCTGTACGCTCTGGGCATGAAGTCCGTTTCCAGCCGGGAACTGGCCGACGCCGCCAGGGCCGCCGGCATCAACGTCCAGGTCATCGGCGACGCCATCCGGCCCGGCAAGGTGGACCAGGCCACCCGCACCGGCTATCTGGCCGCCGTGAAGATCGCCGCGGCGGAGGAACTCCCGTCTGACGCGTAACAAGCATAACAGGCATAACGAACAGGAAGACGCGCCCGCCGGGGCGCGTCTTCCCGCTGATCTGTTGATCTGTTTACCGGGCCGTCAGATAAGACGCGATGTACTCCACGTCCTCCTCCGCCGGGATGCCCGGATCATCGATCCTGAACCGGACCTCCAGCCCGTCCTCCCGGGCGGCCAGAGCGAAGTGGCACAGGGCGATTCCCATGTCGATCTTCTGCATATCCCCCACCGCGTCGCTGAGAAAGCCCTTGGTGTGTTTCAGATAGAAGTGGGCCCCTTCCCCTGTCACCACCACCCGCCAGGGCTGTTTGTTCACCGCCGATGGCGCCCGGCGGACCAGTTCCAGGGGACGCGCCAGTTTCCCGGCCTTCTCCGGCGTGAGGGGCGTACCGAACCCGCCGTCGAAAAACAGCGCGTCAAAGGGGGCCCGGCTGTCCGCCTTGATCCCCTTGCGCATCAGGCCCTCCCGGACGGACAGCTTTTCGGCCGGATAGCCGATGGGACTCATACAGGGCATCCGCTCGTCCGCCGCCAGTTCCATGGCCTCCTCAAAGGCGGGGCGGTCCATGGTCCCGCCGATCCAGACGGTGCCGATCCCCAGAGACTGGGCATACAGCACCAGCGTCTCAAAGGAATAGCCGAAGGCCTCCTCCCCGTGGGGGCCTTTTTTCACCTTTCCGCCCACAAAGAGGTCGGTGCCGCTGACGACGGGGCAGGTCAGTTTCCGCTGGCTCCCATCCAGCAGTTTGAACTCCACCGGAATGCCGTAGGGGTTGTCGATCCGTTCCAGAAAGGAGGTCAGCCTGCCCAGGTCCTCCGGACCCGGCCTCCCGCTGAAAGTCCGGACACTCCTCCTGCCCCGGACCAGCGTCTCTATATGTTCCATATTATTCCGCTCCCTTCCCGTCGTTTTGTTCGGCGGGGTCCGCCCCGCCCGCGATCTTCCGGGCAAAGTCCGCCGCGGCTCTGCAGTCGTCCCCGTTGGGGTGGCCCCTGTGCAGCACGGCGAAGGCCCCCCGGCAGGAAAATTCCTCCTTTGCCAGCGGGATGCCCTTCTCCGCCAACAGCTTTTCCACATATTTGCGGGTGGAGCCCACCACGGCGGCAGTGCTGAAATTCACCGCCCGGCCCACGGAGACATTGATCCCGCGGATAAACTCCTTCACCGGGCCGTCCACGTCGAAGGCGTAGGGCGCGCTGCCCAGAAACAGGATGTCCACGTCCCCGGTCAGCGGCTCCTCGACGGTCTTTGCCTCGACGCCTACCGCCTCCGCCATGGCGAGGGCGATCTTTTTGGTATTGCCGCCTCTGGAATGATAGCGGATCGCGATTTTCATAACAACTCCTCCCCTTTTGTCCTCCCGTCTTTTCGGAACGCGGCGCCCCTTTCGCTGATGCGCCATTTAATAATGTACTATCGAAATGATACTCCGTTTCTCTCCGGTTGTCAAGTCCCCT
>CAYPEE010000122.1:0-4951 GCA_964409665.1 uncultured Oscillospiraceae bacterium
CGACGAAAAGACCGGCGCCAACATCGTCGCCAAGGCCCTGGCCGAGCCCATGAAGCAGATCGCCGCCAACGCCGGCATCGATGGCGCGGTGGTATTGGCAAAGGTGACCGAGTCCGGCAAGACCGGCTACGGGTTCGACGCCTATAAGGAGGAGTACGTGGACATGATCTCCGCCGGCATCGTGGATCCCACCAAGGTGACCCGCTCCGCCCTGGAGAACGCCGCCTCCGTGGCCGGCGTGCTGCTGACCACCGAGTCCCTGGTGGCCGACAAGCCCGAGCCGCCCGCTCCCCCCGCTCCCCCCGCTCCCGACATGGGCGGAATGTATTGATCCGCCGCTGAACCGTAAAAAACCGGCGCCCATCTTCCGATGGGCGCCGGTTTTTGCGCGGCGCGGCGCGGCGCGGTCGTTCCGGGGATCGCCGGCCATCCATGTGAGCGAGCGCAAAGGCGATACGCTGGTTGATAAACTCGTTGCGGCTTTAGAATACAATCTGGAGGAAAGCGCTATGCCCGACTATGATATTCAACTGTTGGCCTGCTCCAGCAGGTTGGCGGCCCCGTACCGCAGGCAGCGGTACAGCCGCTGCCGCCCCCGCTTCAGCGTGCGGGACACGGTGGATTTGTTCACCCCCTTCTCGGCGGCGATGGCCTCCATGGTCATCTGCCGGCCGTAGTAGAGTATCATGTACTCCCGCTGCTTTTCGGTGATATCGTGGCGCAAAGCATGGGTCAGGTTGCGTTTCAGGCGGTTGATGGTGTCCTTGTTGTCGTCGGCCATCAGCTGAGTGTAAACGGCGAGATCCGCCATGCCGAAGGTGTTGTCGTAGGATACGGTGCGCACGGTCTATTTCCTCCTTCTGTGATTCATGGGATATAACGATCGGATCCCCGGCGCCGGCGCTCCGTCCCGGCGGGGGGTAAATTTCACATAATAATGTTCCAGGCGGCGGGCCACCGCCCTGGTTTCCCGGTACATGGCCCTTAAAGGGCGGATGCGGCCCTCCAGCAGGTTCCGGCGGTCCTCGTCGGGTTCCTCTTTCCGCTGGCGCTCCAGGGCCGAGATGCGGCCCCACAGCAGGTCCGCCGACCGGGCGTATTCCACGGACAGCTCATACAATGTCATGGTACCTCGTTTCCGCCTCCGGCCCTCCGGTTTACCCGGCGGCGCCGGTGGGCAAAATATATCCGGGCGTACCGGCCCAGGCAGTCCTCGCAGACTACCCGGCCGTTCAGTTCAAAATAGGGGTCCCCCGGATAGAGCTCCCCCCGGCACAGAGCGCAGGTCAACTCCCGCGCCTGTCTGATGTTCCAGTGTTTCGCCGTTTTTCTCCCTCCATTTTTTCATTCCGTCCCAAGAAAAAACTGTTGACAAGCCTCACCTCCGTTGGTATAATACCTGATGTTGCGAGCAAGCGTGAAGGCACCATGCTGGTGTAGCTCAGCCGGTAGAGCAGCTGATTTGTAATCAGCAGGTCGGGGGTTCGAATCCGTCCACCAGCTCCACCCTCTTCACCTCAACCCAGATTTGGAGGAGTACCCAAGTGGCCAAAGGGGGCAGACTGTAAATCTGTTAGCTTCGCTTTCGGTGGTTCGAATCCACCCTCCTCCACCACACCGCCGCGGACGGGACGTCGTTCGCGGCGGCGTTTTTTTGCCCTCGCCCGGCCGTTTCGCCCCTCCTCCTTTCCCCGTTTCGGCCGTTCTTTTAGAACATTTGTTCTGCCCGCACGCCTACCATACTACTCGAACGGGTGTTCGTCAACCCTTTCGCCCCGTTTTTTTCCAGCGACTTTTCAGAAAACGCCCCAAAAATCGGACAGGCCCGCTCCCCCGTTGTATACCCGCCCCTCCGCGCCCGCTGTTTACAAATGATTTACAGGTCCGGGGTTGACCCGTCCTTCCGGCGGGGGGTAAAATGGAGCCGGAACAAAAGAGCCGCCCCCCGGGGCGGCTTTGAGGAGGGCGGCTATGAAAAAAAGCGCCATATACGGGCTGGCAGGTCTCGCCGCCGCGGCGGCGGGCGCCGTGGGCGGCGGCCGCGCGCTGGGCAATTATCTCTATGAGCGGGTCAACCGTCCCCCGGTCCGCCCGCCGGAGACACAGATAGCCGATCCCGTCCAGCGGGAGGGACGGCTGTGGGCCCGGAACATGGAGGGATTTGAGGCGGTCACCATCACCACGACCGACCGGGTGAAGCTGTGGGCGGCCGTCTGCCGCGCCGCCGATCCCGGCGAGCACCGCTGGGCAATTTGCCTCCACGGATTCTCCGCCACTTACGAGGCCATGGGCGTCCAGGGCCTCTGGTACCACAACGCCGGCTGGAACGTACTCATGCCCGACCAGCGGGCCCATGGTCACAGCGGCGGGGAGTGCGTCGGCTGGGGCTATCTGGAGCGGCTGGACCTGCTGAGCTGGGTCAACTGGATCCTCCGGCGGGACGCCGGGGCGGAGATCGTCCTCCACGGGGTCTCCATGGGCGGGGCCACCGTTCTGATGGCCACCGGCGGCCCGGTCCGCCGCCAGCTGAAGGCGGCCATCTCCGACTGCTCCTATACCTCCTTTGAAGACGAGGCCAGATATCTTGTCAAAAACCGTATCAGGGCCATCGCCCCCGACGCGCCCCTCCCCGTTCCGGCGGGGCTGCTGTTCTCCGTCCTGCGGAAGGCCACCCTCCGGCGCGCCGCCGGCTTCGACCTGCGAAAAGCCGCCCCCATCGAGGCGGTGAAACAGTCCAGGACCCCCACCCTGTTCATCCACGGCGTGGAGGACGACTTCGTTCCCGCCTCCATGATGGGCAGGCTGTACCAGGCCGCCGCCTGTCCCAAGCGTTTCCTATGGGTGCCGGGGGCCGGCCACGCGGCCTCGGCGCGCACCGACCCGGAACTCTACTGGTCGGCGGTGAGCGCGTTTTTAGAGGAATCCGTCCCGTGACACATGGAGAGGACCCTCCGGCGAAAGCCGGAGGGTCCCAGATTATTTTTCGCCCTTTTCGCAGGCACCGATCAACTCCCTGGCATAGGGCAGTTCCATAATGGCGCCGCAGAGGGTGTGCCACTCGTCCAGCTTGTGGTTCCGCCGGGCGTAGTAGATATTGGCCAGCACCTCGTAATTCAGGGTCACGGTGCGCATCTGGTTGTAGCTGGAGGGGAGCAGCTGGATGAGGTCGTACCAGTCCGCCCTGTCTTTTCCCGCCGCGTAGCGCAGCCGGACCGTCTCCAGATAGGCCACGTATTTCTCGAACTCCGCCAGGGAGGTGGGAGTCAGGTGATCGGTGGAGAAGTCGGACCGCGCAAAGGGCCTGGCGTGGATCCTGTGCATGGTAGAGGTGGAGTTGGCCACGGTGCCCACCTTATAGGTGTCGAACTCCTTCCACCAGTACATGGGGGCGGTGATGTCCATGGACACCAGGATCTGCCGGAGAAACTTCCGGTGGTCGGGACCGGCGGAGCACAGCCGCAGGGCCAGGGAGAGATCGTTCTCCCCCAGCACGTATTCGCCCTTCTCATTGTAATAGCTGTCCATCCTGGCCCAGCTGTTCAGAGGGTTCCGGGCCCCCCGGATGGCGTTCTCAAAATTCATCACGCAGACGCGCTCCACGTTCAGCATATTCCCCGCTCCCTTTCCTGAATCTGTTCTATCATAACAGAGAGCGTCCCCCGGCGCCAGGGTCCGGGGGACGCTTTGGCGGTTTAACCGGCGGAGATGTACTCGCCCATGATATAGCCGGGGGAGGGCTCTCCGTCGGAACCGATGAAGGTGATCTCGTACCAGCCGTCGCCGGCGTAGGAGACCACGGTGACGGCGTCGCCGTTGCTGAGGCTGGCCACCTTGTCATAGGTGGTCCCGGGGCCGGAGCGGACGTTCAGGCCGCCGTCGGCGCCGGCAATCACGCCCTGGGTCCCCGCGGGGATGTCCCCCTCCCCGGCGGGCGAGATGGTCTCAGGGGGCTCCTGGGCCTCCGGCCCGGCGCAGTTGACGGTGCAGAGCAGGTCGATGCCCTCGGCGGAGATGGTGATGGTCACCGTATGGGCGGCGCCGGCCTCGGTGTTCACGTTGGCCACAACGCCGTTTTCATCCACGGTGGCATAGCGCTCATCGCTGGAGGTGAAGGTCACCTGCCCGCTCCAGCCCGCGGGGTCAAAGACGGGCACGAACTGATAGGTGCCGCCGGCGGGCAGGTCCACGCTGGGGCGATCCACCGAGATCCCTATCAGCGGTTCGGGTTCCCCACCCGCGTTGGCGGAAGGGGCCGCAGGCCCGGAGGGCTGGACCGGCTCGCCGGTCTGGGCCGGCTCGCTGGGCTGCACCTGTCCGCTGCCCGCGGGATCGCTGGACTGGGGAGCGGGGTCTTTACGCAGCTGGGGATAGATGATGGTGAACAGGATCACCATGGCCGCGATGATGATGATCAGCGAGCACAGGAAGGTGATCACCCGCGGCCAGTTGATCTTTGCGGACGCGGGGCGGCCGCTTTTGCCGCCACCGTTCCCGCCGGCCAGACGCTTTCCGCCTCTGGCGGGGCGGTAATCGTCCTCCTCGCCGTCGTCATCGTCCTCGTCGAACAGGTCCTGTCCGTCGAACACATAGCCGTCGTCATCGTCCTCCTCCCGCCGGTCGGGGCGCTGCCGGCCGGCGGCGCCGGAACCGTCTCCGGTCCCATCCACGCGGGGGATGGCGCGGGTCAGCTCCGGGTCCGGATCGGACGGGGTGGTCCGGGAAGACCGGGACCCCTGGGAGACCTGAGCGGTGCGGGGATCGTTTCTCATCCCGCAGAAGGGACATTTTCTGTATGTCGGACTGTACTCCTCGCCGCAGTGGGCGCAGCGGATCAGCTTTTCCTGTGACGGTCTGGACGCCATCGGTATCTCCTCCTGTCTGAAAATGGCCGGAATCGCAAAATACCCTTTTATAGTACACGGTTTGCGCCGGTTTGTCAACCGCAAGGGAA
>CAYPEE010000123.1:0-599 GCA_964409665.1 uncultured Oscillospiraceae bacterium
CCCCGGCGGCGAGGAGGACTTTTTTCCCCTCCCCCTTCCACCGGGCGGCCAGTTTGCCGATGGATGTGGTCTTGCCCACCCCGTTGACCCCGATGAACAGCACGACCGCGGGGGCGGAGGACAGGTCCACGTCCATGCGGTCAAAGGTCAGCTTTTCGGCCAGGATCTCCCTCATGAGGGCGCGGGCACCCTCCACGTCCCGGACGCCCCGCTCCCCGCAACGGTCCCGCAGCTCGTCCACCGCCTCCATGGCGGCGTCGGCTCCCATGTCGGCCATGACCAGGGACTCCTCCAGTTCCTCGTAGAAGTCGCTGTCCAGCTGGGAGAACAGGCCGCCGAATATACCGATCTTTTTGATCTTGTCAAAGAAACCCATGGTCCGTCACCTGATTCCTAAATTGTTTTGGTTCCCTTCATGTGCAGTTCCTTTTCCACGTCGTTGAGGTTGATGGTGAGCATCCGGCTCACGCCCTCCTCCTGCATGGTGACGCCGTAGAGCACGTCGGCCTCCTCCATGGTGCCGCGCCGGTGGGTGATGACGATGAACTGGGTCCTGTCGGTCATTCGGCGCAGATACCGGGCGAAACGGATCACGTTGG
>CAYPEE010000123.1:609-4907 GCA_964409665.1 uncultured Oscillospiraceae bacterium
GCCTCGATCTCGTCCATGACGCAGAAGGGAGTGGGCCGTACCTTCAAAATGGCAAAGTACAGGGCGATGGCCGCGAATGCCCGCTCGCCGCCGGACAGCTGGCTCAGGGAGTTGACCCTCTTGCCGGGGGGCTGGGCCTGGATCCGGATGCCGCAGTTCAGCACATCCTCCGGGTCCTCCAGCTCCAGGGCTGCCCTGCCGCCGCCGAACAGATCCAGGAAGGTGGAGCGGAACTCCCGGTCGATGAGGGCGAACTGCTCCTGGAAGATACCGGTCATCTCAGCCGTGATCTGGCCGATGATGCCCTCCAGTTCCCTCTTGGCCTTTACCACGTCGTCCCGCTGGCCGGTAAAGAGGGTGTACCGCTCGTTCACCCGCTGGAACTCCTCGATGGCATCGGGATTGATGTTCCCCAGGGCGGAGATGGAGCGTTTCAGTTCAGCGATGCGCCGCTGGGCCCTGGAGACGCTCTCCAGTTCCACCCGCTGGGCGCGGGCGGCCTCATGGGAAAGCTGATAACTCTCCCACAGCTTGTCCAGGATCTGGCTCTCCTCCATGGCGGCGGCCGCGCCGCGCTGCTCCAGAACGGAGACCTCCCGCTCCAGGTTCAAAAGTTCGCCGTTCTTGTCTCTGGCCTGGCGGTCGGCCTGGTTGCGCTGGCCCTCCAGTTCCAGTTTTTCATCGTTGAACTTGCGCAGGGCGGCGGTCCCTTCCTGGCTGGCGGCCCGCAGGGCGCCCAGCCGCTCCTCCTCCTGCTGGATGCGCTGGGCCAGTTCCGCGTTCCGGCTCTCGAACTGCCGGATCATGGCGGCCCGGCCGGCGCTGTCGCCGGACAGATCAGCCCGCAGCCGCTCCAACTCGTCCAGCCCCTGCCGGGAGGCGGCCCGCTCGCCCTCCAGACCGGCCAGTCTGGCGCCGCACTCGGCGGACCGGCTGTTGAGCCGGGCAACCTTGTCCTGGAGTTCGGAGCGTCCCCGGGCCTTGGCCTCGGACTCGGCCCGCAGGGCGGCGGCGGAGCCCTCCAGTTCCTCGATGCGCTGTCTGGCCTGGGCAGTGGCCGCCTCGTTCTCCCCCATGCGGCGGCGGACCTGCTCCCGCTCCCCCTTCAGGGCCCCGGCGCGGGCCCGGATCTCCTCCAGGGCGGCGGCTGCGCCGTCGGCCCGTTCGGTGAACTGCAGGACCGCGTCCTCCGCCTCGCGGAGCTGCCCGGAGGCGGCATCCATCTCATACTCGGCGGCGGTCAACTCCCGCTGCGCCCTGGCCAACGCGTCGGCGGCCTCCTTCAGATCGGCGCTGAGGCCGTCTCTCTGCCGGTTCAGGCGTTCCAACTCGTTGGCCCTGGACAGAATGCCCGCCGACCGGGAGACGGAGCCGCCGGTCATGGAGCCGCCGGCGTTCATCACCTGGCCGTCCAGGGTGACGATGCGGAACCGGTGTCCAAACTTCCGGGCGATGGCCATCGCGCGGTTCAGGTCCCGGGCGATGACGATCCGGCCCAGCAGATTGGAGAAGACGGCGGCGTACTGCCTGTCGAAGGAGATCAGATCGTCCGCCATGCCCACAAAGCCGTCCTCGTGTTCCACAGCCCTGTCCCTGAAGTCGGCGGGGCGTATGGTGTTCATGGGCAGGAAAGTCGCCCTTCCGCCGTCCCGGCGTTTCAGCCACTCGATGGCGTTCTTGCCGTCCTCGTCCCGCTCCACCACCAGGTACTGCATGGCGCCTCCCAGGGCGATCTCGATGGCCACGGCGTACTGATCCGGCACATGGAGCAGCCCGGCCACCGGGCCCCGGACCCCCCGGAGGGAACCCCGTTCTTTCTCCCCCATCACCAGTTTCACCGCTTTGGAGTAGCCCTCATACAGCTTCTCCATCTCGGAGAGCATCCTGATGCGGGAGTCCAGGTTGTTCTCGTCCATCTGGAGGCGGCTGTGCTTCTCCCGAACCTCATCCAGCCTGCGCCGGCGGCTCTCGCACCGCATCCTGTAGCCGCTGACGACGTTCCGCGCGGCGTCCCGGTCCTCTGTGACCCGGGCCAGTTCCCGCCGGATCTGCTCCGCGGATCTTTGGGCCCCGGCGGCCCTTTCCTCCTGCTCGCTCAACTCCTGGCCCAGTTTTTCCTCCCGGTCCAGCAGCTCCTGGGCGGCGGCGGCCAGGGCGGACAGCAATTCTCTGGCCTCCCCGGCGGAGGCGGTCTCCAGCCGCTCCCGCCGCTGCAGCGCCTCCAACTCGTCGCCCAGAGAGCCGGCCGAGGCCAGCAGTTCCTCCGTCTGCTCCGCCAGGGCGCCGATCTCCTCCTGACAGGCGGCCAGTTCGGTTTCGATCTCGGCCAGGCGGCTCTCCCGCTCGGCGATCTGGGCGGCGATGGACCCGGCCCGGTCCTCCTGCTGGGCCAGTTCCTCCCGGACGCGGGCGGCGTTCTCGCTGTTATGCCGAATGTCGTTTTTCAGCAGGGCGATGCCGTTCTCACAGTTGGAAAGCTGCTCGTCGATGCCGGACTGAACGGACCGCAGCCGCTCCGCCTCCACGTCCTTGTCCCGCATCCGGGCGGAGCAGTTCTCGCTGGCGGCGTAGAGCCGCTCCAACTGGGCCTTGGCCTCCTCCCGCTGGGCGCGGGCGTTCGCCAGATCGGTCTGGAGTTTGACGCTGTTTGCCCGGAGCCGGTCCAGCTGCTCCAGCCACACGGCGACCTCCAGCCCCTTCAGTTCGTCCCGGAGGGCCAGGTATTTCTTCGTCTTTTCGGCGGCGGCCCGCAGGGGCTCCACCTGAAGTTCCAGTTCGTCGATCTTATCGTTGATGCGCACCAGATTCTCGTCGGTGCGCTCCAGGCGGCGCTCCGCCTCCTCTTTGCGGTGGCGGAACCGGGAGATGCCGGCGGCCTCCTCAAAGATCTCCCGCCGGTCGGTGCTCTTGACGGACAGGATCTCGTCGATCTTGCCCTGGCCGATGGTGGAATAGCCCTCCCGGCCCAGGCCGGTGTCCATGAACAGCTCGTTTACGTCCCTCAGCCGGCAGGCCTGGCGGTTGATATAGTATTCGCTCTCGCCGGAGCGAAAATACCGGCGGGTCACCGCCACCTCCGTCTCCTCCATCTGGAAGACGTGTTCGGAGTTGTCCAGCACCAGGGTCACCTCGGCAAAGCCGAGGCCGCGGCGCTTCGCGGTGCCCAGAAAGATGACGTCCTCCATCTTGCTGCCCCGGAGGGTGCGGACGGACTGCTCCCCCATCACCCAGCGGATGGCGTCGGAAATATTGGACTTCCCGGAGCCGTTGGGCCCAACGATGGCCGTGATACCGGAGCCAAAGGTCAGCACCGTCTTATCCGGGAAGGATTTGAAGCCCTGTATTTCAAGCGCTTTTAAGTACACGACTCCGCCTCTTCTCTCTGTCATCTCTCCAATGCCCCGGGGCCGCCGCTCCCCGGCCGCGGCCCTGCGCGGGATCGGGACCGGGCGCCCTCCGCCGCCCCGCGCGGCGGCTTTTTTGATGCGGAAAAAGGGATCTGACATGGTAACGACTTATTGTAACATATCAGTTCTCAGTTTTCAAGGCAAAAACCGCACAGCTTTCCTCTCTTCCGCCCCGCCGGCGCGCACGGAAAAAAGGGGTCGGACGTTCGTCCGGCCCCGCCGCGTTTCCGTTACTGCTCTCCGGTCAGTTCATCATAGAAGCGGTCGTGTATGACCCGCACCGCCCGGTCGGCGTCGTCGATTTCAACCAGCACCGACACCTTGATCTCACTGGTGGAGATCATGTTGATGTTGATGCCCGCGTTGAACAGGGCCTCGAACATCCTGGCGGCCACGCCGGGGTTGTTCACCATGCCGGCGCCCACGATGGAGACCTTGGCGATGTTCTCCGACACGTCGATGCGGTCGAACCGGATGGAGTCCCGGTTCTCCTCCAGCACCCTCCGGGCCAGTTCCATGTCGCTCTTGGCCACGGTGAAACTGATGTCCTTGGTGTCGCTGCGGCCGATGGACTGCAGGATAATGTCCACGTTCACGTTGTTCTTGGCCAGCAGAGAGAAGATCTTATAGGCGATGCCGGGGGTGTTCTCCAGACCCATCAGAGCCAGACGGGCGATATTCTTATCCGTGGCGACGCCGCTGATATAGGATTTTTCCATGGTCTTGACTACCTCCTTCACTTTCGTACCGGGCTTGCCGGAGAAGCTGGAGAGCACCTCCAGATTCACGTTGTACCGCTTTGCCATTTCCACGGAACGGTTGTGGAGCACCTGGGCGCCGAGGCTGGCCAGTTCCAGCATCTCGTCGTAGGTGATCTCCTCCAGCTTACGG
>CAYPEE010000124.1:0-4733 GCA_964409665.1 uncultured Oscillospiraceae bacterium
CGCTGTGGGCGTTGGAGATTTGAGCGGAGCTGTTCCTAGTACGAGAGGACCGGGATGGACATACCTCTGGTGCACCAGTTGTTCTGCCAAGGGCACAGCTGGGTAGCTACGTATGGACGAGATAAACGCTGAAGGCATCTAAGCGTGAAACTCCCCCTGAGATAAGATCTCTCATCCTATAAGGAGTAAGGCACGACGTAGACGATGTCGTAGATAGGTCGGAGGTGTAAGCGCCGCGAGGCGTTAAGCTGACCGATACTAATAAGCCGAGGGCTTGACCTCAGCAAGAGGAAATGCAGGCAGCTTGCAAGGATCACATTGTTCAGTTTTGAGGGTGCGCCGAAAGGGGGACCTCTGGAGGGCAACGCCCGCGGAGGTCTCCGCGAAACCGCCCTCCGGTTTTGTGCGGCCCGTTGGTCAAGCGGCTAAGACGGCGGCCTCTCACGCCGCAAACGTGGGTTCGATTCCCGCACGGGTCACCACTTCTCCTTGGAGAAGGACAATTTGATAAGTTGGTGCTGATTGCGGTGAGGGTCCACCCGTTCCCATCCCGAACACGGCAGTTAAGCTCATCCGCGCCGAAAATACTTGGCTGGCGACGGCCCGGGAAAATAGGTAGTGCCAACATCAAAGAGCAGACAGTCGAAAGACTGTCTGCTCTTGTTTTGTCCCGCCGGGCCGTACCGTCAGCGCGGCATGGAGAGGGGGAAAGAGGGCGGCCAGCCGGAAATCCGGCTGGCCGCCTCGCGCTATGGGTTCGCTCGCTCGCTTATTACAGGGGATCCACCTGTTCGCGGTACAGGAAGGTAACGATTTGACCGCGGGAGCAGGTCTGGTCGGGGGAGAAGGTCGTCGAACTGGTGCCGTTGGTGATGCCCTTGGCCACCGCCCAGGCCACCGCCTGCTCTGTCTCGGAGCCGGTGACATCCTGGAAGGACGCCGTGCCGTTCGCTGCGGGGCTGCCCGCCGCCTTCCACATATAGGTCACGACAGTGGCGCGGGTGCAGGGCGCTTTGGCGTCGAAGTTGGCGCCGATGATGCCGTTCTCAGAGGCCCAGGCCACGGCGGTCTGCATATCCGCACTGGACGCGGGGACGTTCGGGCTCCCGGCGGCGCGGTGGGCGCGGTAGAGCATGGTGAGGATCTGAATCTGGGTGCAGTTCACATTGGGGGAGAAAGCTGTCATACTGGTGCCGTTGGTGATCTCATTTTGCACGGCCCAGCCCACCGGATAGGAGAAATAATCCCTCTCCCGAATGTCGCTGAACCGTTCCACGGCCGCCTCGACATACTTCACATGGTCCGCTTCCTTCTCAATCTCGCCCAGAGTCAGGCCGCAGACTTCGCACTTCTGGACGTTGCCGTCGGTGACGACGATATGGGTGCCCACCTCGGCGGTCTCGCCGCAGGAGGTGCAGACACGCCAGTGCCTGGCGCCGTCCGTGGTGTAAGTGGCGCTCCAGCTGTGGATGTGCTCACCGGTGGGGGCTGTATAGTTGGGGTCCTCCGCACCGCAGACGGTGCATTTGCCGTTCTGGAAGGTGTGGGCGGCCTCGCCCTGCTTGTCGCCGCAGGAGCAGGCGTGCCAGTGATGGACGCCATCGGTGCTCCAGGCGGAGGCGTAGCTGTGGGTGTGGCTTTCGGTCAGGGCGGGGATCGCCTTGCCGGAGCTGAGCTGCTTGCCGCAGCCCAGGCAGTAGGTGTCGCCGGTGTAGCCGGCCTTGCCGACCTCGGCGGCGCTGGCGTTGCGGATCTCGGTGCCGCCCACGTGGGTGGCGCCGGGAGCGGTCTTGACTGTGGCGCCGCAGTCCAGGCAGACGGCCTCGCCCTTGCAGTCCGCCACGCTCAACCGGTGGCCGGTGCTCTCCTTGACGGTGCAGCCGGCCACGGTGCAGCTGCGGCTGTGGCCGTTGGCTCCGTCGGAGGTCCACACGCCCCAGACGTGGTCATGGGAGGCCAGGCTGGCCTTATCGGTCCAGTTGCAGGTCGAGCACTTCTTCACGCCGCCGGCGGTGGTGACGTAGTTGTGTGAGCCGGTCTGGACGTAATCGCAGTCAATGTTCAGGCACTCCCGCTCGTGGGCGCCGTCGGTGCAGATATAGGTGCCGAAGTTGTGCCTGGCCTGGGCCGGCCGGCGCACATTGCCGCAGGCGCAGTACTCAGGCTGGGTGCAGTCGGTGCGCTTGGTGTAAAACGTGGACTGGGTGCAGGGGACGCTCCGGGTGGCGCCGCAGATCGAGCAGGTCTCCGTGTGGGTGAAAGGAGCGGCCTTGGTCGGGTTCGTCCACTGGTGGACGCAGGTGTTGGTGGGAGTCCTCATCTGATAGCCGCAGATGTCGCACTTGCCGGTGGCGGCGTTCAGCACATGGGGCTCCTCTTCAGTCGCGATCCTGCAGACCTGGCAGACCTGCTTGTGGCCGCTGGCCGTGGTGACCCAGCCGGTGCCGTAGGTGTGTTCGCCGCCGGGGATCGTAGCGTCACACCGGGTACATTTTTTCGGCTGCGTGCAGTCCGTGGTGCTGTAATAGTTGTGGCCCAGGGCGCTGCCGGTGGTGACTGTCTCCACGGTGTTACACACGCTGCACTTCAAGGCTTTTGTAGCGGGCTCTGTGCAGGTGGCGGGAGTAGTGGACTGGAGCCGGAAATCGTGGCCCTTGGCCGGGATAGTCCGGGTCTCTTGCGCGTTACACAGGGAGCAGGAACGTGTCTGCTCATAAGTAGCGGTGCAGGAATCCTCGCCCTCCGCCGGACTGCCGGTCCATTGAGTCCACTGGTGGCCGCCGGTGGAGTCCAATACGAGCGTGCCGCAATCCGCGCACTGCTTAACCGTATAAGGGTGACTGGGACATTCGCTCGGAACGGTCTGTACCACCGTACTTAGGGTATGCTCCGACTTGGACAGATTTGGATTGGTGGCATCGCCGCTACCGGCGTTCGCGCGGACGGCCGTCTCGTATATAAGGCCGCAGTTGGCGCATTCATAGCGCTGGACATTGGCGCCGTATGGATAACCAGATCCGCAGTAATTTGAAATGGTTTCATTGGTGATGGTCCACTGGTGGTCGTTCCAGGTGGCGCAGACCGCCCTGGTGGAACTCAGCGGCACCGCCGCGAGGCTGATGTCCGCCACCTCCTGGACGGTTTCCGCGTGGTCGTGGTCGTGGTCATGTACCGCGCTGGAGCCGCCGCAGCCCGCGAGGGCCAGCATACTCAGCAGCAGCGTCGTACACAGGGTCAGGGACAGAATTCTTCGTTTCATTGTTCTTTGCCTCCTTGCAATGACAGCGTGGCGGACCGGACCTCCGGCGCCACTGGGCGGATACTTCCGTCGGACTATTAGATGTCGGGCTGCGTTCCATGGACACAGTCCTTATCTGGCAAAGAGGTCTTACCAAATTGAACCGGCTCCACTTCTACAACCCCATTATAGCACACTTAGCGTCAAAAGAAGCGTCAAAAATCAGAAGAAAAAAGGGTAATTCAAAAAATATTTTTGACTATTTTTCCAGTATATGGTTTAGATACCAGTAAATAGAAAGGAAAAGCGCCCTGTTTTTCTCAGACCCGCCGCCAGACGGCCCCGCCGGGCGCGTCGGAGACCTCGACGCCCCGGGTCTTCAGTTCGTCCCGGATGCGGTCGGCCTCGGCAAAGTTTCTGGCTTTCCTGGCCTCGGCGCGCCGGAGCACCAGCGCGTCGATGTCGGGATCGCCCTCGCCGGTGACGGTGAAGCCGCCGCCGGAGGGGGCGGCCGGTCCCCGCTCGGCCTCTCTGGTCCGGAGCCGCGCCGCCCTGTCCAGCAGGGAGAGCGAGAGGACCTGATCGAAACTGGACAGGATCGCAAGGCGGGTGGCGCCGTTGGCCGGGGCCTTCAGAGCGTCGTACAGGCAGGTGATCCCCAGGGCGGTGTTCAGGTCGTTCCCCACCCGCTGGAGGAACTTTGCCCGGTATTCGGCCAGGACCGCCTCATCCACGGGGCCGTCGCCGGGGTCGAGGGCGGCGGCGCGCCCGATGAGTTTCCGGTAGGCCCGGGCGGCGTTGTCCAGATTCTCCCAGGTAAAGACCAGCGCGTTGCGGTAGTGGCTCTGAAGGCAGAAGAACCGGTAGGCCAGGGGATCGTAGCCCCTCTCCTCCAGCAGGGAGACAGTGAGGAACTGGCCGCTGGATTTGGACATCTTGCCGTTGTCGATGTTCAAATGGTGTACATGGAACCACTGCCGGCACCAGGGGTGGCCCAGGTAGGACTCAGACTGGGCGATCTCGTTGGTGTGGTGGGGGAAGGCGTTGTCGACGCCGCCGCAGTGGAGGTCCAGATATTCTCCGTTGTATTTCATGGAGATGCAGGAACACTCGATGTGCCAGCCGGGATACCCCACGCCCCAGGGGGAGTCCCACTTGAGCGCCTGATCCTCGAACTTGGACCTGGTGAACCAGAGGACGAAGTCGTTCCGGTTTCGCTTGTTGGCGTCCTCCTCCACGCCCTCCCGGACGCCGACGGCAAGGTTTTCCTCGTCGTGGTCGTTGAAGACGTAATAGCGGTCCAGCTTGGAGGTGTCGAAGTAGACGTTGCCGCCGGCGAAGTAGGCGTAGCCCTTGTCCATCAGCCCCTGGATCACCCGGATAAAATCGTCGATGAGACCGGTGGCGGGCTGGACCACGTCGGGGGTTTTGATGTTGAGTTTGCGGCAGTCGTCAAAGAAGGCGTCGGTGTAGTATTTGGCGATCTCCATGACGG
>CAYPEE010000125.1:0-4685 GCA_964409665.1 uncultured Oscillospiraceae bacterium
TGTCTCCTGGATGTTGGTACAGATAAAACCATGGTCCATGGATGTGAAGGCCTTGATGGTCAGGTCCATGCATTCCGTGGTGGGGACACAGGAGATACTGGTGCCGCCATCATTGGCCACGATGTCGGCCACCTTGCCGATCAGGGTCACCGGTATGCCCGCTTTGTTGAGAATGGTGGGCACCTGGACATCCTTGTTCACTCCATAGCCCAGATGAAGGCACTGGTAGCCATGGTCATAGGACTTAGACCTGGCAGACGCGATACCGATATATCTCCCCTCCTTCACCTCCTCGGCGGCATAGAGATCCTCCATGGTGTTGCCCGTACCTCCGAATACGATGACACGCCCGACGGAAACCACCTCCCGCACCTGCCGGGCGATCTGGCATTCCTCAGAAAACGGGATAAGGTCCAGGGGGGCCGTGACATTATAGCACATGCCCAGATCTGCCTCCAGATTGTCGGCTACGGTGACGAAGTCGTCGCAGACCACATAGCGCAGCCCCTCCCGTTCCCTGAACACCACTTTATGTCCCAGTGCCTTAAGGTGCGCGGCCACCGCATCCGCTTTTTCCTGGAAGGGGGTGATCTCCGGTTTCCTGGGCAGAGTCCCCATGATCTCCTGGTGGCCCATAAATGTATCCGCCCCGTGGTGCATCAGTTCGCTCCTGCCGAAACAAGCGTCCGGGAAGAACTTCATCCGGCGGCTCTCGGCGCCGTAGGCGTTCATCAGCCCCAGCCGTTCCAGATTAGGCAGGTACAGGTCGGGATGATCCTTGAGAATGCTGCGGAAGGTGTTGGCCCGCTCGTACCCGGGTCTGACGATATGGGCGTCCTTCATCGCTCCTATCCCGAAGCCGTCCAGCACGACGACGACAAATCTTGCCATGGCTCAGCCCACCTCCCGGATACTCTCCCGCAGGATCCGCAGAACGGTGTCCGCCCCGGCCCGGTTTGGGTTGACCCGGATCATCCGTTCCCCGAGAGAGGGGTCGCTTTTGAGAAATGTTCCCGATACCCGGTAGAACAGCGGGGCGATCTCGTATTTGGACTCCGAACCTACCGGATGGGGCAGGGCCCCGTGCCTCTCGGCCGCCTTCAGCACCCCGCCGGCGATGGGCCTGTCAAAGGAGATCAGAAGCACCTTGGACTGGGCGTTGGCCAGAAACGCGTCTGACACGCCCTCCACCTCGCCTGAGCGCAGACGGCGGAGGACCTCCTCGGCGGTCCGGGCGGTAACGGCCAGCATGACAGGCGCGGCGACCATGCCCCGCAGCACCTCCATGGCCTCAAAACCCTGGGTCTGGCAGCCGCCGGAGTAATGCATGGCGCGGACAGCGTCCACGTACCGCTTCTCTCCCACCACGCAGCCGATCCCCTCGGGGCCCTGAAGCTTGAAGGCGGAGAAGCAGGAAAGCTGGGCCCCCAGCTCACATCCGATCTTGGGAACCTTCATCACGGCGTAATTGTCATCTGTCAGGATGGGCAGGCCCCGGCGGGAACGGACCGCGGAGATGACCTCCCCCAGGCGGTAGCTGTCATTCGGCAGCTGGCGGGAATGCTGGATAAGGACCGCGCCGATCTCCGGGTGGTCCTCAAGGACGCCCCTTAAAGCGGACAGGTCGTTAAAGTCGGCCCGGACCTGCCGGTATCCGAACATCTCCAGGGTGGTCCCGGTGGTGGGATAGACCGGCGCGTCGTGGACGAGGATGGCGCCGCCGGCGGGAAGCATGGCGGCCAGGCCGTAGCGGATCGCCCCCGTGCCCGCGCCGCGGACTAAAATGGCGTCCTCCGCGGAAAAGAACCTTGCCAGGACCTGCTCCGCTTTCCGGGTGGTCCGTGGTTGGTTATCCGGCTGACAGACCCCCAGATCTCCCCGGGTCAGGCTCTCGCTCCCCGCAAAGCAGCGGGTGATACAGTCGGTGAGGCGGAACTGTTTCTCCATGGCCTTATCCAGGGTAAGACTCTCCAATGGGTAAGTGTTCATACTCAGATCTCGTATCCTCTCGTAAAATAGTTGTCCAGATCCAGAAAATAGCGCTGGATCAGTTCATCATGGGCCTCCCGCACGGCCAGCCCCAGACAGAGAAGACGACGGATCTTCTCCTCGTCGTCCTCGCAGAGCAGCAGGGTGCTCATGCCCAGACCCTCCTGGGGCAGGGCCAGGGCCGTGGCGCCGGCCAGGTTTGCCACCCGGAGGTACCCTTTCTCGGCCCGGTCTTGTATAGCGCGGGTGCGGCTGTCAAAATGGCCGAAGAGGGAGTCGCCGAAACCGTCCAGGTCCACCGGCCCCTCGGTCACCGCCAGCACGTCCCATTCTTTCAGTATCCCGGCCAGATAGGGCGTCAGCTCCTTCCTGGGCGCGTGGCGGTCCATCAGGGGGATCACAGCCGAGTCCATCCAGGGATAACTCCTGTCGCTGGCGACCCTGCCGCAGTCCGCGGCCGCGGCCAGCCCCGTGGCGGTCTCCACCGCCCGGTACAGCAGGGCCTTGTCCCGCGCCATGAACCCGATGGAGCTGCCCGCCACTATCCCGTCCGTGTTCGGCCGTCCGGCGGAGACGGGGCGGTCCGGCTCGATGCGCGGGGAGAGAAACGCCAGCAGGTTGAGACTCATGGCCGGCGCCAGCACGCTGCCTCCGCCGTCATTGCCGATTCCCAGGTCATTGATCCCGGAAAACACGTTGATGGCGGTCCCCGACGATGAACCGGACATGATATGCCCGGTGATGGGATTGAGCAGCTGCGTGTCCACCGCCCTGCCGGCCAGCTGGGATTTCTTGTCAATGGTATGGAGGGCAAAGCCGTGGGGTTCCAGCCGGTGCATCAGAGTGTTGGGAATGGACCAGATGTTTTTGATCCCCACCAGGACCGCGTCCGGGTCGGCGTCAAAGGCCCGGACCACTGACCCGTAAGGGTTCAGCAGTGCCACCTTATGCTGCAGTTCGTAATGTCCTTTCATCCCTTCCAGTTCCTCTCACTCTCCCGGCCCAGAGCCGTGTAGCGTCCCGCGATCTCCGGATGGGACGAAGAAAGACCCCTCACAACCGCCACCTCGCTCCGCGTGGTGAATATCTGGGTCCTAAAACAGAGCACGACAGTGTCCCCCACCCGGCATGAACGGTCCAGCTCAAAGTGATAATCGATAGAGTCGTCGTCAGGCGGCGTCACGTTCACCTCGCGGCAGTCCTCAAAAGACGTACCCACCAGAGCGCGGGCCGCGTTCCCCCTCCGGTAGTATCCGCCGCCGTAGCAGTAGCTTCTGGAGGCGAGACCATGGGAGACCTCGCTGACATAGGCGTAGCCCACCCGCTCCGGCTGGTCTGTATCCCGGTGCAGCGGCGTCGTGCCCGTGAGACCGTGGCCCGGTTCCCCGCTGGTACCCCCCAGGGCCCGGATCAGGGGTATGGAGGACACGCATGTGGCGCTCGGCATATTGATGTTCAGATCTTTCAGGCCGCGTCTCCTGGCAAAGTCCATGGCCCGGTTCAGACCGTTGATGTTGGCGGTGGGCGCGATGGCGCCCCTCTCCTCATCGTAGAGCAGGGCGGGGAAAGTGGTGAACCCGCCCAGGGTCACATGGCCCAGGCTGTCCAGCAGATCGGCAAGACTGTCCAGTTCGGAGGAGGAAAAGCCGCCCGCCTGGCCGGAATAGTGGAGAGCGTCCGCGTCGGATATCCGAAGCAGCAGCGGCTGCACCACGCCGGCTTCCTCCGCGGCTAAGTCCACCGCGCGGATCATCTCCCGGGTATATACCGTGACCGCCTTCGGGCGGGCGGCCAGCACGGTGCGAAGAGCGTGGAACGGCACCTGGACCAGGTGCCCTACATTACCCAGGGGAATGCCGTGCTCTATCATCAGCAGAGCCTCCCGGTAGTCCACGGCCACGCAGCCGTCAAAGCCCAGGTCCGTCAGGGCCTTCGCCACAAGTGGATTCCGCCCGATCTGTTTAAGCATGAAGTAGAGGGAGATATGCTCTTTCCGGGCGGCGCGCACCATCTTTTCCCCATTCTCCATGATGGCGTCCAGATCCAGAAGATAGGTATCAGGCAGGATGTCCCCCCTCTGGTGCGCCCAGAACGCGTACCGGAGAAGGGACGGGTTCGTCTGCCTCAGTTTGGCCAAAAACATAGACTCTACCTCCAATCATTGTCCGCGATCCTGGCCGGGTTGTCCACCAGCAGCCTGCTGATGTCTCTTTCCCCGCAGCCATACTGCCGCAGGAGAGGGACCACCAGATCCGTTACCGCGCAGTATCCGGCGCCGCCGTTAGAGACAAAATAGGTGCGGCGGGACACGTCGTTGCTCAGTACCAGGTGCTCCCCGTAGCCGGCCTCTATGAGGGACATCAGGTTCCTGGCCCGTGTCTCGTCCGGCATGTAGGCGGACTTGCCGCAGGTGTCAAAGCCCAGGTTCACTCCCTCGCGGAGCAGTGACAGATGGTACCGGGTATCGTCGATCAGGTCCTGATGGCCCAGCACGACCTTATCCGGGTCCATTCCCTGCTCCAGCAGGATCTCAACGGTTTCCCGGGCGGCCGCGGCGCCGGTATGGGTGGAGACGGCCGCGCCGGTCCTTTTGGCGGCTGTGCCGGCGGCCTTCAGTATCTTTTTCTCCTGACCCTCGAACCCGTGAGGCCCGGAGGCGATCTCGGCGATGAGTCCGGCCCGGACCCTGGTATCCC
>CAYPEE010000126.1:0-4675 GCA_964409665.1 uncultured Oscillospiraceae bacterium
CCTTCTGGTGCTTCCTGTCTTCGTTGTTTAATTTACAAGGTGCAATACTACCCGCCTCTTACAGCGGGAGGGAATTTTATTATACATCCCCGGCGCAGCATTGTCAAGAGCAAATTTTGCCGGTTTCCGGCCTTTTCGCTCCCAAATTCTGCCCTCCGCAAGACGCTCCGCTACTATACCACGTTTCGCGGCCCTTTGTCAACACCCAATTTCACATTTTATGAAAGTTTTTTCTTCCGCGCGCGCAGCCCTCCCGCATTGCCTTTTCCCCTCGGTTATGGTATAGTATTGGTCAACAGGCAAAAATCATTTTTATATAATAAATAAGGAAAGGAAGGGCCTCCCGTGCTGCTGATCCAAAACCTCAAACTGCCCGTGGGCGCGGGAATGGACGAACTGCGCGCCGCCGCCGCCAAAGCCCTTTCCCTCTCCCCCGGCGGCATCGAGCGCCTCACCCTTCGCCGCCAGTCCATCGACGCCCGGAGAAAAGCCGACGTCCATCTGGTCTGCGCCGCCGCCATCGCCCTATGGGATGAGCGGGAGGAGGCCGCCGTCCTCCGCCGGGCCCCCAAAAATGTTTCCCGTCTGGAGGAGACCCCTTACCTTCCGCCCGAATCGGGCCGTCGGCGCGCCCACCCGCCTGTGGTGGTCGGGACGGGCCCCGCGGGCCTGTTCGCCGCCCTGACCCTGGCCCGGGCCGGACTGCCCCCCGTCGTTCTGGAGCGGGGCCGGGACGTGGATGCCCGCGCCGCGGATGTGGAGCGTTTCTGGTCGGGCGGCCCGCTCTCCCCCGCCTCCAACGTCCAGTTTGGCGAGGGCGGCGCCGGAACCTTTTCCGACGGCAAGCTGGCCACCGGCGTCCACGACCCCCGTATCCCCTACGTCTTTGATGTGTTCGTCTCCCACGGCGCCCCGGAGGACATCAGATGGTCCGCGAAACCCCACATCGGCACCGACGCGCTCCGGAATGTGGTGAAGTCCATCCGGCGGGAACTGCTCGCCCTGGGCGCCGATATCCGCTTTGAGCATACGCTGACTGGTCTGGAGCGGAGGGGCAACCGCTTGACCGCCGCCGCCGTCGGCTCCCCCGGCGGCCCGTACCGCCTCCCATGCGAGGCGCTGGTCCTGGCCCCCGGCCACTCCGCCAGGGACACCTTTCAAATGTTATATGAGGCGGGTCTGCCCATGGAGCGCAAGCCCTTCGCCGTCGGCGTCCGCGTCGAGCACAGCCAGGAGGCGGTGAGCCGCGCCCAGTACGGGGACTTCTGGGACAGGCTGCCCGCCGCCGGCTATAAACTTGCCTGCCATCTGCCCTCCGGCCGGTCGGCCTTCACCTTCTGCGTCTGCCCCGGCGGGCGGGTGGTGGCTGCCGCCTCCGGCCCCGGCCAGGTGGTTACCAACGGGATGTCTCTCCGGGCCAGAGACGGCGCCAATATCAACGGCGGCCTGCTGGTGGGCGTGTCCCCCGAAGACTTCGGCGGGACGGACCCCATGGCCGGCGTCCGCTTCCAGGAGCGATGGGAGCGGGCCGCCTTTGCCGCCGGCGGAGGGAGCGGCCGCGCCCCCGCCCAGCTTGTGGAGGACTTTCTGGAGCGGCGGCCCTCCGCAGGTCCCCGCTCGATCCTGCCCACCTACCGCCCCGGCGTCGCCTGGGGCAGTCTGGACGGCGTCCTGCCCCCCTATGTCCTGGAGACCATCCGGGACGCACTCCCTCTCTTCGGCCAAAAACTCCGCGGTTTCGCCCACCCGGACGGCGTCCTGACCGGCGTGGAGACCCGCTCCTCCTCCCCGGTGCGGATCATTCGGGACGGCGCGTTCCAGTCCCCCGCCCTCCGGGGCCTCTATCCCTGCGGCGAGGGAGCGGGCTACGCCGGCGGCATCACCTCCGCCGCCGTGGACGGCATCAGGACCGCCGAGACCGTTCTGCTGGAAAAATAGCGTCCTTTGGTCAGATTTCGCCCTTTTCCGGCATTTTTGTCCAAAGTACATTCTGCCAATCGCCTTTTTCCCCTTGCGATTCCGGCTTTCCGGGCGTACACTGAAGACATCCCCGTTTCCGCCGGACGGCGGAGAAAGGAGTTCCTATGAAACGCGTAAATTCCGAACGGATCCTGTGTCTGTTGCTGGCCCTGTGCCTGATGGTCCCCGCCGGCGCCACGGCGGTCTTCGCCGCCGCCAGCCCCACCGAGGCCCAGGCCTATGAGCGGATGATCGCCCTGAAACCCTCCTACCCGGAGGGGATGGTCTGGACCAACGACAACTATTACGAGTGGAAGGGGGGCGCCGGCTACGCCGGCGGCTACGGCTGCGCCGCCTTTGCCTTTTTGCTCAGCGACGCCGCCTTCGGTGACCTCCCCGCCCGTATCGTCCCTGACGTGGAATTTGACGACGTCCGGGTGGGGGACATCCTCCGCGTCAACCACAACACCCACTCGGTCATTGTCCTCTCCGTGGGGGTGAACGACCTCACCGTAGCGGAGGGCAACTATAACGGCCTCGTCCACTGGGGCCGCGGCCTCACCGCCGCCGAGGTGGAGACGGCCGACTACCTGATGACCCGCTATCCGGACGCTCCCTCCCGCCCGGTGGACGCCATGACCGACGTGAAACACGACTGGACTTGGGAGGGCATCGACTACTGCATGGAACGGGGATTGATGAACGGCGTCAGCGCCACCTCCTTTGACCCCGGCGGCGCCACCACCCGCGGCATGATCATGACGATCCTCGCCAGAGCCAGCGGTATGGATACCAGCGGCGGCCCCACCTGGTATCACAAGGGCATGGTCTGGGCCATGGCCAACGGCGTGTCCGACGGCAGCGACCCGGAGGGCGTCATCACGCGGGAACAGCTTGCCGCCATGCTCTACCGCCGCTCCGGCTCCCCCGCCGCCGATCCCTCCGGCCTGAGCCGCTTCCCGGACGGTCCCTCCGTACACTCCTGGGCCGCCGAAGCTGTGGCATGGGCGGTGCAGACCGGCGTCCTCAACGGCAGCGACGGCCGTCTGGATCCCCAGGGCGGCGCCACCCGCGCCCAGACCGCCGCCATGCTCATGCGCTGGCACCGGCTCGCCGCCGCCTGACTGGAGGGACTTCCTTGGACAACGTCACCCCCTTCCCCGCCCCCAATCCCTATAAAAAGATGTACGCCGCCCTGTTCAACGCCGTCACCGACGCGCTGAACATGATGGACGACCGGGACTACGGCGCCGCCCAGCGCCGCCTCATGGCCGCCCAGCGGGAGGCCGAGGAGATCTATCTGGACAGCGGCGAGGAGTAGCGTCCGCCCGCCGCGCGAAAAATCGAGCCGCCCCCGTGGGGGCGGCTCTTTCTATGTCCTTACAGTTCCTGCTCCTCCAGCCAGAGGAGAAAACTCCGGGCCGGACGGAGTTTCTTCTCGTCCAGCCCCCGCAGCAGGTCCGCCACGTTCTTCCACTCGTCCCCCTGCCGGCGGGCGGAAGCTCGCCGGAAAGGCGTCCGGGGTGGTGTCCAGGGCGATGGCCAGGCGCATGATGACCTCGGTGGAGGGAATGGAAACGGCCCGTTCGATACTTGACATATGGGTCGCGCTGATTTCGGCCATTTCGCTCAACTTAGCTTGCGTCAGTCCAAGCTGGGTTCTGCGCCTCGCGATCCGCTTTCCAATCATGGTGTAGTCCAATGCCATTTCGCATCCCCTCCTTCATGCCTATAATCTTATGCAGACAGGCAAAAAAGAAAACGATGTATAAGAGTATAATAACTCTTGACATTTATAATTCTTAAACTTATAGTTGTATTATCAATTTATAGTTCCGATTGGAGGGCATTCATTGTGTATCAAAAAATGTACACCACCCTGTTCAACGCCGTCACCGACGCGCTGAACATGATGGACGACCGGGATTACGCCGCCGCCCCTTCCTCCTCATCGCCCTCCAGCAGCGCGTCCACGGTGGTGCCGTAGAGTTTGGCAATAGCGGGCAAGAGGGCTGCGCGGGGCCTTGTCTTGCCCGTCTCCCAGACGGAAGAATAGAAGACTGTCGCGGATTATCCGCGAAAATCACCATTCGTCAACATAAATAAGTTGTTAAAAAAACTATTGACAAACCACCCCCCGGGGCATAATATAGGTGGACACCAATTGTTGTGTAGCTATCATAACCTCTGGGCGAGGGCTCCTACCTTTCAGGATGTCCCAAACTCAGGGGTTTCATTATTTATAGAAGACCCGCCCCCGGCCAAATCCGGAGGCGGGAATAAACAGGAAAACAGCAGGAGGTCTTTATGGATAGACAGCAAATTACAAAATTGAAATCTACATTTGACAATATCTCACACGTCACCGAAGACGGCGTGGAATACTGGTTCGCCCGTGAACTTCAGTCAGTGCTGGGATACCAACGGTGGGAAAACTTTTTTGTTGCAATCAATCGAACGATTATCGCATGTGAGAACTCCGGCAACTCACCTGAGTATCAATTTCGTGAGGTCACGAAATTGATAGAGCATGGTAAAGGTGGTAAACGTGAAATCTCTGATTATATGCTCACCCGTTATGCCTGTTACCTCATTGCCCAAAATGGAGATTCCCGTAAAGACGAGATCGCTTTTGCTCAAACTTATTTTGCGGTCCAGACTCGCAAACAGGAGGTCTTGGAACAACGGCTTGCTGATGTCAACCGGTTGCACCTTC
>CAYPEE010000127.1:0-4583 GCA_964409665.1 uncultured Oscillospiraceae bacterium
CGTGCTCTCCAGATGGGCGCAAAATGGGCATTTCACGGCGTCGTCCTCCTCTCGGAACTCACTTGGTGCCGAAGATGCGGTCCCCGGCGTCCCCCAGGCCGGGGACGATGTAGGCGTGGTCGTTGAGACCCTGGTCCACGGCGGCCACATAGATGTCCACGTCGGGGTGGTCCCTCTGGATGGCGGCGATCCCCTCCGGAGCGGCGATGATGTTCATCAGCTTTATGTGCCTGCATCCGTAGTTCTTGATAAAGGTGATGGCGGCGGAGGCGGAGCCGCCGGTGGCCAGCATGGGGTCCAGCACGATCACGTCCCGCTCGGCGATGTCGGGGGGCATTTTGCAGTAGTACTCCACAGGGAGGCAGGTCTCCGGGTCGCGGTACAGGCCGATGTGGCCCACCTTGGCGGAGGGGATCAGGTTCAGGATGCCGTCCACCATGCCGAGGCCGGCCCGCAGGATGGGAACGATGGCCAGTTTCTTGCCGGACAGGGCCTTGAAGGAGCCCTTGGCGATGGGGGTCTCAACCTCCACGTCCTCCAGCTGGAGATCCCGGGTGGCCTCATAGCACTCCAGCATGGCGATCTCGGAGACGATCTCGCGGAACGCCTTTACGCCGGTGTCCTTGTTGCGCAGAATGGTCAGCTTGTGCTGCAGCAGGGGGTGATCCAACAGATGTACTTTGCCTTCCATAGTAAAGTCCTCTCTCCTTATTGTGATTGGTTTTTTGACTGCGATCGCAGACGCTCCAGCCGTTCCCGCTCGGCCTGACTGAGCCGGTGGTAGGCGGGGGCCATGGCCCCGGCGGAGACCAGTTTTCCCTCTCCCGCCAGCCGGAGGGCGCATAGAGCCACCCCGTAGGCGGACGGATCTCTCAGATGGGGCGGCGCCAGCCGGGCGGACACCCCCCGCTCCAGAAAGCCATTATAGCACAAAAGGGCGCCGTCTCCAACCAGAATTTGCGTTTCCCCGGAAATTTTCGCCTGTTCCGCCAGTTCGTCCAGGCCGAGGGCGCCGTCCTCGCTGAGGCGGGCCAGATTTCCTCCCTCCGCCCGGAACCGGGCCGCGTATACCTGGCCGCGCCGGGCGTCCATGACGGCGCACAGCTCCCCCTCCAGATGGGCCAGCGGCCAGGCCATGGACTCCAGGGTGGAACAGGGGGCGCAGGGCTTGTCCCCCGGCCAGGCGAGGCCCTTGGCGGCGGCCACGCCGATGCGCACCCCGGTAAACGATCCTGGCCCGGCGGCCGCGGCCACCACGTCCATATCCTCCAGTTTCAGCCCGGCGTTTTTCAGCAGGTCGCTCACTATGGGCATCAGGGTGGCGGAGTGGGTGAGCCCGCTGTTCTGGAAGGACTGGGCGATCAGCTTTTCGTCCTCCGTCACCGCCACCGAGGCGCAGACGGCGGAACTCTCCAGGGCCAGTATCCTCATAGGCATATCTCCTCCGTGTCCTTAAGTCCTTAAGTAGGGGCGGGTCCCAGACCCGCCCGCATTCCCGGATACCCCCCCAACGGGTCCCAGACCCGCCCGCGGCACGCCGAACGCGGGGCGTAGGGGCGGGTCCCAGACCCGCCCGTGTCCCCAAAAACCGCCGCGCGCCCTTGGGCCGGCGGGCCGGTCTCGGGCCGGCCCCTACAGGCCGTCCATTCCCTCTATCGTGATGACCCGGTCGCCGTCGCCCTCGCCCCGGCGGAGGTCCACCCGGACGGCGCCGGGTTCGATGGCCTCTGCCACGTTCTCGCTCCACTCCACGGCGCACACGCCGCCCCGCGCCAGATAGTCCTCCCAGCCGATGTGGAACAGCTCGTCGGCTCCCTCCAACCGGTACATATCGAAGTGAAACAGGGGCAGCCGACCCCCCTCGTACTCGTTGACGATGGTGAAGGTAGGGCTGGTCACCCGCCCGCCGATCCCCAGACCCCTGGCCATGCCGGAGACAAAGGCGGTCTTTCCCGCCCCCAGACCGCCGGTGAAGGCCACCACCGCCCCGGCGGACAGCCTCTCCGCCAGGCGGGCCCCCAGGGCCTCGGTCCCGGCGCGGCTGTGGGTGATGTATTCCATAGCGTGAAAACACTCCCATTTGTAAACTCTTTTTGAATAGTATAGCATATCCGGGAAAAATGTGCTATACTAATTTGCGATTTTGTGTTCCAGAGGAGGGGGAGCGAGACCCATGCCGAAGCGCAGATCCACCATCAAGAGCCTGGGCTCCGCCCTGACGGACCTGATCCTGCGGCCCGTGGAGACCATCCGGGAATTCTGGCACAAGGGAGACGTGGTGTTGCTGGGACTGTGCCTGCTGGCCTCCCTGATGGGGCTGGTGCTCATCTACTCCGCCACCCGGTACAGCGCCGAACTGCACACCGCCTTTCTCAAGCAGGCGGTCTTTATCTGTCTGGGCATCGTGCTGTATATCTGGATCACCTTCGTGGACATCGAGTTCCTGATGGAGAAGTGGTGGTGGGTGTTCCTGGCCCTGGGCGTCTTCGTCATCCTGCTCATCATCCCCTTCGGCAGGACGGTGGGCGGCAACAAGAGCTGGGTGTACTTCCCTGGCCTGCCCATCGGTTTCCAGCCGGGCGAGATCGCCAAGCTGTCCTACATCGTGGTGCTGGCCTGGCTGATGAACCGGGAGCGGCAGAAGGGCGGCGGCGTAGGCAAGTTTTCCGCCCTGATCAAGTATGTGCTGCTCACCGGACTGTTCGCGGGGCTGCTGGCGGTGCTGTCCGGGGACTTCGGCATGGTGCTGGTCTACCTGGGCCTGTTCGTGGTGATGGCATGGGAGGGCGGCGTGAGCAAGTGGTGGTTTCTGGGGGGCGCCGCGGCCCTGGCGGGGACGGTGGTCCCCCTCTGGATCTTCGTGCTGCCCAACACCAGTCTCTGGAACCACTATCAGATCATGCGGATCCGTGTGGTGCTGGACCACGACCTGGATCCCGGCGACCGGGGCTGGCAGCAGGGCCAGTCCATCCGGGCCATCGGCTCGGGCCAACTCACCGGACAGGGCTACCTCAAGGGCGCCCTCACCCAGTCGCCTGTCCCCGGCGACCTGCCCGCCCGCCACACCGACGAGATCTTTGCCGTCTGCGGGGAGGAGTTCGGGCTGCTGGGCTGCTGCGCGGTACTCCTCGTGCTGCTGGCCATTATATGGCGGTGCGTGTGGGTGTCCCGCCGGGCCAAGAGCCACCTGTCCGCCTATATCTCCATGGGCATCGCCGGGATGCTGATGGTCCAGACCATCATCAACGTGGGGATGTGCCTCTATGTGCTGCCGGTGATCGGGCTCACCCTCCCCTTTTTCAGCTACGGTGGCACCTCCGTGCTGACCCTGTTTATCGCCATGGGCATCGTGTCCGGCATCAAGATGCGGCCTCTGCCCAGCTGGCTGAGGGACCGAAGTCAACTGTGACCGCGTATGGGCGGGGAGTTTCCGATTTGTGGAAACTCCCCGTATATTTTTCCCTTTCGCGGCGCAAGCTATCAGTACTACTCAAATAAGGAGGCTTTCCCCGTGAGATCCCGTGTTTTCCTTTTCACCCTGTGCCTGGCGGCGGCGCTGGCCGCTCCCGCCGCGGCGCTGACCCTCACCAATGACGAGGCGGCCAACGCCGCCCCCATCGCCGAGGATCTGGAGCTGACCACCTACAAGGGAGTGGCGATCACCGGCCGGTTCGCCGCTGTGGACCCGGAAGGCGATCTGGTCTCCTTCCAGGTGATGGACTCCCCCGCCCGGGGCCAGATCACCGTGGATGAGAACGACCCCGCCGTCTTCTGGTACACCCCCTATGAGGGCAAGAAAGGCAAGGACTCCTTCACCTATGTGGCCATCGACGCGCTGGGCAACACCTCCAAGCCGGCCACGGTGAAGATCACCATCCAGAAGCAGTCCACCAAGGTGACCTATTCCGACCTGTCCGGCGACCCCGGCCACTACTCCGCCCTCCATCTGGCGGAGGAGGGGATCTACGTGGGCCGGCAGATGGGCTCCCTCTACCGGTTCGACCCGGAGGACACCTTCACCCGGGAGGAATTTCTGACTCTGGCCATGGACGCGGCGGGCGAACCCCCCCTGGAGAACGTGTCTCTCACCGGTTTCTATGACGACGAGGGCATCTCCGCCTGGGCTAAGGGCTATGTGTCCGCCGCCCTGGCCGGCGGCACGGTGCAGGGCAGCCGGAACGGCACGGGCCAGGCCGTGTTCCAGCCCGGCGCCCCCATCACCTGCGCCGAGGCCGCCGTCATCATCGACCGGCTGCTGGAGGTCGGGGACGTGACCTCCGCCGCCCTCGCCAGCGAGACCGCCGCCTCCGCCCCCGCCTGGGCGGCCCAGTCCGTCGCCAACATGGAGGCGGTGTCCGTCCTGCCGGTGAACGCCGGTCTGGACGAGCCCCTGACCCGCTCGGAGGGCGCGCAAATGCTCTCCGCCATGCTGGATGTGATGGACGGCCGCCAGTCCGGCCGATGGTTCTGGTAAACGGTCCGCCCCGTCAAACGCGCCATGAAAAATTCCCGGCCGGTGGCCGGGAATTTTTTGTCGTTTTCTTTGAAAATGTGGGTGCCGAAACCCCGCGAAAACTTTGTAA
>CAYPEE010000128.1:0-4105 GCA_964409665.1 uncultured Oscillospiraceae bacterium
CCTACCGTCGCCACACCCCATTTAAGGGGATACCGGATAGCGGCGATGTGCCCTTTTCAATATCAGTATATACGATATAAGGCGGAATGTCAACAGGTGATTTTATGGCTGATTACCCTGATTTTGAAAAATCCTGCGGATATGGCGACGTGACGGGTATTTTGGGCGCTAATTGCCGCCACAGCTTTTTCGCCTTTGTGGAGGGCGTCATGGAGCGGACCTATACCGATGAGGAACTGGAGGCTATGAAACCGGAGAACCGGCCCAAGATAGAGTTTGAGGGCAAAGAGTACGACGATTATCAGGCCACCCAACAGCAGCGGAAGATTGAGCGGCCATTCCCGCGTCAAGGTGGACATTTATTTCACCGCCGTCGGCATGATAGACCTCCCCACGGAGCAGGAGATACAGAAGATAATTGCCGACATCCCGGCGACCCAACGCACCGCGTAAAAGGGCAAGGTGCAGTCCCGAAAGACTGCACCTTGCCGTACATAGTGAACACTTCCCTATGGGACCCGCCCGGAAGGGCCGGCCTCTTTGTATGCTCCGCTCAATACCGGCGGATGACCGCCACCACGCGCCCCAGAATGGAGCAGCCCTCGCCATCGATGGGCCGGTACTCCGGGCTGGCGTTCTCCGGATACAGCCAGATATGGCCGTTCTCCCGGCGGAAAGTCTTCACGGTGGCCTCGTCCTCGAACAGGGCCACCACGATGTCGCCGCTGCGGACCTGCTGCTGCTGGTGGACCACCACCAGATCGCCGGGCAGGATGCCCGCCTCGATCATGGATTCGCCCCGGACCCTCAGGGCGAAATGCTCCCCGGTGAGGCCGTTGGTGTCAAAGGTCAGGTACTCCTCGATGTTCTCCTGGGCCAGAATGGGGGCGCCGGCGGCCACATATCCCACCAGAGGCACCTGGTCTTTGCGGTTGCGGGCGCCGTCGGTAATGGTGATGGCCCTGGTCTTGCCCTCCGCCTGGGAGATGAGCCCCGCCTCCCGCAGGCCCTTCAGGTGGAAGTGGACGGTGGAGGGGGACTTCAGCTCCACCGCCTGGGCGATCTCCCGCACCGAGGGGGGGTAGCCGTGTTCGCCGGTGAAGGCCAGAATATAGTCGTAGATCTGCTGCTGTTTGGGGGTCAGCTTGCTCATAATCAAACTCCTTCCCTCGGCGCGACGGTTTCTTCTGCGGTCCAGTATACAATATTCTCTCCATTTTGTCAAACATTTGTTCCAAATTTTTTGAGAAAAATTTTCGCCCGCGCTTCTCCGGCAAAAAATCAGGGGGCGGGCCGAAAAAAGTGCTTGCAATCTCCGAAAGAGTGTGGTAACATACAACTTACCTGTGCGGGCGGATCGCGCCCATTTGAGAAGGAAAACCGAAAGGAAACGATCCAATATGACTCCCATTCAAATCGTTCTGTCCATCATCTACTTCATCGTGGCCCTGGTGCTGGTCGCCATCGTGATGCTCCAGTCCGGCAAGAGCGCCGGCCTGTCCGGTGCCATCGCCGGCGGCGCCGACACGTTCCTGTCCAAGAACAAGGCCAAGACCGCCGACGCCAAGCTGGCCCGCCTCACCAAGTGGGTGGCCATCGGCTTTATGGTGCTGACCCTGGTCATCGGCATCGTTTTTTCCTGAACCGTCCCCGTAAAGATCCCTCTCCGCCCGGCGCGGAGAGGGATCTTTTTATACTCTCAAATGCTCCGGCGGACGGTATTGCAGCGCTTCGGCCAAATGCTGCGCCTCGATATTTTCCGCCCCGTCCAGATCAGCGACGGTCCGGGCCACCCGCAGGTTGCGGTCGTAGCTGCGGGCGGTGAGGCCCAGCCGGTCGTAGGCCCCCCGGATGAGCCGCTGGCACTCCTCGTCGAGGGCGCAGTACGCCTTGATCTCCTTTGGCCCCATCTGGGAATTGCAGGCGGGGCCGCCGGGGCCGAAACGCGCTGTCTGGATGGCCCTCGCCGCGTTGACCCGCGCCCGGATGGCGGAAGAGGGCTCCGCCGGGCCGGACTCGCCGGACAACTCGTCGTACTCCAAGGAGGGCACGTCCACGCAGATGTCGATGCGGTCCAGCATGGGGCCCGACAGCCTTGACAGATACCGCCGGATGGACTGCTCGGTACAGGTACACCGTCCGGAGGGATGGCCGTACCAGCCGCACCTGCAGGGGTTCATGGCGCACACCAGCATGAACCGGCTGGGGTAACTCACCGAGCCGGTGACTCTGGTCAGATTGGCCTGTCCGTCCTCCAGCGGCTGGCGGAGGACCTCCAGCACATCGGCGTGGAACTCGGGCAGTTCGTCCAGGAACAGGACGCCGTTGTGGGCCAGAGAGATCTCGCCGGGCCGCAGGGTGGCGCCGCCACCCACCATGGCCACGGCGGAGATGGTGTGGTGGGGGGAGCGGAAGGGCCGCCGCAGGATCATTGGCTCCTCCCGGCTGGTCATGCCCATCACGGAGTAGATCTCGGTGCAGGCCAGGGCTTCCTCCCGCGTCATATCGGGCAGGATGGAGGGCAGGCGCTTGGCCATCATGGACTTGCCCGCGCCGGGGCTGCCGGTCATCAGCACGTGATGGCCTCCGGCGGCGGCCACCTCCAGGGCCCGCTTGGCCTGTTCCTGGCCCTTGACCTCGCTGAAGTCCGGACCGGTATAGGCGGCGCTCTCCGGCGTCCATGCCGGGGCGGGCGGAATGGGCGCGTCGCCGGACAGATGGGCGGCCAGTTCCTCCACGGTATTGACCGGAATGACATCCAGTCCGCCCGCCAGAGTGGCCTCCGGGGCGTTGTCGGCGGGAACGTACAGCCGCTCCAGCCCTTCCCGCCGGGCCGCCAGCGCCATGGGCAGCACTCCGGACACCGGCCGCAGCCGCCCGTCCAGGGAAAGTTCCCCGAGAAAGGCGGACTTCTGTTCCCTTTTGAGGGAGATCTGCCCTCCGGCGGCCAAAATGCCCACCAGAATGGGCAGATCGTACACAGTGCCCGCCTTTTTCCGGTCGGCGGGGGCCAGGTTGACGGTGATGCGGGACACGGGAAAGTCGAACCCGCTGCACTTGATGGCGGAGCGCACCCGCTCCCGGGCCTCCTTCACGGCGGCGTCGGGCAGGCCCACCACGTCGAAAGCGGGCAGACCGCCGGACAGGGCGCATTCGGCGGTGACGGGATAGCCCGCCACCCCCTGCAGCCCCAGCGACATCACATTGCGCACCATGGATGTTTCCCCCCTCGTTTTTCGCCATTTTACCACAGGTTCCCCCGTTTCGCAAGGCGCAGGAAAAACTGTTGAGATTTGCCGAAAAAATCATGATCTGACGATTGCAAAACGGGACAGGCCGTGATATATTGATTGATGTATGTGAAATCACTCCGCCGGGCGAACCCACTGCCGGCGAATCACGAGGAGGAAAACGCTTATGGCACGCCAATTCAAGTCCATGGACGGCAACACCGCCGCCGCCCACGTCTCCTATGCGTTCACTGAGGTCGCGGGTATCTACCCCATCACCCCGTCCAGCCCCATGGCGGACAACGTGGACCAGTGGGCCGCCCAGGGCCGGAAGAATGTCTTCGGCCAGACGGTGAAGGTTGTCGAGATGCAGTCCGAGGCCGGTGCCGCCGGCACGGTACACGGCTCTCTGGCCGCCGGCGCCCTGACCACCACCTACACCGCATCCCAGGGCCTGCTGCTGATGATCCCCAATATGTACAAGATCGCCGGCGAGCTGCTGCCCGGCGTCTTCCATGTGTCCGCCCGCACCGTGGCGTCCCACGCGCTGAACATCTTCGGTGACCACTCCGACGTGATGGCCTGCCGCCAGACCGGTTTCGCCATGCTGTGCGAGAGCAACGTGCAGGAGGTCATGGACCTGGGCGCGGTGGCCCATCTGGCCGCCATCAAGGGCCGCGTCCCCTTCCTGAACTTTTTCGACGGTTTCCGCACCTCCCACGAGATCCAGAAGGTCGCCGTGTGGGACTACGACGATCTGGCCGATATGCTGGACTGGGACGCCGTGGCCGCCTTCCGCGCCCACGCCCTGAACCCCAACACCCCCTCCATGCGCGGCTCCCATGAGAACGGTGACATCTTCTTCCAGCACCGCG
>CAYPEE010000128.1:4115-4505 GCA_964409665.1 uncultured Oscillospiraceae bacterium
TACTACGAAGCGGTCCCCGAGATCGTGGAGGAGTACATGGCCAAGGTCAACGCCAAACTGGGCACCGACTATCAACTGTTCAACTATTACGGCGCGCCCGACGCCGACCGGGTGATCGTCGCCATGGGCTCCATCTGCGATGTGACCGAGGAAGTCGTCGATTACCTGAACGCCCACGGCGAGAAGGTGGGGCTGATCAAGGTGCGGCTGTACCGCCCCTGGCGGGCCGACAGGCTGCTCTCCGCCCTCCCCGCCACGGTCAGGAAGATCGCCGTGCTGGACCGGACCAAGGAGCCCGGCGCCCAGGGCGAACCCCTCTACCTGGACGTGGTCACCACCCTGGCCAACGCCGGCAGGACCGACATCTCCGTCATCGGCGGCCGCTACGGT
>CAYPEE010000129.1:0-4405 GCA_964409665.1 uncultured Oscillospiraceae bacterium
GCGGTAGGATCGGAGAAGGGGATCCCCAGTTCGATGAGGCTGGCCCCGTTTTTGGCGCACTCCCGTACGCAGGCGGCGGTGACGGCCAGATCCGGATCCCCGCAGGTGAGGAAGGGGATGAACGCCTTGCCGTGGGCGAAGGCGGATCTGATATTACTCATGGAGGTCCTCCCCTCTGTACCGGGCGATGGCGGCGCAGTCCTTGTCCCCCCGGCCGGAGATGGTGATGACGACGATCTGGTCCTTCCCCATTTGCGGCGCCAGGTTCCGGGCGCAGGCCACCGCGTGGGCCGACTCGATGGCGGGGATGATCCCCTCGGTCCGGGCCAGGTACTCGAAAGCGTCCACCGCCTCGTCGTCGGTGACGGGCACGTACTCCGCCCGGCCGGTGTCGTGGAGCCAGGCGTGTTCCGGGCCGATACCGGGGTAGTCCAGACCGGCGGAGATGGAGTATACCGGGGCGATCTGGCCGTACTGATCCTGGCAGAAGTAGCTTTTCATGCCGTGGAAGATACCCAGGCGGCCTGTGGCGATGGTGGCGGCGGTCTCGAAGGTATCCACGCCCCGGCCGGCGGCCTCGCAGCCGATGAGCCGGACGCCCCTGTCCCCAATGAAGTGATAGAAACTGCCGATGGCGTTGGAACCGCCTCCCACGCAGGCGATGACCGCGTCCGGGAGTTTCCCCTCCTTCTCCTGAAGCTGCTGTTTGATCTCCTTGGAGATCACCGCCTGAAAGTCCCGGACAATGGTGGGAAACGGGTGAGGCCCCATGACCGAACCCAGACAGTAGTGGGTGTCGTCGATGCGACTGGTCCACTCCCGCATGGCCTCGGACACCGCGTCTTTTAGGGTGGCGGTGCCGGTGGTGACGGGGACCACCTCCGCGCCCAGCAGACGCATCCGGTAGACGTTGAGGGCCTGCCGTCTGGTGTCCTCCTCCCCCATGAACACCACACACTCCATCCCCATGAGGGCGGCGGCGGTAGCGGTGGCGACCCCGTGCTGGCCCGCGCCGGTCTCAGCGATGAGCCTCGTCTTGCCCATCTTCCTGGCCAGCAGGGCCTGGCCCAGCACGTTGTTGATCTTGTGGGCCCCGGTGTGGTTCAGATCCTCCCGCTTGAGGTAGATCTTGGCCCCGCCCAGGTCCTTTGTCATCTTCTCCGCATAGTACAGCCGGGAGGGCCGCCCGGCGTATTCGCGGAACAGGTCGGTCAGTTCCCGGTTGAAGTCGGGATCGTCCTTGAACCGGTTATAGGCGGCCTCCAGCTCGATGACTGCGTTCATCAGGGTCTCCGGGATGTACTGACCGCCGTGGATGCCGAAACGTCCGTTGGACATAGCGCTCATTCCTTTCGCGCGGCGGCCACCGCCGCCAGGATCTTTTGACGATCTTTTTTCCGATCGGTCTCCACCCCGCTGGAGAGGTCCAGCCCGTAGGGGCGGAGTTCCCGGATCGCCCGGGGGATGTTCCCGGCGGTCAGCCCGCCGGCCAGAATGTAGGGCCGCGTCACGCCCCCCGCCAGGGACCAGTCGAAAGTCTCCCCCGTCCCATAGCCGCTGTCCAGCAGGACCAGGTCGGCGGTGGAGGCGTTGGCCGCTTGGAGGTCGGCGGGGCTGCGGATCTGAAACGCCTTCCAGACGGCGCGGCCGGGGGCGGCCTTTCGCAGGGCGGCGATGTAGTCCCTGTCCTCGCGGCCGTGAAGCTGAGCGGCGGAGATCGTGCCGTCGTTCAGAAGGGCGGCCGCGTCCTCTACGGGCCTGTCCACGAACACCCCTACGGGGGTGATGCCGGGAGCCAGCCCCGCCCGCAGCTCCCGCGCCCGGTCCGGCGTGACGCTCCGGTGACTTTTGGGAAAATTGATGATGAAACCGCACCAGTCGGGCCGGGCGGCGTTGACATATTCCACGTCCTCGGGCCGGAACAGGCCGCAGATCTTGATCTTTGTCATCGGGCCGCCTCCCGCATTCGGGTAAGGAGGGCGGCCTTATCGTCCGCCCGCATGAGGGCCTCCCCGATCAGCACCGCGTCCGCGCCGATCCCGCGCAGCGCCGCCGCGTCCTCCGGGCGGGACACGCCGCTCTCCGCCACATAGACGCACTCGGGCGGGATGAGGTCCCGCAGGCGGGCGGCGTTGGAGAAGTCCACCGAGAAGTCCCTGAGATCGCGGTTGTTGACGCCGATGATCTCCGCCCCGGCGCGGACGGCGGAGCGGATCTCGCGCTCGTCGTGGGCCTCCACCAGGGCGGCCAGCCCCAGGGAGCCGCACAGTTCCATGTACCTCGCCACGGTCTCCGTGTCCAGGATGGCGCAGATGAGCAGCACGGCGTCGGCCCCCATCGCCTTAGCCTGGTAGATCTGGTACTCGTCCACGGTGAAGTCCTTGCGGAGCATGGGGGTTTTGACGGCGGAGCGGATCTCCCGGAAAATCGCGTCCGACCCCTGGAACCACTTGGGCTCGGTGAGGCAGGACACCACGTCCGCCCCGGCGCGTTCGTACTCCCTGGCGATATCCACATAGGGAAAATCCCCGGCGATCAGGCCCTTGGAGGGGGACGCCCGCTTCACCTCGCAGATGAAGGACAGGCCGGGCCTCCGCAGGGCGGCCGTGAACGCCGCGCCCTCCCCTCCGCCCCCCTGGACGGCCAGTTCCCGCAGCGCGTCCAGGGAGTTCTCCTCCTTATCCGCCGCCACCCGCTGCCGGGCGTGGGCGGCGATGGCGTCCAAGATCGCGGCCATCATTCCGGGCGGTTGGAGATCTCGATCAGCTTTTCCAGCGTGGCCGCCGCCGCGCCGCTGTCGATGATCCGGGCGGCCAGAGCCACGCCGTCCTTCCAGTCCTCCGCCTTGCCGCCCAGGTAGAGGGCCGCGCCGGCGTTCATCAGCACCGCGTCCCGCTTGGGACCCCTGGCGCCGCCCAGGATGTCCCGGACGATTCGGGCGTTCTCCGCCGGGGCGCCGCCCGCCAGGTCGGACTTCCGGCAGCGTTCCAGGCCGAAGTCCTCCGGGGTCACGGTGTAGGACTTGAACCAGCCGTCCTTAAACTCGCACACGGCGGTGGGGGCGGACAGGGAGATCTCGTCCAGCTTGTCCCGCCCGTAGACCACCATACCCCGCTCCACGCCCAGGGAGATCAGCACCTGGGCCAGAGGCTCCACCAGATACTCGTCGTACACGCCCAGCAGCTGCATCTTGGGGCTGCCCGGGTTGGTCAGGGGACCCAGGATGTTGAACACCGTGCGGAAACCCAGCTCCCTGCGGATGGCCCCTACGTACTTCATGGAGGTGTGGTACTTCTGGGCAAAGAAAAAGCACATACCGGCCTCGTTCAGCAGTTCCACACACCGCTCCGGGCTCTGCTGGATGTTGACCCCCAGGGCCTCCAGGCAGTCGGCGGTGCCGCACTGGGAGGAGGCCGCCCGGTTGCCGTGCTTGGCCACCTTCATCCCCCCGGCGGCGGCCACCAGGGCGGAGGCGGTGGAGATGTTGAAACTGCGGGCCCCGTCGCCGCCGGTGCCCACGATCTCGAAAGTGGGCAGGCCGGTGGCCACCTTCACGGCGTGATCCCGCATGGCGGCGGCGCAGCCGGCGATCTCGTCGCTGGTCTCCGCCTTGGCGCTCTTGGTGGAGAGCGCGGCCAGGAACGCGGCGTTCTGGGTCTGGGTGGTCTCGCCGCTCATGATCTCGTTCATGACGGCATACGCCTCATCGTAGGTCAGATCCTGCTTGCTGACGATCTTCGCGATGGCTTCCCGGATCATCATAAAGTCCCCTTTCCGTTCAGATGAATAAAGTTGCTCAGCATTGTTTTGCCGTCCGGCGTCATGATGGACTCCGGGTGGAACTGGACGCCAAAGATGGGGTAGTCCCGGTGCCGGACCGCCATCACCTCCCCGTCCAGGGTCCGGGCGGTGACGGCGAGGCACGCCGGGATGGTGTCCCGGTCAACGGCGAGAGAGTGGTAGCGGGCCACGGGCGCCACCTCCGGGCACCCCCGGAACAGGGGGCAGTCCAGGTCGAACCGCACCTGGGACCGCTTGCCGTGCATGAGCTCCTTGGCATAGGTGACGGCAGCCCCGAAGGCCGCGCAGATGGCCTGATGGCCCAGGCACACGCCCAGGATGGGGATGTCCGGTCCCAACTCTCCGGCCGCCGCCATGGTGATCCCCGCGTCCTCCGGCCGCCCGGGGCCGGGAGAGAGGATGACGCGGTCGGGTTTCAGCGCCCGTATCTCCTCTACCGTCAGTTCGTCGTTCCGGACGACCCGGATATCGGGCTGGATCTCCCCCACAAGCTGATAGAGGTTATAGGAGAAACTGTCATAGTTGTCGATGAGCAGGATCATAACTCCGCCTCCTGTGCCAGTTCCAGCGCGCTGATCACAGCCCGGGCCTTGTTGATGCACTC
>CAYPEE010000130.1:0-4393 GCA_964409665.1 uncultured Oscillospiraceae bacterium
TTACAGCCAAACCTGCTGGTGAACAAGTTTGGCAAGCGGTTCATGAACGAGGACTTCATGCAGAACACCACATTTCTGTCCAACGCTGTCTCCCACCAGTACCAGCGCGTCGCTTTCAGCATCATCGACACCTCCATCGCCCACTACTACATGAAGCACGGCGTGGACAACACCAGTCTGGTGCGGCCCAACCCTGATGTGTCCGACTTTGTGGACGGCATCAATATGGCCCGCGCCCACGGCAACACGGGTATGTTCGTGGCCGACACCATCGAGGAGCTGGCGGAGCAGGCGGGCATCGACAAGGAGAACCTGGTGCGCACCGTGGAGGAGTACAACGACTATTGCGCCAGCACCGACGAGGAGTTCTTCAAAGACCGCCGCTACCTCCGCCCCCTCCGGAAGGGCCCCTACTACGCGGCCCGGGTGTGTCCCGGCGGCTACGGCACCGTGGGCGGCATCCGCATCAACGAGAACTGCGAGGTGTGCGACAGGGACTTCGCCCCAATCCCCGGACTGTACGCCGCGGGCGCGGACTCCTGCAACATCTATGACGACAGCTATATGTTCCTGCTGCCCGGCAACTCCATGGGCTACGCGGTGAACACCGGCCGCATCGCCGGCATGACGGCGGCCGAGATGGTCGCCGCCCGGGCGTGACGGCGAAGGAGGATTTGCAATGGCAGTGATCACCATCGACGGCGTCCGGCTGACCGTGCCGGACGGCAAGCGCGTACTGGACTGCGCGCTGGAAAACGGGATCTACATCCCCCATCTGTGCCACCACAAAGACTTAAATCCCCTGGGCTCCTGCCGGATGTGCGTGGTGGAGATAGAGGGACGCGAGGGTGTCGCCACCTCCTGCGATCTGAGGGCGGAGGACGGCATGGTCATCCGCACCAAGACCCCCGAGCTGATCCGCCTGCGGATGCTGGCCCTGGAGCTGCTGCTGGCCGGCCACCCGGAGGACTGCTCCACCTGCCCCAAGTACGGCAACTGCGAGCTGCAAATGCTCATCCAGTACATCGGCCCCAAGACGGGGCGGCTGAAAATGCGCGCCAAGGGCTTCCAGCCCCAGGAGAACAACCCCCTCATCCTCCACGACATGAACCGCTGCGTGCTGTGCGGCCGGTGCGTCCGGGCCTGCAATGAGCTGCGGGGCGTGAAGGTGCTGCAGTACCGGAAGCGGGGCCTGGAGACCTATGTGGGCACCCTCCATGACAAGCTGCTGAAGGACGCGGACTGCCGTTTCTGCGGCGCCTGCGCCGAGGTATGCCCCACCGGCACCATCCGGGACAAGCTGATGAACTCCGAGGTGAAGAAGGAGGACGCGGTGGTGCCCTGCCGGGCCGCCTGCCCCGCCCACACAGACGTGCCCAGGTACATCCGCTTCGTCAAAGAGGGCAACTACGACGCGGCTGCCGCCGTCATCCGGGAGAAGGTCCCCTTCCCCACAGTGCTGGGCTACATTTGCAACCACGTGTGCGAGTTGGAGTGCAAGCGCAAAGAGGTCAGCCAGGCCATGTCCATCCGAAACATCAAGCGCTACGCCGCCGAGCACGACACCGGCAGCTTCTGGAAGGGCAAGGGCAAGCAGCTCCCGGACACCGGCAAGAAGGTGTGCGTGGTGGGCGGCGGACCCGCCGGCCTGACGGCGGCCTACTATCTGCGCAAGCAGGGCCACGGCGTGACTGTCAAAGAGGCGCTGCCCAACATGGGCGGTATGCTGTACTACGGCATCCCCTCCTACCGCCTGCCCCGGGAGATCGTGGCGGGCGAGGTGAAGGTCATCGAGGACGCCGGCGTGAAGTTCCAGGTCAACACACGGGTGGAGAAACCCGTGGAACTGCTGAAGGAGTACGACGCTGTGCTGATGGCCATCGGCGGGCACCAGGGCGTACGGCTGCCCATGGAGGGCAACGATCTGCCCGGCGTGCTGCTGAACATCGACTTTTTGCGCAACGCCTCTATGGGCAGGGAGACCGGCCTGGGCAAGCGGGTCATCGTCCTGGGCGGCGGCAACGTGGCCTTTGACTGCGCCCGCACCGCCAGACGGCTGGGGGCGGAGGAGATCCACCTGGCCTGTCTGGAGGCCCGGGAGGTCATGACCGCCGACGACGAGGAGATCGAGCAGGCCCGGGAGGAGGGCATCTTCGTCCACCCCGCCCAGACTTTTGAACGCATCACCGGCACAGACCATGTCACCGGCGTGGACTTCATGAACGTGGAGGCATTCTACTTCGATGAGAACCGCCGGGCCGTCATCCGGAAGGAGCCCGGCAGCGGGCACCACATCGACGGCGACACCGTCATCTTCGCCACCGGCCAGCGCTCCGATTTGACCCCCGAGTGCGGCATCGAGCTGGGCCGGGCCAATTCCATCGCCGTGAGGGACATCGAGACCGACAAGTCCACCTCCGTCCCCGGCCTGTTTGCTGCCGGCGACGTGATCTACGGCACCAAGTCCGTCATCCAGGCCATCCAATCCGGCCGGGAGGCCGCCAGCCAGATCGACAAATATCTGGGCGGCGATGGCGACATCTCCGAGTCCCTGGCCCCCGAGCAACATCCCGACCCGTGCATCGGCCGGGTGGAGGGCTTCGGCTATTTGGAGCGCCTGCCCTCCCAGGTGGACAGCGCCGAGGCCCGTCAGGACAACTTCAGGCTGTTCGACCACGGCATCTGCGACGGCGACATCTGCGGCGAGACCGGTCGGTGCCTGCAGTGCGACCTGCGGCTGAAAATTTCCAAGCCCAGCGTGTGGGGCGACTTTGTAGAGAGCAAGGAGGCCTGAGCATGGAAACCGTCATCATCAAAGAGGAGCTCTTGAACAGGATCGCGGCGCTGGGCCTCAAAGAGGCCGGACTGTGCGCGAAGGACCTGGCGGCCCGATTGCGGGCGGCCACCGTCCCCGGCGTGGTGTGCGCGTTGAACAACGCCGACACCGACCATGTGCTGCTGGAGGTATTGAGGAACGACCCGGGAAAGGTGCTTAGGGGCATGGATCTGGCCGCCGAGGCCATCGGCGCGGCGGATAAGCTGCTGTACCTGCCCGAGGGAGAAGGACCGCTGGCCGAGTCCCTGAAGGAGGCCGCTGAAAAGCACGGCGTCACCATCGAGTTGGGCATCGTGGACAAGCGGGCCAACGAGGGCAAAGCGCTGCTCCACATCGTCACCGCCGCCGATCTGGCGGACGCCATGGACGGGACCTATGTGTCCGGCGTGTACGTGTCCGTCAACGGCGGCCCGGTGACCAAGGTCCCCAACGGCGCCACCGTGGGCCAGCTGGCGGATATGGCCGGGGCCAAGGCCCTGCTGCTGGGCTACGAGCTGCGCAAGCCGGAGGCCGCCGCCCTGAAGGTGGAGGAGGCCGGCATCACCAACGGCGTGGTGAAAGCGCTCACTGAGCGCGACTGCGTGGTGGACACGGCGGAGCAGCGGCTGATGGCCAGCCGGAAGCAGAGCTGCGGCAAGTGCGTGTTCTGCCGGGAAGGTCTGATCCAGCTGCAGTATATGCACAAGGAGATGACCGAGGGCCGGGGCAAGGCCAATTTCACGGACCTGACCCGGGAGATCGGCGAGGCCATGTGCTATTCCAATAAGTGTACCATGGGGCAGGAGGCCGCCAAGATCGCCCTGTCCGCCATGGAGGTCTGCGAGAGCGAGTACGCCGCCCACATCAGGAAGAAGCGCTGCCCCGCCGCCGCCTGTGTCAAGCTGGTGAACATCTACATCGACCCCAAGAGGTGCAACGGCTGCGGCCAGTGTCTCACCGTGTGCCCCCACGGCTGCATCGAGGGCCAGCCAGGCTACATCCATATGCTGGACGACTATGAGTGCGACAAGTGCGGCGCCTGCGCTGAACGCTGCCCGGAGAAGGCCATCGTCATCACCGCCGGCCGGGTGCCCCGTGTGCCCGAGCGCCCCACCAAGGTGGGCCGGTTCCGCCTGTGATTTCGGAGCTGTCCGCAGACATGGCGCTCGCGGGCGGGTTTGGCCGATTCAATCAGGAGGCTGACAATGAACATAGTGGAAACGGGGCTCGGGAAGATCCGGGGCGCCGATATGGGCGAATATACGGTCTATCGGGGGTCCCCCATGCGCAGCTGCCCGTCGGCGCGCTGCGGTGGCGGGCGCCCCAGCCGCCCACACCATGGGAGGCCGTGCGCGGCGGAAGACCCCTATGTCCAGGTGTTCGACTAACGGAAGCAGGCGGCAATTTGGTTTCAAATCAATTATTACTATTTTAAAGGAGCTGTTGAACATGAAAAAAGTCAAGATCGCGATCGTTGGCTGCGGCGGCATTGCCAATCAGAAGCATATGCCCGCCCTCAAAACGTTCCCGGATCGGGCCGAGATGGTGGCCTTCTGCGACATCATCCCCGAGCGGGCG
>CAYPEE010000131.1:0-4346 GCA_964409665.1 uncultured Oscillospiraceae bacterium
TCTCCGCCTGCTCCCGCATGAAGGACAGGATCTGGTCGTCGGTCCCCGGCTCGATGCCTCCGGTGTCCACGATCCGGAAGGTCCTCCCCCGCCACTCCGCCTCGGCGTAGAGCCGGTCCCGGGTGACGCCGGGGGTGTCCTCCACGATGGAAAGGCGTTTGCCGGCGAGTTTATTGAACAGCATGGATTTCCCGACGTTGGGGCGGCCCACGATGGCCACCAGGGGCTTTGCCATGGAGATCACTCCTCGTATCGCCTCGGGCGGTGAGGCCCGGAAAAAATCAGTCATAATAGTTTACCATAGTTTTGGAAAAAAAGATAGTCCTTTTGTGAAAAATCCCCGCGCTTCTCAGCCCCTCGCCGCGAAAAACGCGTCGCAAAAGCCGTCCCGTTTCTCCTCGTATTCCCCGTGGGGAAGGGACTCGATGTCTCCGTGGAAAACCGCCGGTCCTGACAGCCGCCGGCCCGTTTGATCTCCACGTTTTTTCCCCCCTTCCACGAAAGAAAAAGCCGCCGCGGCGGGCGCGGCAGCTTTCGCTTACTTCTTGTCGGCTGCGGGGGCCAACTCGCGGCCATTGTAGGTCATGCAGTTCCTGCAGATGCGGTGGGGAAGGCACGCGGCGCCGCACTTGGGGCAGGTGTTGAACGCGGGAGTCTCCAGTTTCCACACGGAACTGCGGCGCTTGTTTCGGCGCTGCTTGGAGATCTTACTCTTTGGAACGGCCATTTTGACACCTCCTTGTCGGTCTATGCCTCTCGGGACACGCCGAAATTTGATCTGACGCCTCCCGAGACATACTGTTATACGTCGTCAGGGTCCTGTTCCAGCAGTCGGGCCAGCTTCGCCAGCCTGGGATCCGCCGCCTTTTTGCAGCGGCACGGTTCCGTGTTCAAGTCGGCGCCGCAGCCGGGGCAGATGCCCTTGCAATCCTCGGAACAGAGGTTTTTTGTGTCCATCTCCAGCAGGAAGGTCTCCCGCATGAGGTCGTCCAGTTCCAGCGTCCCGTCCCTGTCCAGTAAAACGATGTCGTCGTCCTCCCCGTTCTCCAGCTCCAGGGCCAGCAGGGTCTCATACTCCACCGTCTTCTCCCGTTCAAAGGGTTTGGCGCACCGGTCGCAGACCAGCGACAGGACCGTGTCCAGCTTCGCCTCCAGCACCATGGCCCCGGCCATGTTCCGCACCCTGCCCTCCACAGCGACAGGCCGCGTGATGGGCCTGGCGCCGTTCCACTCCACATCGGACAGATCCATCCGGAAGGAGAACGGCAGAACCGCCCCGGGCTCGTGAGCAAATTGCCTGAGATCCAGCTTCATGACACACCTCGCATAATGGCACAGGTGGCATTGTACCAAATCCGCGCCAGGTTGTCAAACCTTTTCTGCGGTTTTTTAAGAAATTTCGGTATTTTGGGGCCGGGGGTCCCTCCCGCCCCAGCCCTCTCTCAGGTGCCCAGCCTGATCCACAGGTCATTGTAGAGGGCGCGGGTCTCCGGGGGCAGCGCCACATACATCTCGCACCGGTCCAGCACCTCCTGGGGGGCGGCCATGATCTCGTAGACCTCCGGATCCAGCGCCTCGCCGTACTGCTCCTCGTACCACTCCGGGTACATCTCCAGAGCCTCCCGGTTGGGAGAGGCGTACCAGATATAATCCATGTTCCGCAGGTTTGCGTCGGTGGAGGCGATGAAGTTGATCCACTTCATCGCGTTGTCATAGTGGGGGGCCTCCTTCAGTACGCACATGGCGTCCACAAACCAGTTGGAGCCCTCCTTCGGCACCGCGAAGGCCAGATCCCCGTTGTTCTCCCGCATGGTGAGGTAATCCCCGGCGTAGTAGGAGGCGATGGCGGCGTTGCCGCCCTCCATGGTCTGGAGCACCTCGTCCATCACCTTGCCCTGGAAGACGCCCCGGTTCGCGGCGTCCTCGATGAGGGCATAGGCCTCCCGGATCTCGTTTTCATCGGTGGTGTTCATGGAGTAACCCAGATACTTGAGGGCGATGCCCAGAGCGTCCCGGGAGTTGTTGATGAGCAGCACCTGTCCGGCGTACTCGTCGCCGTACAGGCAGGACCAGCTGTCGATCTCCCCGTCCACCATGGCAGTGTTGTAAATGATGCCCACGGTGCCCCAGGTGTAGGGCACGGTGTACCTGTTCTCCGGGTCGTAGGGCAGGCCGCGGAACCGCTCGTCGATCAACTCGAAGTTGGGGATCTGGCTGTAATCCAGGGGCTCCAGCATATCTTCCTCGATGAGCTGGGAGATCATATAGTCGGAGGGAACGATCACGTCGTAGTCGGCGCCGCCGTTTTTGATGAGAGAGTACATGGCCTCGTTGGACTCGGCCGTCTGGTAGTTCACCCGGATGCCGTACTGCTCCTCGAACTCTCCGATCAGGTCCTCGTCGATGTACTCCCCCCAGGAGCAGACGTTGACCACCGGCTGGCCCGTGGTGAAGGCGGTCAGGAACCCCACGCTGACCACAAAGCCCGCGCACACCGCCGCCGCGGCGATCCGCCTGATCCATTTCCCCCTGGGGGTGGCCAGTTTCTCCCGGACAAATACAATAAAGGGGTTTGGCTTTACAGGCTCGAAAGAGGCCCGTTTCTCGGCCATCTTCTCCTGCCGCATTGCCCGGATGTTGTTGATAATGAGGAGTACCAGCACCGTCAGGAACATGAGGGTGGACACCGCGTTGACCACCGGAGTCACCCGTTTCTTGGTCATGCCGTAGATGGCCATGGCCAGCGTTTGCGTGGAGGAGCCAGCGGTAAAATAGGAGATGACAAAGTCGTCCACGCTCATGGTGAAAGCGATGAGCGCCCCGGACACGATGCCAGGCTTGATCTCGGGCAGGATGACCTTGAAAAACGCCTGCATCCAGGTGCAGCCCAGGTCCTGAGCCGCGTCCACCAGGTTTTTGTCCATCTGGCGCAGCCGGGGGGCCACGTTCAGGATCACATAGGGGATGTTGAAACACACATGGGCCAGCACCAGAGTGACCAGCCCCAGATGGAGCCGCTCCGGGAGGACGATCACCGACTGAACCGAGTTGATCCACTCGGCGAACCCCCGCCACCCGTTGAAGAAAGCCACAAAGAGCAGGCACAGAGACACGCCGGTGACGATGTCCGCGTTCATCATGGGAATATCGTTGATCACCAGGATGGGGTCGCGCCAGCGGCGGGTCAGGCTGTAAATGCCAATGGCGGCGAACGTGCCCGCCACCGTCGCGATGGCGGTGGCCAGCAGGGACACCAGCAGCGTCGTGGCCACGCTCTCCATCACCAGGCGGTTGTCAAACAGGGAGCGATACCACTGGAGTGAAAAACCCTGCCACACGGCGGAGGAATCCCCGGCGTTGAAGGAAAAGACGATCAGCAGGAGGATGGGCAGATACAGAAACAGGAACACTAGGCCGATGATGACGCGGCCCCCCAGACGATTGCGCTGTCTCATAGCACCGCCGCCTGTTCTTCGCCCTCGCCAAAGTGGTTCATGACGAGCATACAGATGACCACAATGACCATCATCACCATGGAAATGGCGGCCCCCAGGTGGGGGTTGTAGGCCCCGCCCAGGAACTGATTTTCAATGAGGTCGCCCAGCATCATCCGGGTGCCGCCGCCCAGCAGCCGGGAGATGGCGAAGGTGGACACCGAGGGAACGAACACCATCGTCACTCCGGACAGCACGCCGGGCAGGGACAGGGGCAAAGTCACCCGGCGGAAGATATCCGCGGCGCCGGCCCCCAGATCCTGGGCCGCCTCCACCAGGCTCCGGTCCATCTTGGACAGCACCGAGTAGATGGGCAGGATCATAAAGGGCAGATAGTTGTAGACCATGCCCAGCACCACCGCGCCGGGGGTGCGGATCATCTGAAAGTACTCGATATGGCTGCCGGTGAGGCGATTATATAGGGCGATGATCCCCAGTTTCTGAAAGATCTGGTTCAGCAGGCCGTTGTTCTCCAGAATGGACATCCAGGAGTAGGTGCGCAGCAGGAAGTTCATCCACATTGGCAACATGATGAGGGCCATGGCCACCCGCTGGAAACCGGGGCCCTCCTTTGCCATCAGGTAGGACACGGGGTAGCCGATGAGCAGGCACACCAGCGTGGCGATGAGGGCCAGCCAGAAGGACCGGGCAAACACCGACACATAGGCCCCCATGCTGGTGAAGTTCTCAAAGGAGAACCGGAGGGTCTCCCCTGTCTCGGTGGTCACCGGGACGGTCAGGGAGTACACCAGCATGATGAGAATGGGAATGACCACGAACAGCGCCATCCAGATCACATAGGGGACCGCGAACAGACCGCGTTTATTCCTCATCGCCGGCTCCCTCCTCTCC
>CAYPEE010000132.1:0-4335 GCA_964409665.1 uncultured Oscillospiraceae bacterium
GGAGCGCGCCGACCGGGTGGACGAGCTGCTGGCCGCCCTCTGACGCGCCGCCCTCCCGCTTAAAAGAAAGCCGCCTGCCGGATATCCGGCAGGCGGCTTTCTCACGGTTCAGCCGGGACTGCGGCTGCCCCGGCCCCAGGCAGATCGGCCGCGGCGGCCAGCAGCCCGGTGAGAATGAAGAAGGAGAACATCACCCTTGGGTAATACCAGATATACTCCGCCGCCGACAGAAAGAGAACTCCCGCCAGCGAGGCCACCCCGGCCGCCAAAAACAGCCGGACGGTTTTGGATGCGGCGACCATGCCGGACACCGCCCGGCGCATCGTGGTAAAATAATAAATCAGATAGCTGACGATACCCAGTAGCCCCATCTCAATCCACACCTCCAGATACACCATGTGGGCGTGGGGCGCGGGCGCGGCCACCGGGACACAGTACCGCTGATAGACGGGCTGGAAGTTGCCGGGGCCTAAGCCAAGACCCGTAAGACCGTAGTCCCTGAGCATATCCAGCACGCTGCCCCAGATGTAGACCCGGTACATATTGGAACTGTCCGCCATAGAGCCGACGGTGAGGATGCGGTTGAAAACACTGGAGGGCAGCAGGGGGATGGCTATTACCGCCAAGAGCACAAAAACGGGCAGCGCCCTTTTATTGACAAAGTAGAGGAACACTACTGCGGCCAGCGCGAAACTCACCCAGCTGGACCGGGAATAGGTCATCAGTAGGGCGGCCACCGGCAGGATCAGGCCGGCTGTCGCGTAGACGCGCATATGCCGGTCCTTCAGCGTGACGGCCCAGACGGTGACGGCTGGAAACAGCAGGACGATGATCTCCGCGTAATTGTTGGGATTTTCGTATACCGAGTACACCCGGCCCGGCATCCCCGCGTTGGTGGACAGGTCTGTGAGACTGGCACTGACCGGCACCCCCTGGATGCGCTGGACAACGGCCACTGCGGCGGCAACCACCACGGCGACGTAGAGGAAACTCAACAGCTTCCTCAGTTTCCGTTCGCTGTCCACCGAACCTACGATGACGGCGCAGAACAGAAAAGACGCCAGGAAAAAACAGAATACCCGGAGAGCCTCCCCCCGGTCGGCGGCCACGCCGATCCCCACCGCGGTGGAGATGGCAAAGGCCACCAGCGGCAGGCCCAGGGAGCGCAGACGCAGAGCCGGCCGGTTTTGAACGGCGGCAAGGATCAGCAGCCCCGCCAGCAGAAAGAGGGCCAGACCCAGGGCGTAGATGTTGTGCCAGATCTCGCTGGGGCACAGCAGCATGGCCAGAAACGTGACGCCGCAGAGAAATTCAAAGTCCAGACAACGGAAACGTTCCAACGCCCGCCGGCCAAGGTTCAGCAGGACGGAACGGTCCGCCCCCCAAAGGGGCAGAGAGCCCACCCGGCGCAGGATGTGGGTGATCCGGGCCATCAGGCCATCGAACAGCCCGGCGATCCGGGAGCCCTCATAGGGGCCGCTCTCCCCAGGGCGCCGCGCCAGCAGACGGCCTATGGCGCTGTCGCGGCACAGCCGGAAAATCTTCCGATAGACGGCGCGGATCGCGTGAAAGAGCGCGCTATCAGTGAATTGCCGCCAGAGCCATGTCAGCAACCGGAGCAGGGCGCTCTCCCGGAACAGAACCTCGATCCGATCCATCCAGCCTGGGATGACCTCCAAAACAAGATGTGTAATCATGGCGCGTCACCCGTCGGAGTCGGGAAGCGGGTAGGAAGTGTCGGTGAGTTTCTGAACGTCATACACGGTCAGGAACATCTTTGCCTCTTCTGCCCGGATCACCAAAGAGTCGCCGATCCCCAGGACAGATCCATCTACGGTAAAGTCGGCCCCGCTCCCCGCGCCTTTGGCGCGGCAGATCAGGCGGAGACTCCGGGTGTCGTCCCGGGAACTTTCTACCGTGTTTCCCAAGTTGTCCACGTTGTAGTAGACGGAGGGGGCTGTCTGAATATCCACCACCGTGCCGAAGTCGCGGGTCATTTTGTCGTCGGTCACCGGGGCGCCCACCCGCACATGGTCCAACACATAGTCGGCCACCGCGTCGCTGGAAAACGTGATGATGTAGTATTCCCGCGAATTACCGCCCGCACCGTCAAAGCTGAGACCCGCGATTCGGAAGACCAGAAATCCGATCAACGCCAGAACCGCCAGCGCAAACAAAACATCGATTATGTTGAAACTCCATTTTTTCTGCTTTTCCAAGATAAACACCCCTTTGAATGCCTGTTTTCCATGCGAGCAAAAAACCGTTACGTCTCGGGAAACGGATAGGAGGTATCGCTGAATTTCTGGATGTCGTACACCACCATGTTGAACCGGACCTCCCCCGCGCGGACGCTCATGCTGTGGCCCACGCCGAGCGCAAGATCGTCCACGGTAATACCGTATCCGTTGTCCGCGCCCCTGACGCAGCAGGTCAGCAGGAGGCTCTGGTAGCCGTCCCGTGAAGTTTTGATCAGTTTGCCGGAGTTGTCGGTGTCGTAAAACGCGGAGGGCCCCAGTTGGAAGTCCACCACCGTGCCCATGTCGCAGGTCGCCTTGTCGTCGGTCACCGCGGCACCGATCCGCAGGTGATTCAACAGGTTTTCGGGAACCGCGTCACAGGTAAAAGTGACCGCATAGTATTCCTCCTTGGCGTGCGTTCTGGCATTCTGATCCGGCAGCGCCGCCCGCAGAATCACAAAGAGGACGCCCGCCAGCACCACCAGCAGAAACAGCGCGTCAATGATATTGAATTTCCACTTTTTCTGCTTTTCCATGCACAAGCACTCCTTTTCGCCCCAGATCAGGCATAAAGTTTAAATGTTTCCGCCAGACTTCTCTCCAGGGAGAACACACCCAGCGTCTTTTGATACGCGGTCTCGCCCAGGGCGCGGCGGAGGCCGGCGTCGGTCATCAGGCGTAAAATGGCGCCGCTGTACGCCTCTGCATCCCCATAGGGTACGATAAGACCGGACCGGCCTTCCAGCTCCGCCAAGGTGCGGTTGCCGCCTACGTCGGTGGCCACCAGCGGCAGATGACAGGCCATCGCCTCCAAAATGGCAAAACTCATGGCCTCGTTATGGCTGGAGGAGTTCAGATAGATGTCGGAGGCGGCCAACAGCCTGGCGGTATCGCTTCGGAACCCGGGGAGGAGGACTCTGTCCTCCAGTCGGAGGGCTTTGACTTTCGCCCGCAATTCCTCCATCTGCTCCCCTTCCCCCACCAGCAGCGCCCGGAAAGGCAGATCGGTCATTCCCCGCAGGCGGGCCAACGCATCGCACAGAAACAGAAGGCCCTTTTCCGGAGCCAGCCTGGCCAGGATGATCAGCACCAGCTCATCCTCCCTGATGCCGAACTCCGCCAGGGGCGCCCGGTCGCGGGGAGGCATGGCGGAGGCGTCTATACCGTTGAAAACAGTGACAGTACGGGCCTTGCTCATGCCGTTCCGGGCCAGCGTTTCCGCTCCCTCTGGACAGAGCGCCACGATCTTGTGGTCCAGAGGAGTCATCACCCGGTTCAGCAGCCGCCAGAGCACAGGCTGCTCAATGGTGAGGTGGGCGGTGAACACCACCCGGGCTCCGCTGCCGAACCGTTGGGCCAGCAGAGCAATGTAGTTCTCCCGGGGATACTGGGCGTGGACCACGTCATACCCCTCGTCCCGGCAGAGTTTTGCCAGCTGTTTTGCGGCTGCCAGATCAAAGAGATTTTTCATCTCAATCTGGTAAACCGGCACGCCCAGCGCCCTGATCCTGTCTGCCAGAGGGCCGTCCAGATGGTAGCACAGCCCGCACAGGCACCGGTTCGGGTGATAGGCCCGGATCAGATTTTCCACATATTTTTCCGTGCCGGCGTTCCCGGCGTAGTTGATGAGATAGAGTACCTTCATGCCACGCCTCCGCTTTTGATGGCAGATTATGGAGCAGATCACGACCATGGAGAGTATACCACGGGAACTTGAACGCTGTCAAGGCGCGCCCCGTCCCCGCCCCGGCCTACGCTGTACGGTTCGCTCTCGGGCCGCGCGATCTGTCTGTTGACTTCCCAAATCGCTTTCGGTAAGAGGACGCCAGGGAGTTTTTCCGGGAGGCGCACAGGCGCGGGATCCGGGTCCTGCTGGATCTGGTCCCGGGACACACCTCCGATCAGCATCCCTGGTTCCAGGAATCCCGCAAACCAGAGAAGAACGCGTATTCCAACCGGTATATCTGGACGGACAACGCCTTTGATTACCCGGCGGGTCTCCGGCTGGAAAGCGGCCTGAGCGACCGGGACGGCAACTATGAGGAACTGAAGGTCATCGCCGCTTTTATCCTGCTGCTCCCCTGCGTTCCCTTCA
>CAYPEE010000133.1:0-4248 GCA_964409665.1 uncultured Oscillospiraceae bacterium
TGGAGGCCGGCATCAGGTTCACCTGAGCAGTTCCGCCGCGCCGTAGATCATCTCTCCAAAGGTGGGATGGGCGTGGATCACCGAGGCAAGTTCGGCGGCGGTCATGCGGCGCTGCACGGCCACGGCAAGTTCGCCGACCATGTCGGCAGCCCGTGGGCAGACCAACTGGCCGCCCAGGATCCGGCCGGTCTCACTGTCGGTGACCAGCTTCACATAGCCGCTCCCGGCGCCCTCGATCAGGCACTTGCCGTTGGCCCCGGTGAGGTACTTGCCGCATTTTGGCCTGATACCGGCGGCTGCGGCCTCGTCTTCGGTCATGCCGACAAAGGCGATCTCTGGGTTGGTGTAAACACAGCTGGGGATCACGGACATATCCAGAGGCAAAGGCTTGCCCACAATGTCGGCCACAGCGTTCTCCGCCTGGGCGGCGGCCACATGGGCCAGCTGAATGTTCCGGGCTTTGGCGTCACCGATGATGTACACATGGGGGATGCTGGTTCGGCCCGCCCCATCGCCGGCAACGCCTCCATGATCCAGAGCCAGGTCCAGCCCGTCAGCCAGAAGGCCGTCCAGGTTGGGCCTCCGGCCGGCGGCGGCCAGCACGCCCTCGGCGGCGACGGCGGATTCGGCGCCCTTCCTGTCGATGTAGGTGACGCGCATATCCCCCGGCCCGCCCTCGATTTTCTGGACCATGACCTTTGTCATCACGGCGACGCCCTGCTTTTTCAGGCCCACGGCAAGGCGCTGGGCCAGTTCCCTGTCCGCGGCCGGGAGAATGTGGTCGGCGGCCTCCAGCAAAGTGACCTGGCAGCCCAGGGCGCGGTAGAGCGCCGCAAACTCCGAGCCCACCACGCCGCCGCCGATGATGATCAGAGACCGGAAGTCCTTGCCCTCCCCCTCCAGCAGATCTCCGCTGTTGTATACGCCGGAGCCGTCGATGCCGGGAATGGGGGGATAGAACACCTTGGAGCCGGCGGCGATAATGATGTCCCTGGCCTCATAGGTCCCGCCGCCGCAGGAGATGGACCCGGGAGCTTCGATCCGGGCCGCGCCGGAAACGACGGTAACCTTGTTGGATCTCATCCGCTTCTCCACCCCCTGGCGAAGGGCGGCGACAATGGCGTTCTTGCGCTGGTGCATGGCGGCAAAACTGTAGGCGACGTTCTCCGCGCGGATGCCCAACTCCTGTGCCCGGGCAAAGGAGGCATATGTCTCGGCGCTGTGGAGCAGAGCCTTGGTGGGAATGCAGCCGCGGTTGAGGCAGGTGCCGCCCAGCAGTTCCTTTTCAAACAGGACCACAGACAGTCCCTCTTTCGCGGCCTTTTCCGCGGCGGTGTATCCGCCGGGGCCGCCGCCGATGACGGCAATGTCGAACTTCATGGCGATCCCCCGTTTCTTTTCAGCAGGGTCAGCACACCCTGAACCGCCTCTTCCGGGGCCGGCCGCCGGGTGAGGGCGGCCCGCAGGGCGGACTCCTCCAGGGGGCAGCCCACGAGCAGGGCGGGGACGGCGCTCAGATAGTCCGCCTCCAGCCCGTCGGACCATACCGCCGAGCGGACGATCACGCCGTCTTTCAGCTCGAAATCCACCCGCAGCAGGCCCCAGTCAAAACGGGCCTCCCGGCGGAAGGCCATGGGCGCTTCGGCGCCGAAGCGCCAGGTAGGGTCGGCAAAGCGGGCAGTCCCCTCCGCAATGGGCGGCTGAGGCAGTTCTCTCTCTTCCAGGCGCCTGACCGGCAGGCCATAGACCTCCGCAAAGGCGGAGATCAGGGCCTGCTTCATCCCGTCTACGGTAAGGCCGGGCTTATATTGGCGCAGATTCACCACCCGGGAGCGGACGGATCTGACTCTCTTGGACTCCAGTTTCAACGGGGACACATTCAGGTATTTTTCCAGCAGCTCCATGTCCACATCCAGCATAATGGTGCCGTGGTGGCAGCACTGGCTGCCCGTGCGGTAGTAGGCGTGCCCGGAAAACTTGCAGCCCCCCACGGTCAGGTCGTTCCGGCCGTTCTTTTCCGCCCGGATCCCCACCTTTTGGACCGCCCGCAAAATGGTCTCGTCCTGCTTGCCCACATTGTAATCGCCGCTGGTGGCCAAAAAGGTAAAGTTCAGATTGCCCAGGTCGTGGTAGACCGCGCCGCCGCCGGAGAGACGGCGGGCCAGACGTCCGCCGTCCGCCTCCAGGGCCTGGAGGCGGCACTCGGCCGCCGCGTTCTGATTGCGGCCGATGACCACCGTGTTTCGGTTTTGCCACAGGTACAAGACGCATTCGCCGGGCCTGACGGTGCGGAGCAGATATTCCTCCACAGCCAGGTTCCGGTATGGATCGGTGGACCGGGTCTCGATGACGGATAGAGTTTGAAGCATAACGTCCTCTTATGTCTGGTCAAAGTCGTAGCGCAGGATAGGACTGCGGGCGGCGGCGACCTCGTCGGGCCGGCCGATGGGGCAGCAGTGCGGGGCGGCATGGAGCCCCTCGGGGTCCCGCTCGGCCTCGTCCATAATCTTCAGAAAGACCTCCGCCGCTTCGTCCAGAGTTTCAGGGCTCTCGGTTTCAGTGGGCTCCACCATCAGGGCCTCATGGACGATGAGGGGGAAGTACATTGTGGGGGGGTGGATGCCGAAGTCCAGCAGCCGTTTGGCGATGTCCATGGCGGTGACCCCGAGTTTGCGGGCCTCCGGCTCCAGAGTCATGACAAACTCATGCATACACCCGGTCCGATGGGGCATGGTGTAACGATCCGCCAGCCTGCGCATGAGGTAGTTGGCGTTGAGCACCGCCCCGGCGGAGGCCTCTGAAATACCCTCCCTGCCCAGGGTCAGCATATAGGCCAGGGCCTTTACCACCACCAGAAAGTTGCCGTAGAAGCTGCGTACCCGGCCAATGGTCCGCTCGGGAGTATACAGGGAATAGATCCCATTCTCCTCCCTTACCAAGGGGGATGGGAGGAAGGGGGCCAGAAAAGCCCTGCAGCCCACGGGACCGCTGCCGGGGCCTCCGCCGCCGTGGGGGGTGGCGAAAGTCTTGTGCAGATTGACGTGGACGCAGTCAAAGCCCATGTCGCCGGGGCGCACATGGCCCATTATGGCATTGAGGTTGGCGCCGTCGTAGTAGCACAGGCCGCCGGCGTCGTGGACGATTTTTGTGATTTCCAGAATATTCGCGTCAAAAAGGCCGACAGTGTTTGGGTTGGTGAGCATCAGCCCGGCGGTATCCGGGCTGGCGGCGGCGCGCAGGGCGGACAGATCCACGCCTGCCTGTTCATCGGAGGGGACAGAGACCACCTCAAAGCCCGCCATCGCGGCGGAGGCGGGGTTGGTGCCGTGGGCGGAGTCGGGCACAAGGATTTTGGTCCGGGCGCCATCCCCGCGGGACTGATGATACTTGCGGATGAGCAGCAGGCCGGTGTATTCTCCGTGAGCGCCCGCCGCAGGCTGGAGGGTCATGTCGTCCATACCCGTGATCTCGCACAGAAAGCGCGCCGCCGTGTGCAGGACCTTTAGGGCGCCCTGGACGGTCTCCGCGGGCTGGAGGGGATGAAGCTGGGTAAAGCCGGGCAGCGCGGCCAGCTCTTCGTCCACCCGGGGATTGTACTTCATGGTGCAGGAGCCTAAGGGATAGAAGCCGTCGTTCACTCCGTAGGTCTGCCTGGCAAGTTCAGTATAGTGCCGGTCCAGGTCAACCTCGGAGATCTCCGGCAGGCGGGGCGCATCGGCCCGGTACAGATGGCCGGCAAGCCGGGTCACCGGCACGTCGCAGGGGGGCAGAAGTTCGCTGCCCCGGTTGGGGCGGCTGCGTTCAAAGAGCAGTTTCATTCCGCGCACACCTCCTCAACGGCGGATACGAGCCGGTCGATCTCTACCTTTCCGTTCAACTCCGTGCAGCACCACAGGATACCGCCGTCCAGAGGCAGACCGCCCAGAATACCCCTTTTCGCCAGAGCGGCGTTGAGGGCGGCGGGATCCACGGGACTGTCGGTGTAGAATTCATGGAAGAAGGGCTTATCCCCGCTGCGCAGAGCAAACCCCAGCTTGCCCAGTTCCCCGGCCAGGTAGTGGGCGTGGGAGAGAGAGAGTTCCGCCGCCTGGCGCAGACCCCTGGGGCCCATGGCGGCCAGATAGACCGAGGCGGTCATGGCGCACAGGGCCTCGTTGGAGCAGATATTGGAGGATGCCTTTTCCCGGCGGATATGCTGCTCCCTGGCCTGAAGGGTGAGTACGAAGGCGCGATTGCCCTCGCGATCGG
>CAYPEE010000134.1:0-4224 GCA_964409665.1 uncultured Oscillospiraceae bacterium
CTACATAGAAGGATACCATAATTCAAAACGCCCTCACGGTTCCCCTGGCTATTTGGCTCCCAATGCGGTGGATGCTGCTTACTGGAAACATGAGTGACATCCCACTCCCAGTAAAAATTACACAAAAATGTGTCTGCTTACTTGACTATAGTAGTATGATCTCGCCCTCTTTTGCCTGAATATTGGTCCATTTCCGTTTCGCCATAGTTATACCCCCTGTGTAGTCTATTTTCCTACACAGGGGGCTTTTTGTCCATTGTCCGTTTTTACTGGACCGGTTCACCTCCGGGGGGATTTACATTTCCCGAGATCGGTGCTAAAATAACAGAAAAACCACAGGAGGGGAGCGCTATGACAGAACTGGAACGGCTTCAGCAGTGGGTCACGGACAGCGGCAACATCGTCTTCTTCGGCGGGGCGGGGGTGTCCACCGAGAGCGGTATCCCCGATTTCCGCAGCGTGGACGGCCTGTACCATCAGAAATACGACGTGCCGCCCGAGACCATGCTGAGCCACACCTACTATGAGCGCCGCCCGGAGGAGTTTTTCCGCTTTTACCGGGACAAGATGCTCCCCCTGGAGGCCCAGCCCAACGCCGCCCACCGCAAACTGGCCGAACTGGAGCGGGCGGGCAAACTCAAGGCCGTGGTCACGCAAAACATCGACGGTCTCCACCAGAAGGCGGGCAGCCGGACCGTCTATGAACTCCACGGCTCGGTGCTGCGCAATTACTGCCAGCGGTGCGGCGCCGCTTACAGCGCCGAATTCATCCGGGACAGCCGGGGCGTGCCCCAGTGCCCCGCGTGCGGCGGCCGGGTGAAACCCGACGTGGTCCTCTATGAGGAGGGACTGGACCAGGAGACCGTGGAGGGAGCCGTGGAGGCCATCCGCCGGGCGGATATGCTCATCGTTGGGGGGACCTCCCTGGTGGTGTACCCGGCGGCGGGGCTTATCAACTATTACCGGGGGAAGAAACTGGTGCTCATCAACCGGGACCCCACCCCCTATGACGGGCGGGCCGACCTGGTGATCCACGACTCCATTGGCAAGGTGCTGGGGGATCTGCGGGTATGATGGAGAGAAAACCGGGCGTGGCCGGCGTCCTGGTCGCCATGGGCAAGATGGCGGCCTATCTGGCCCTGTTCCTCGGGTGCCAGATGGCGGTGACCTATGTCTATATGATCCAGGTCATCGGGGAGATGGGACCGGACTCGATCCAGGATCCCGGCTTTCTCAATGCCGTCTATGAGCGGACGCTCTCCGCCTCCATCCCGCTGACGCTGGTGTCCGGCCTGGCGACCCTGGCGGTCCTGGCGGTGGTCTACCTGGCCATCCGCCGCATGAGGCCGCAGGACGCCTTCTGGCTGCGGCCCGTCAAAGGTTCGGCCCTGTGGGCCGGGGCGGCGCTGGCCCCGGCGCTCTACGTGCTGGTGACCGCTGTGATGGCCATTGTGCCCCAGGGACTGCTGGACGATTACAACCAGGCCGCCTCCGGCCTGGACGAGGCGGGGGTCCTGGCCTTTCTCTGCGTGGTGATCGTATCCCCCGTCGTGGAGGAGATCATCTTCCGGGGGCTCATCATGACCCGGCTGGCCAGAGCCATGTCCCCTTTGCCGGCGGTGATCCTTTCCGCCGCCGTGTTCGGGCTCTGCCACGGGCAGTTCCTCTGGTTCTGCTACGCGTTTGTACTGGGCATGGTGTTCGGCCTGCTGGATATGCGGGCCCGGTCCATCCTGCCGTCCATTCTGGCCCACGTCGCCTTCAATCTGATCGGGCAGATCTTTACCATTCTGGACCACGTCTTCCCGGAGGAGCGGTGGGTGGTCCCGGCGATGGCGGCGATGTTCCTCGCCGGTCTGCTCGGCGTCTTTGTCTGCCGGAAGAATATCGCCGCTTTCTTCCGCCCGCTGCCCTCCGCGGATGCGGAGGATGCCGCCGCGCCCGCCGCGCCGCCGGTCGCTCTCTATGCGCCTCAGGCGGGGGAGGGGGAGGTCTTCGGCGGCGGGGAGACCTGTTCCTGGCGGGATGATGTGACGGAACAGAACCCGTGGAGGGATTGAAAAGAGAGGGCAGGTCTGGGACCCTGTTTCACGGCTCCGGCTCCGGCGCCCTCCGGCGGAGAGGCCGAAATGGTTTTCAATACCACGAAACAGCATATATAAATTTTTGAAACGCAATTCTTTAGAATTTTGAACATAATTATCAAAAAGCAAGACGTAAAGTTGAGTTTATGTCTTGCTTTTTATCTTCCGGAGGGGTATAATACCGTCAGTGGAACGAAGAGAGAGAGCATGGCCCGCTCTCATAGAAAACAGAAAAGAGGAACACCCTATTATGGCAAAAACTGCGATCGTCACCGACAGCAACAGCGGCATCTCCGTTGCCGAGGGCAGAACCCTTGGCGTGGCGGTGGTGCCCATGCCGGTGCACATCAACGGGAAGATCTATTTCGAGGGGGACGGCCTGACGCCGGAGTTCTTCTATGACCAGCAGAGGTCCGGGGCGGACATCGTCACCTCTCAGCCCGCCCCCGGCGATGTCACCGCCCTCTGGGACCGGCTGCTGGAGGACTACGATGCGCTGGTCTATATCCCCATGACGGCGGGCCTCAGCAACTCCTACGCCACCGCCTGCATCCTGGCCCAGGACTATAACGGCAGGGTAGAGGTGGCCGACAACCGGCGCATCTCGGTGACCCAGCGGCACTCGGTGATGGACGCGCTGAAACTGGCGGAGGCGGGCATGGACGCCGCGGCCATCCGCAGGGCCCTGGAGGAGCAGGCATACGACGCCTGCATCTACATCACCGTGGACAGCCTGCGGTACCTCCGCAGGGGGGGGCGGGTGTCCGGGGTGGAGGCCATCGCGGGGACCATGCTGAACATCAAGCCGGTGCTGGAGATCTACGGCGAGAAACTCAACGCCGTGGGCAAGGTCCGGGGCATGAAGGCCGCCCGGGAGAATATGCTCCGCCGGCTCCGCGCCGATGTGGAGGGCCGCCTCAAGCCCCTGTGGGACGCGGGCAATCTGGCCGTCAAGATCGCCTGCAGCCAGGTGTCCAAGGAACTGCTGGAGGACTGGCGCGCTCAGGTCCACGCCGCCTTCCCGGAGATGGAGGTCATCCAGGGCGAGCCGCTGACCCTGTCCATCGCCGCACACACCGGGCCGGGGGCCCTGGGGTGCGGCGCGGTGCGTCTGGATCCGCTGAAGTGAAAAAAAGGCCGCTGCCGCCGGCAGCGGCCTTTTCGCGGTTCAGGGCGGTGTCCGTCCAGACCGGCCGGTGGTTCTGGTAAACGGTCCGTCCCGTCAAACGCGCCATGAAAAATTCCCGGCCACCGGCCGGGAATTTTTTGTCGGGAAATTTGCAAATGTGGGTTTCGGCACCCACATTTGCAAAAATATGACGCTTGTGCGTGGCTGCGCTGCCCACATTTGCAAAAAAAGATGAAAAACGCGCCGGAGGGAGACCTCCGGCGCGCGTGTTTGTTGATGTGGGGTTTGTAAAAGTGGGGGTCCACGGATCAGCCGCACAAACTGTCCATCTCAAAACCGCCCGTCCCCATTGAAGAAGTCGTGCCTGTCCCGTTACTCGTCGAACAGTCCCAGAAATAGAGAAGCCGGCCTGTTTCCAGACCGGCTATGTATGCGGTATGCGGGGTAGAGATATGTTGAACTCGCAGCACCCGCTTTTGAAATTAGCAGATTTGAGAGAGTTTCAGTCGAAGCATACAAAAAACGCCGGTCTTTGTGTGCTTTCTGACGAAAACAGAGGCAAAAATCGGTGTTTTTTCTGGCACGCCTGAGAGGATTCGAACCTCCGGCCTACCGCTTAGGAGCGGCTTCGACACGTTAGCTGATAGTGATTGTAAGTCACTGAAAACCCTTGATATTGCTGGATTTTTTCCATGTCACACCGCTTGATATTTACCGTATTTTCTTGCCAATTGCCGTTGTTTTTTGTGGCTCCAATTAGCAAGCGATTAGCAGGGGCTCGAAAAACCGACATTAGGTCCGAGTTCAAATCTGGTCAGGTCTGCAAAGCCTATGAATCGTCAAATCAATCAGTCTGAGGCGAATATACTTCTCAGTGCATATATCTCATTCATTGCGGTACTGAAAGTTACACCTCTCGCGGGGACAGTGGCAGACAAGTCCTTGTTCTCTGAATTTTAAGGCACCACCGCACAATTAACCATTGATTGGGAAGATTAAGGTGAGACTAAT
>CAYPEE010000135.1:0-4170 GCA_964409665.1 uncultured Oscillospiraceae bacterium
TGCTTCAGGGAGAGCTCGTCCAGCTCGTTTACGGTGACGTTCATTAGGGTGGCCATCTGGTCAATGAAGGCCCCAGTGCCGCCGGCGCAGGAGCCGTTCATCCGCTCCTCCAGGGCGCCGCCGAAGAAGATGATCTTCGCGTCCTCGCCGCCCAGTTCGATGACGGCGTCGGTGTCCGGGATGAACTCGTTCACCGCGGCGGCGGTGGCGTACACCTCCTGGACAAAGTCGAGGCCCGCGGCCTTGGCCACGCCCAGACCGGCCGAGCCGGTGATGACCAGCCGGACGTCTTTGCCGTTCAGCATATCCCCGATGGAGCGCAGGGTCTCGCAGGCCCGCTCCCTGGCCTTGGAATAGTGCCGCTCGTAGGAGCGGAACAGCAGCTTGTTGTCCTCGTCCAGCACCACGACCTTCACGGTGGTGGAGCCGATGTCGATACCGACGCGCAGACTCATGGGATGCACCTCACTCGATCTCCATGGGCCAAAAGGCCCGAAAAAGCGCGGACGGGCGCGGAGGGTTTCCGCCCGCGCAACCGATATTATATAGAAACGGTAGGGCTTTTTCAATAGCAGATTTATGAACAAACGGCGTTTTCCGACAAAAAACGGCCTGTCACGGGGACAGACCGTTTTTTCGGTCAGCGCCGGGGCGGCTCCGGGGGCACGAAGGGCCGCGCCCCGCACTTTTCCGGAAAATACGCCTGATACCAGATCAGGAAGGACAGCACCGTGTACAGTTTCCGGTGGGTCCTCTCCCGGCCGGAGTAGTGGCGCTCCAGCAGGTCCAGCAGGTACTCCCGGTCGAAGAACTCGGACACATACTCCCGGCCGATGATCTCCCTGGCCCAGCGGTAGTATTTCTCGTCCCGGAGCCACGCGGCGAAGGGCACCAGGAACCCCGCCTTGGGGCGGTTGATCCAGTCGTCGGGCAGGATGGGGACGGCGGCCATCCGCAGGGGGTATTTGGTCACCATCCGGCCCCGCATCTTCTGCCTGCTGGGGATGGCCCGGGCCACCGCCCACACCTCCCGGTCCAGATAGGGCACCCGCAGTTCCAGGGCGTTGGCCATCGTCATCCGGTCCGCCTTGCGGAGGATGTCCAGCGGCTGCCACAGGTGCAGGTCCAGATACTGCATCTTGATGAGGTCGTCGGCGCCGGGGATGGCGTCGAAATAGGGGCCGGTCACGTCCTTCCAGGTGAGGGGGGAGCGGTACCTGGGGGTCAGCACCCGCTCCGCCTCGTCGTTGTCAAAGATAAACGCCTGGCCCACGAACACGTCCCGGATGTCCTTGGCCCCCTTGGTGAGAAAGCCCTGGCCGCGGAACTTGGGCAGTTTGGAGGCTGCGGACGCCGCCGCGCCGCGCACGAACTGGGGCAGCCTGCGGTAGGCCCGGTAGAGCCGGGTGGTATGATAGGTCTCGTACCCGGCGAAGAGTTCATCCGCCCCCTCGCCGGACAGCACCACCTTCACGTCCTGGGCCGCCAGCCGGGACAGGAAGTACAGCGGCACGGTGGACAGGTTGGCGTTGGGCTCGTCGGCGAAGTACTGGACGGCGGGGAGAATGTCGAAAAACTCCTGGGCGGTGATGAGTTTGGAGTAGTTTTTCAGCCCCAGTTCCCGGCAGAGGGCCTGGGCCTCATGGGTCTCGTTGAAGCCGTCCCGCTCAAAGCCCACGGAGTAGGTCTTGTCGGGCCGGGACAGGGCGGTGATGACGCTGGAGTCGATGCCGCCGGACAGGAAGGCGCCCACCTCCACGTCGCTGATCTGGTGGGCCTCCACCGACTCGGTGACGACCTCCCGAATTTGTCTGGCGCGCTCCGGCAGCGGCATATTCTCCGGTTCAAAGGTGAGGCTGGCGTAGGAGCGGAACTCGGTGACGCCGTCCCGGTGGAGGAAACAGTGCCCCGGCAGCAGCCGGTAGACCCCCTTGAAAAAGGACTCGTTCAGGGCGGAGTACTGGAAGGTGAGGTAGAGTTTCAGCGCGTCGGGGTTCAGTTCCTTCCGGAAGGCGGGGTGGGGGAGAAAGCTCTTGCACTCGGAGCCGAAGAAGAAACAGTCCCCCATGGGGGCGTAGTAGAAGGGCTTGATGCCGAAGGGGTCCCGGGCGCCGAACAGTTCCTGTCTCTCCTTGTCCCAGATGACGAAGGCGAACATCCCGCGCAGTTTCTCGGTGACGGACACGCCCCAGTGGGCGTAGCCCATCAGGATAACCTCGGTATCGCAGTCGGTGGAGAAGGGGACGCCCGCCGCCTTCAGTTCCTCCCGCAGTTCCCGGTAGTTGTAGACCTCGCCGTTGTAGGCGATGACGTACCGCCCGTCGGGGCTGTACATGGGCTGGCTGCCGTTTGCCAGATCGAGGATGGACAGCCGGCGGTGGGCGATGGCGCAGTGGCCGTCCGCATAGTAACCCTCCCCGTCGGGGCCGCGGTGGCGGATGGTGTCGCCCATGGCGTGAAGGGCGTTCACGTCGGGGGCGGAGCGGGAGATGAAGCCGGTGAAACCGCACATAAGACGAGCCTCCTGTCGAGGTGCAGATCCGCGCACAAAGGATACGCATAATCGTTTATAGAATACGGCCTGCGGGGAAAAAAGTCAAGGGCTGGGGGAAGATCCCCGGGAAAAACGATGGGGACTTGACAAGAGAAACAGATAGCCGGTAAAATACAGGAAACGATCCCTCCGGGAGGCGGCCCATGAACCGAGTTTGGAAAAAATACATCCCGTTTCTCTGCGGCGCTTCGGGCCTGCTCTGTTTGGCGGCTGCGGTCTGGGCCGCGCTGGAACTTGACGTGACCGGGCTGCAGAGATGGAACGAGGGCGGATCGGGCGTCTTCGGCCCCGCGCTGGGGGAGCCCGTCCAGCGCCTCTGGGTGGGGCTGATCCTGGTGGGGCTGGCCGCTCTGGCCCTGCTCCTGCTGAGGCTGGAGGGCGCCGGGCGGCGGGCGCTGCTGCGGATGCTCCTGCCGGTGGGGGCCGCCATCCTGCTCCGGGCGGTCTGCCTGAATTACGCCGGCGGAGACTTCAACAACTTCCTCTCGCCCTGGATGGAGTATTTCCGCGCCAACGGCGGCTTTGCCGCCATCGCCGGCAGCGTGGGGGACTACAATGTCCCCTACCTGTACTTTCTGGCGGCCATCTCCTACCTGAAACTGCCCGACCTGTACTCCATCAAGCTGTTCTCCCTGTTCTTTGACGTGCTGCTGGCCTGGGGCGGCTTCCGGCTGGTCAGGACCCTCCGGGGGAAACGGGAGGGCGATCCGGCGCCCATGGCCGCGTTCGCGCTGCTGCTGTTCCTGCCCACGGTGATCCTCAACGGCGCGTTTTGGGCCCAGTGCGACGTGATATACGGCGCCCTGTGCGTCCACGCCCTGGCGCTGGTCCTGGAGGGGAAGAACGTCCCTTCGGTGATCCTGCTGGCGGCGGCCTTCTCCTTCAAGCTGCAAACGGTGTTTCTCATGCCCCTGTGGGGAGTGCTGTGGCTGTCCGGGCGGGTCAGATTCCGGGAACTGACGGTGTTCCCGCTGGCCTATCTGGTCACCATCCTGCCCGCCCTCCGGCTGGGCAAGCCGCTGAAGGAGATCCTGAGCGTCTACCTGTCCCAGGCGGGGGAGTACCCCCGGCTGAGCCTGAACGCGCCGACGGTCTTTCAGCTTCTGCCCTACGGGACGGAGACTCAGCAGGCGCCGGGCGCGGCCGCGCTGGGGATCGCCGCCGCCGTGGTCCTGTGCCTGATCCTGCTGGGGATCGGGCTTTGGCTGGGGCGGCGGCTGGACGGCTCCGCGGCGATGGCCATGGCCGCGGTGCTGGTCGTCGGCGTTCCGTTCCTGCTGCCCCATATGCACGAGCGGTACTTTTTCCTGGCCGACGTGATCTGCCTGTGCTGGGCCTGCCTCGACCGGCGGCGGATCCCGGCGGCCCTTCTGGTCCAGAGCGCTTCCCTGGCCTCTTACTGTATCTATCTGCGGCTGAAATTCAATTATATCCTCACCGTAGACGGCGTCCAGTATGTCATGCCCCTGGAGACGGCGGCCATGTTCGCCGCGCTGGTCTTCTGCGCCGCAGCGCTCGCCGCGGAGATCAAACGGTGCAGGAAAAAACCACTTGAGGGGGAGAGCAGCGATGAAACTGGTTAGCTGGAACGTGAACGGCCTGCGGGCCTGCATGAA
>CAYPEE010000136.1:0-2306 GCA_964409665.1 uncultured Oscillospiraceae bacterium
TTTACAATGCCGGTAATTCAGTTTTGCGGATTACTGCCTTATTGGGCCGGCCCTTTCCCTCCGGCGCGCCTTTTTGTCTGCCGTTCAGATTTGTCTGCCGCGAAAGAATACGGCCCTCAGATTCAGATCCCCGTCCAACACGGCGGCATTGGCCGCCTTGCCCGGCTCCAATGTGCCGTACCGGTCGGACACGCCGATGGCCTCCGCCGGGGTGACGGCGGCGGAGCGCACCGCGTCGGCCAGCGGGACGCCGAACTCCGCCGCTTTGACCATGCAGGCCATCAGGTCGGTGACCGACCCGGCGATGGTCCCGTCGGACAGGGTGGCCAGAGGGCCCTTTACCGTCACGTCCTGGCCGCCCAGGGTGTACTGCCCGTCTGGCATCCCCGCCCCGCGGAGGGAGTCGGAGATCAGGACCACCCGCTCCGGCCCGAACAGGCGGAACACCGCCCGGACTGCGGAGGGGTGGATATGCACTCCGTCGCAGATCAGTTCCACCCGGCAGGGGGCGAAGTCGGCGGCCGCCCCCACCACGCCGGGGGCCCGGTGGAGGAAGGGAGGCATGGCGTTGAACAGATGGGTGATCTCCCTGGCCCCGGCTCTCAGGGCGGCCATGGCGGTGTCGTAATCGGCGGCGGTGTGGGCGATGGACACGGCGGTCAGTTTGCTGGCCTCCGCCACGAACTCCAGCGCGCCCGGCAGTTCCGGGGCCACCGAAACCAGTTTCACCAGCCCCTCGGAGGCGCCGATGAGCCGTTTCAGCATCTCCACATCGGGGGCGTGGAGCCAGGCGCCGTTCTGGGCGCCTTTCTTTTCCTCGGACAGGAAGGGACCTTCCAGATTGATCCCCACCAGCTCGGCGCCGGGCCGGTCCTCTCTCCGATAGGCCGCCGCGGTGCGGCAGACCTTTTGAAGCTGCTCCTCCGGCAGGGTCATTCCCGCCGGGCAGATCTGCGTCACGCCCCGGGACAGCTCGTACTCCGCCATGACGGCCAGCCCCCCGGCGTCGCCGTCGGACAGGTCGGCCCCCCGGCAGCCGTGAAAGTGGACGTCGGTGAGGCCGGGGATGACGTAGCATCCCGCCGCGTCGTAGGTCCCGCCGTCCGAACTTTCTTCGGCCACCAGAGCGCCGTCGAAACACACGTCCCGCCGGACGAAACCCTTTTCCAGGTCGAACACCTCTCCGCCTGTGATCCGCATTCCGCTCTACCTCTCCAGTTTGGACAGGGCCGCCCTGTCGCCCACCAGCACCACGTCCGGGTGAAGCTGGAGGATGGAGGCGGGCACCTCCGAAGTCACCGGCCCCGCGAAGGATCGGGCCACCGCGCCGGCCTTGTCGGCCCCGCTGACGGCCACCACCACCCGTTTCGCCCCCATGATGCCCCGTATGCCCATGGTCAGCGCCTGGCGGGGCACCTCGTCCCGGGAGGCGAACAGCCGGGAATTGGCGTCGATGGTGCTCTCGCTCAGGTCCACCAGATGGGTGGGCAGGATGAAAGCGGGTCCCGGCTCGTTGAAGCCGATATGTCCGTTGTGGCCCAGGCCCAGAAGCTGAAGGTCCATCCCGCCGAGAGCGGCCGTCAGCGCGTCATAGCGGGCGCACTCGGCGGCCGGATCGGCGGCCAGACCGTCGGGCACATGGGTATTTTCCCACCGGATGTCCACATGGTCGAACAGGTTGGTCTGCATGAAACAGCGGTAACTCTGGCTGTGCTCCGGGGCCAGGCCGCAGTACTCGTCCAGGTTGACGGTGCGCACCCCGGCAAAGGACAGCCCGCCCCTCCGGTGCCACTCCGCCAGTCTGGCGTAGGCCCCCAGCGGGGTGGAGCCGGTGGCCAGGCCCAGCACGCAGTCCGGCTTGGCGATCACCTGCGCGGCGAGGAGCGCGGCCACCTTTTCGCTCATGGATTCATAGTTTTCCGTCCGTATGATCCGCATGGCTCACACCCTAATCCGTCAGCAATACTGCGCGATGGCAGTGTCGATCATGGCCGCGGCCCGGTCCGCGATGACGCCGTCCTCCGGGACCATCGGCAGCAGCGGGGCCCGGACGCCTCCCGCGTCGGGGCCGCCCCGGCGGCGGATGACCTCTTTCAGCAGGGCGTACATATTCCCCCGCGCCTCGCACACCCGGTAAATAATGCGGCAGCACTCGTTCTGGACCAGCCGCCCCTGTTCCATGTTCCCCTCGCGGTAGAGGCGGAAAATGGCGTTGTACAGTTCGGGCATGGCGGCGTAGGTGCCGCCGATGCCGCCGAGGGCTCCGGCGGCCAGCCCGGACAGCAGCTGCTCGTCCGGCCCGTTGA
>CAYPEE010000136.1:2316-3819 GCA_964409665.1 uncultured Oscillospiraceae bacterium
ACATCTGGATGTCCTGCACCGGCGCGGAGGAGTTCTTCACCCCGATGACCCTGGGATTCTTCCGCATCTCCCGCAGCAGGGGAATGGTGAGGGCCACCCCGGCCAGTTGGGGGATGTTGTAGATGATAAAGTCGGTGTCCGGAGCGGCGTCGGAGATGTCGTTCCAGTACTTCGCGATGCCCGCGGGGGGCAGCTTGAAGTAGATGGGCGGAATGGCGGCGATGGCGTCCACCCCCAGGGACTGGGCGTGGGCGGCCAGTTCCCGGCTGTCGGCGGTGTTGTTGCAGGCCACGTGGGCAATGACGGTCAGTCTGCCGCCCACCTCGGCCATCACGTTCTCCAGGGTCAGCTTCCGCTCGGCCACGCTGTGATAGATGCACTCCCCAGAGGAGCCGCCCACATACAGGCCCCTGACCCCTTTGTTCAGCAGGTAGCGGGCCATGGACCGCACCCCGGCGGGGCTGACGTTTCCGTCCCTGTCGTAACAGGCGTAGAACGCGGGGAAAATGCCCGCGTATTTTGAAAAATCTCTCATATCTTTTTCCTTCCGTTGTGAGAAGGCCTCAATGGATCCTTACCTTGAAAACCACCTTGGTCACGGTGGCCGGAGCGCCCGTCCGCATTTTGATCTTGTGGGCGTCCCCGGGGAACACAACCAGGAAGTCCCCCGGAGAGAGGGTCAGCCGGTACCGGCCCTCCCCCCGGTAGGCGTAGAAGTCATTGACCTCATTGGTCTCGAACCGGGACAGATCCTCCGGCGGGGCGATCTCGACCCGCTCGGAGCCGTCCACCATGATGTGGATGTCCAGATAGTTTTTGTGGGCCTCGAAATACGCCTCCTCGTCGGGGACGGTCTTGTAGGTAAAGCGGGTGGCGTACAGGTCCATGCCGTGGATCTCCGTCCGCTCGTAGCCCACCGAGGCCAGGAACTCCGGCGTGATGCGCTCCAGGGCGGCGTCCAGTTCCGGGTGGATGCCCCGGTAGTCCAGGGCGTCCGCGTTCCTCGCGCAGATCATGCCGTTACCCCTTCACCGCGCCCATGGTGATCCCCTTGGTAAAGTACTTCTGGAAGATCAGGAACACGATGATGATGGGGAAGGCGGCCAGAGCCGCGCCCGCCATCAGCAGGCCGATATCGATGCTGTTCTCGCCCTGCATGGTGGCGATGCCCAGGGGCAGGGTGTAATTGATGTTGCTGGTCAGCATGATCAGCTGCATGAAGTAGTCGTTCCAGGAGTTGATAAAGGTGAAGATGGCCAGGGCGCCGATGCCGGGCTTGACCATGGGCACCACGATGGAGGTGAAGGTCCTCAGTTCGCCGGCGCCGTCGATACGGGCCGACTCCAGGATCTCTCCCGGAATGCCCTCCGAAAACTGCTTCATCAGGAACACGCCGAAGGGCCAGCCCACCGTGGGGAAGATGACGGCCCAGATGTTGTCGATGAGGCCCAGGACGTTCATCTCTTTCAGCAGGGGGATGAGGATGACCTGTTTGGGCAGGGC
>CAYPEE010000137.1:0-3808 GCA_964409665.1 uncultured Oscillospiraceae bacterium
CCAGCACTTCCTGCCCGGCGTCACGCCGGAGATGATCGACTGGTTCTGGGCCAACATGGAAAAGGGCTATTACCTCTGGGCCCCCGGCGCCCACAGGCGGTTCAACTGGGTCCGCTCCCCCGGACAGTACGGTTTCCTCAACTCCGCCCACATGATCTCCGAGGTCCACGTCCCCGGCGGCGCCGTGTTCGGCGGGAGCGGCGTGCTGATCCAGCGGATGCCCCTGAGTTGGTTCCCCTTTACCGCCCACATGGAACACGTGATTCTGGAGGGCATCTTCACCGAAAACGGCCAGATGTTCGACTGCACCATCCATATGTGGGAGGCCGCCGAGGGCGGGACCAACCACATCACCGCCGCCGTCGAGAACACCCGCAACCCTCAACTGCCGGACTTCGTCCGGGAGATGCAGAAGGCCGGGCCGCCCGAGCCGGTCCCCGAACTGGGGAACGGCCTCGCCCACAGCGAGTATGAGGCCGCCATGTGGCCCGTCTTTCTGCCGAACCTGTACGCCCTGTGGAAGGACCACCCCGACCCGGCGCAGAACGTCCCCTGCGACCTGCGGGTCCGGGAGACCGCCGGCGGCGGCCTGGAATACATCGCCCCCAACGGCCCCACGGCGCCCCTCTGACGTCGCACCCAAACAGGCAACAAACCCGCCGTTATCCCTCCCGTTCGGGAGGGATAATTTTATGCAGCAGACCGAGACCTATCAACTGAACCTGATCGACCCGTCCGACGACTTCAGCCCCGAGCCGCTGAACGCCAACGCCCGGGCCATCGAAACGGCGCTCAAAAACGTCGCCGCCACGGTCGGCTCCGCCGGCCACACCTGCCGCGTCGACAGCGGCAGCTACACGGGCGCCGGCGTCTACGGCGCCGCCCACCAGAACAGCCTGACGTTTTCAATCAGGCCGATGCTGGTGATCGTCACCGACCCGGCCGCCTACCGCTATGTCGTGTTCATGCGGCCCACCGCCACCACATACCCCGTGGGGACCAACACGCTGGCGGTGCTCGCCGTGTCCTGGAGCGACAAGGGCATCAGCTGGTACACGGAGAACTCGCTGGCCGACAGCGCCACAAAGTTCCAGTTCAACGTCAAAGATACGCAGTACCGCTACGTCGTATTCGGCTATGACGAATAGACGGCGCAAAAGGGCCCCCCGGCATAGCCGGGGGGCCCTTTTTGGGGGTTGCGTCAGGGTTCTGCGTCAAATCAGGAGGGATCGACCTCAAGGATGACGTAAGCCAGCGTTACCTTGTCAGCGTTCAAGGTATATTGGACTGTTGTCTCGGCCGCACTGAGACTGTCCGCGTTTCCGACTTGTACCTCATGTGTGGTATTGTTGATCAGCCAGATCACGGTGCTGTCGGCGACCAAATAGCCTTGCTGTTCTTCATCGAAGTACACCACGTTCCCGCTGTTGCCGGTTTTAATCGTGCCCGTCTTGGTTTCGACCGATTTGGCCTCCGTAACAACGCCGTTCTCATCGAATGTCAGTTCCATAAGCGCACCGTTGCTGGAAGTGGCACTCGTAATGGTGGTAACAGCAGTATCGAGTGCATTCACGGACACCACGGTGCCGTCGCGCACGACAAAGGAAACCACCTTAAATACCTCGCCGTTATCCGTTTCGCCGCCCTCGGTCCCGGTCGCGCCTTTCATGACATAGACCGTTTCCTTTGTCGTGGCCCCCGGAGCCTCGGAGGTGCCGGCGCCAATGGCGTTCACATACACCAGGTCGGCATAGCCGTTCTGGCCGAGGACATACTCCACGACGACATTCTTCAGGGTGGGCACGTTCTGGTAGCCGGTGTAGGTGGCGAACACGCCCTCCTGGGTCTCCACCAGATAGACGGTCTCGCCGTCAGTGACAGCCTGGGTTTCTTCACCCTTGACAATCCTGGGCGTCCCCTGCGTGATGGTAGCGCCAGTCAGATATTCGTTATCACGCGCCATGGTCAGCTCGTAACCGGCCTCGGTCTCCACATAGGTGACGATGTGGTGTTCATTGTAACGAGCTATATCGTTCCACCGATCTATATGTGCGTACTTGGAAACGGTGACCGGAGCGCCGGTGACCACCGCGCCGTCAAAGCCGATCAACTGGGCGGAATAATAGGAGTTGACGCCGCCGGGAGTGTTCAGCATACCCCAATCCAGCAGGGCGTAGTTCTGGGCGGCGGGAGGAGGCGTGACCAGACCGATCAGGTTGCCGTAGGTGTCGGTATACACATCGTAGATCGTGTCACGCACACCGGGGTTGATCAGGTGATACCGCTGGGCCCATGTGTAGGTGTTCCCGGCCACGGTGGAGGTCCGCTGCACGCTGTTGTAGGCGGTCCGCTTGCCGGTCGCGACCACGGGGGCGGCGCTTATGATCTCAAAGGTGTTTTTCGATGTATCCAACTTCGTGCCAAAGTTGCTGCCGTTGATCACGCCGTAGATCAGCACGTACTGACCCTTGGCCCAGGAATAGTCGGCGGCAACGTCCGTGGCGGTGAGTTCCGTGGCATTGGTGCTGATGGCATCCTGGCTGGTAATGTCTTGGTCATACGCCTGCAGTGTAATCTTGGCCGCGGTCTTCACATGGCCGGCGGCGTCGTAGGTGCGGGCGGCGACGTCCGTCACCTGGGCCAGGAACTGGTCCAGCATGACGACGTGGTACTTGCCGTCATAGTTGTAGACCTGGGTCAGGCGGCCCTGCGCACCCACGAGCGGAGCGGTGACGGTGGCGTTCAGAGTAGGCTTACTACCATCATTGTTGCCCAGGAAATGCTCGGCAGACTGTTCATACCTATAGCCGTTCACATAGACATCCACGACATCAACGTTGCTGTTGGCATTCAGCGCGGTGACGATGTCGCACTCGCTGACCGCGGTCTCGAACTCCGCCACGGGGGCGATTTCGTTGGTGAAGGAGCCGGGCACGGGGGTATTGGCCCAGGTGAAGGTATAGTTTGTCGTCTCGCTGGGGATGCCCCAGACGTCAGGCTCGACCGTTGTGGCCACTGCGTCGATCAGGTTGATTTCCTCGGTGACTGGATTCTCTGTGGTTCCTGTGTTCTTGGTCATGGGCCAATAACCCAGGGCGGGGGAGTAGTTCACGCGCCCGGCCTTGACCGCGGCGTTGTAGGTCATCTGGATGACCACCTGACGGGCGGGCTGGTCGCTCAGGCTGACGCCCACCAGACCGTCGGTGATGCCGACCTTGTTGGCGACGACGGCGACGTTGGTGCGCCACTCGGGTTTGTTCTCAAACTCGCCGTTCTGGCCGTAGCCCAGGGCGCGGAGCAGGATGGCGGCGACCTGGTAGCCGGTGATGGGATCGCTGGGGCCGAACTGGGTCTCGCTGTAGCCCTTCACGATGCCCTGATCCTCGCAGAAGGCCACGTAGGGCGCGTACCACTTGTCGGGGGCCACGTCCGTAAACTGGCTGGTGACGCCCTTGTACAGGTCGATGGACTTGTCCTCCACGTCGCCGGTCAGCACGCGGTAGATGACCGCGGCCATCTCCGAACGCCGGATCGTCCGCTCGGGATGGAGCGTTCCGTTGCCGTCGCCCTCAAAGACCTTGATGCCGGTCAGGAACTCGACGGCCTCGCGGTAGGAGTCACTGACGGCGGAGTCGTCGGTGAAGCTCGTGGCGGAAACGGTGACCATCACGGAGATGGTCATCACCAGCGCCAGGACCAGCGCGAGGAACTTTTTCAAGTTTCTCATGGGATTTTTTCCTCCTTGATTTGATTTCCCTGACTTCGCGGGAACCCTCCCCGGCGAGGGACAGGGTATACCATCCTCTCA
>CAYPEE010000138.1:0-3772 GCA_964409665.1 uncultured Oscillospiraceae bacterium
CGCGGTCCTTGGGCTCCACGTTGTTGCACAGTTTGCCGTCGATGTACAGTTCACCCTCGGTGATCTCCTCCAGGCCGGCCACCATGCGCAGGGTGGTGGACTTGCCGCAGCCGGACGGCCCGACCAGCACGATGAACTCCTTGTCCTTGATCTCAAGGTTCACATCGTGGACCGCGGTCACGCCACCGTCGTACACCTTTTTCAGATTCTTCAACAACACCTCAGCCATACGTTCTGACTCTGACAGCCGGGCCTCCGCCCCGCTGCCTCGCGCCGCCCACAAAGGGCGGACCGCATTACGGCAGGTCTCCACACTGCCGCACCGCGAGCCGGCGGATTTTTTCCTCCTTTTTCAACCTCGGCGGGGCTATGGGCTTGCGCCCAAAGGAGTAACCGCGCCGGGTCGGAATATGTGCCGGACTGTTCGCCCGACTACCTATCATGTTACACAAAGGGAGCGCGTATGTCAAGCGTTTTTTTATGAAATTGCCGGATCGGAACCGTTTTGCGCCGCCTCCGCCGCCCGTTTTCGCTCCGACTCCTCCACCGCCCGGAACAGGGGCATGATGCCGATTTTGTCCGGGGTATGGACGGGCAGCTGGTAGATGTCGTGTCCGGGGAACTGGTTGCCCTCCACCAGGCAGGGGCCGTCGGGGGTAAAACACACGTCCCAGCCCACATAACCCAGTTCCGGGACCACCTGGGCGGCCTCCTCCACCAGTTTGCGGGCCCGGTCCCAATCGGGGAACCGGAAACCTTGGATAGGGGCGCCGGTGGCGGGGTGATCGACGTACAGGTTCTTCTTTTTGTCCAGCGCCCGGTCGGTGACCGTTCCGGTCTCCGGGTCCACGGGGGCCACCATACCGCCGCTGTTGAAGTTGTCCACGCACTTGCCGTTGCCAATGCGGAACATGGCGGTGAGCAGATAGACATGGCCGCTCTTTCCCCGGACGGTCACCATCCGCACGGTGTTGACGGCGCCGGGATAGATGGCGGACACCGCCGGGTGCTGGACGATGACCTGCTCCAACTCCAGCAGCGGGGCCCTCTCCAGCAGATGGGCGTACAGCGCGTCCGGGCTCTCAAAGCCGGAGGCGCTCAGTTTCTCGATGCCCCAGCCGCAGCTTCCCTTGGCGGGTTTGGCCATAAAGGTGGGGTGCCGCTCCACAAAGGCCATGACCTCCTCCCGGTTCTCCCCGGTGACGGGGACCCATTCCCGGCGGAGGAAGGGGGCAAATCTGGCGTTGAATTTGATCTTGTCGCCGAAGTCGTCCATGTGGGCGGGGTCGTTGTACTTCTTCACCAGGTCGTTGTTGCGGCCCCGGGTCAGATAGGTGTCCCGCTGCTCCGGCGTCAGGTCGTACATCTCGAACAGATCGTAGTCCATGTAGCCCGCGCCGTACTTCACCGCGCAGTCCTTCATGTCCCAGAGGATGGCGAGCCGTCCTTTCCCCGTCTTTTGATGGATGGAGTTTATCTTGTCCAGCATGGCCTTATAGTTCATGTTGACCAGCCGCTGAGCCAGATACTTCAGCTTTCCCATAAGCGCCTCTTTCCGCCCGGAGGAGCTTTTGCCCGGGCATTTTCGTATATTTTGGATATGGTATCACATCCCCCGGCAAAACGCAATGGGCAGGCCGCCGATTGACTTAACCTCCCGGCGATTGTATACTGGAACTGCAAATTGATTCCTGCGGGAGGGATGTTCCGTGTCCGAACTGACCAGAGGCCGCGTCTATCCCCTGGCGGCCTGCGCCGTGATGACCGCTCTGCTCTGCGTCATGGCCCCTTTTGCCATCCCTGTGGGGCCGGTGCCTGTGACCCTGGCCACCCTGGTCATCTACCTGTCGGTGGAGCTGCTGGGGTGGAAGTTGGGCACCCTCTCGGTGGCCGTCTATCTGCTGCTGGGACTGGCCGGGGCCCCGGTATTCTCGGGCTATCAGGGGGGCGCGGGGGTGCTGTTCGGCCCCACCGGAGGCTATTTGGTGGGATATATTCCCATGGCGCTCATCGCGGGCTGGATCGCTCTGGCCGCCGAAAACCGCTCTCCCGCCCTGGCCGCTGCCATCCGGTTCGGCGGGATGGTTCTGGGCACCGCCGCTCTCTACGCCCTGGGGACCGCCTGGTTCTGCGCCCTCAGCGGCAATCCGCTGCCCGTGGCGCTGTCCCTCTGCGTCGCCCCCTTCGTCCCCTTCGACCTGGTCAAAATGGCGGCCGCCGTCAGCATCGGCGCGCCCGCGCGGCGCCGGCTCCAGCAGGCACATATCCTGCCTTAATATTACCTCTTTTACACATTACCGCCGATTGATCAAGTTTTATGGGAGGAATGACCCATGCTCATCGGACTGGCTTACGCCATGGAGGGCGAGATCGACAGCCTGCTGAAAACGCGCGGCGCCGCCGTGCTGGACGACAGCGCCGGTATGCAAATCTATCAGATTCAACCGGGCATCCTGGCCTACGCCGGCGGCATCGGCAAGGTCAACGCCGCCATGAGCGCCCAGCGTTTCATCGACCTCTATCGCCCCGACTGGATCGTCAACGCCGGCGTGGCCGGGAGCTTTCTCGATCTGCCCATCGGCACCGTCGTGGCGGTGGAGTCCTTCGTGCAGCACGACGTGGACACTTCCCCCATGGGCGATCCCGTGGGGTTTGTCTCCACCGTCAACCGGATCCGGTTCCAAACCTCTGAATTTGATAAAATTCAGAACATCCTGCGGGACCTGAACGTGTCCTTTCTCCCCGGCTCCGTGGCGACGGGGGACGTCTTTATGACCCCCGGGAAACGCGCCGACTGGATCCGGTCCGCCTTCCAGCCCACCCTCTGCGAGATGGAGGGCGGCGCCATCGCCCAGGTGTGCCTGCGCAATCAGGTTCGCTTTGCCGCGCTGAAGGCCGTCTCCGACCGGCTGACCAGCGGGAAGAACCACGAGGAGTTCTTCCACTTTGCCTCCGTCATGGAGGCCCTCAATCAGGTGGTCCTGGCCGCCGCCTCTGCCCTGTTAAACGGGCGGGAGGCCGCCGGGCCGGATCCCGCCTGAGGGCGGAACTCCGGACCGCGCGGAACGGGGCCCCTCCGGCCGGAGGGGCCCCGTTTATTTTGACCGGATGTTTCCGCTTTCTCACGTCAGTTTGGCCTTTAACAGCTCGTTGACGGTTTTGGGGTCCGCCCTGCCCTTCAACTCCCGCATGACCTGGCCCACCAGAAAGCCGAACGCCTTGTCCTTTCCGGCGCGGTAGTCGGCCACGGACCTGGGGTTGGCGTCCAGGACCCGGTCCACGGTCCGCTCCACCAGGGCGGCGTCGTTGACCTGCTCCAGGCCGTGTTCCCGCACATAGGCGTCCACGTCGCCGTCGGCGTCAAAGACGGCCTCGAATACCTTGACGGCGGTGTTGCGGTTGAGTTTTCCCTCCGCCACCAGGGCGATGAGCCGGACCAGGGTGGGCGGGGTGAGGGGCATATCCCCGGGCTCCATGGCCCGGACGGCCAGGGCGCCCAGCACCTCGCCCATGATCCAGTTGGCGGCCTGCTTGGGCGGCGCGCCCAGGGCGACGGCGTCCTCGAAGAAGGCGGCCAGGGCGGGGTCGGAGGTGAGCATCTGGCAGTCGTACTCGGGCAGGGCGTACTCGGCCTGATAGCGCCGGCGCTTGGCGGGGGCCAGTTCGGGCTGGGCGGCCCGGAGGGCGGCGAGGTACTCCCCGGACAACTGCACGGGGGGGATGTCCGGCTCCGGGAAGTAGCGGTAGTCCTGGGCGTTCTCCTTGGAGCGCA
>CAYPEE010000139.1:0-3688 GCA_964409665.1 uncultured Oscillospiraceae bacterium
AGTCGTTGACCCACTTGACGCCAGCCGAGTCCAGGCCCCAGGCCCCGAACAGGCCCAGCGCCAGCCACAGCGCCCCGATCACGTCGGCCAGGAAGCCGTTGCGCCACACCCGCCACCAGGCCAATTTCAATTACGCCGCCCCGCTCCGGGACCTTCAGCGCCCGCAGAGCCAGATACAGCGCCAGGCAGTCGATGGCCAGATTGCCGAAGATGGTGAGCAGAATCACCGGCGGCGCGGGCCAGAACATCAGCATCCAGAAAGGAAAAATTACGTTGTAGAGCCGGGTTTGCCTCCTCATGGAATGACCTCCTTTTTCAGTCGCTCCGCCGGCCCTGATAGTTAAGTCACAGCAAAATGACCCCAGCCTCTTTGCACGCCTCAATGGTCTGCGGGTCCCAGATGGACGCCTGTACCTCGCCGATGTGGGCCTTGCCCAGCAGCAGCATGGACACCCGGCTCTGGCCGATGCCCCCGCCGATGGTCAGCGGCAGTTCTCCGGCCAGCAGAGCTTTGTGGAAGGGCATCTCCCGGCGGTAGTCGCACCCGGCGATGCTCAACTGCCTGTCCAGGGACTCGGGGTCCACCCGGATGCCCATGGACGAGATCTCAAAGGCGCGGTCCAGCACGCTGTTCCAGATGAGGATGTCGCCGTTCAGGGACCAGTCGTCATAGTCCGGGGCGCGGCCGTCGTGGGGCCTGCCGGATTTCAGCGCCCCGCCGATGCCCATGACGAAGGCGGTGGGGTGGTCCTTCCCCCAGGCGTCCTCCCGCTCCTTGGGGGAGAGGTCGGGCCACCGGTCCTCCAGTTCCTGGGCGGTGACGAAACCGACTTCCCGGTCGATGGCGGGCAGGGAGATGAGTTGGGGATAGACGGAGCGCAGAGTGGCCTGGGTGTCCGCCAGAGCGCCCACGATGGTGCGCACCACGCCCTTTAAGTACTCGGTATTGCGGTCCCTGGGGGCGATGACCTTCTCCCAGTCCCACTGGTCCACATAGACCGAGTGGAGGTTGTCCAGTTCCTCGTCCCGGCGGATGGCGTTCATATCGGTGTAAAGGCCCTCGCCCACCGAGAACTGGTAACGGTGAAGGGCCATCCGTTTCCACTTGGCCAGGGAGTGGACCACCTGGGCCTCCCGCCCGGCGTCGGGCACGTCGAAGGACACGGGCCGCTCCACGCCGTTCAGGTCGTCGTTCAGTCCGGTGGCGGCCTCCACGAACAGAGGGGCGGATACCCGCCGCAGGTTCAGGGCTCCGCTTAGTCGATCCTCAAACAGACGCTTCAAAAGGCCGATGGCCTTCTGAGTATCGTACAGGTTCAGCCGGGGGGCATACCCCTCCGGGATAACGGTATTCAGCACAGCGCATTCCTCCTTTGCGGTCCAGTGATGCGAAACACAGGCCATATTATAGTCTGGAGGCGGAAAAAATGCAAGTCCAAATTCGCGCGCTTGCAAATTTTTGCCGCGGGGATCGGACCGGAAGAAAAATGCAAATAGTATTTGTTTTTCCGCCGGGACAATGGTATAATATATTCATCAAGAAATTGCAAGCAAAGGATGGATCTCTCATGGTCAAGGATTTTGACGCCAAACTGAAAGAATTTGCCCACCTGCTGGTGGACGTGGGGCTGAACGTCCAGCCCGGACAGACCCCCCGGATCTCCTCCGGTGTGGAGTTCGCTCCCCTGACCCGCCTGTGCGTGGAGGCCTGCTACGACCGGGGCGCCCGGGACGTGCTGGTGGACTGGAGCGACGACTTTATCAACCGGCAGAAGTACCTCCGGGCGGACGAGGCGGTGTTCTCCGAGGTGCCCCCCTACCAGAAGGCCAAGGTGGACTGGATGCTGGAGAAAAAGGCCCCCAATCTGTCCATCGTGGGGGGCGACCCGGAACTGCTGAAGGGAGTGGACCCCGGCCGCATCCAGACCTGGCAGCGGGTGGCGGGGGAGGCCACCAAGCCCTACTCCGACGCTATGACGGCCAACCAGTTCCAGTGGTGCGTGGGCTCCTATCCCACCGCCGTGTGGGCGAAAAAGGTGTTCCCCGATCTGCCGGAGGACGAGGCCCTGGACGCTTTGTGGGACGCAGTGTTCTCCGTGTGCCGCATCACCGGGGACGGGAAGGCGGTGGAGCGCTGGCAGGCTCACACCGGGGCCACCGCCCGCCGGGCAGAGATTCTGAACGGCTACAACTTCAAACTCCTCCGCTACGCCAATTCCCTGGGCACCGACCTGACCGTCGAACTGCCTGAGAACCACATCTGGGCCGGGGCCTGCGACCGCACCCCCGAGGGCACGGCGTTTGTGCCCAATATACCCACCGAGGAGATCTTCACCGCCCCCCGGCGGGACGGGGTCAACGGCCGGGTGTACGCCGCCCTGCCCCTGGCCCTCCACGGCAACCTGATCAAAAACTTCTGGTTCGACTTCAAGGACGGCCGCATCGCGGACGTCCACGCGGAGGAGGGGGAGGAGCACCTGCGCGCCTCCATCGACCTGGACGAGGGCTCCCGCTATCTGGGCGAGGTGGCTCTGGTCCAGTACGACTCCCCCATCCGCAACACCGGTGTGCTGTTCTACGAGACCCTGTTCGACGAGAACGCCTCCTGTCACCTGGCCTTCGGCGCCGCCTATCCCGAGTGCGTCAAGGGCGGCGGGGACATGAGCGAGGAGGAGCAGAGGGCGGCCGGCCTCAACCAGTCCATCAACCATGTGGACTTCATGGTGGGCACCGAGGACCTGTCCATCGTGGGAGTCACCCGCAGCGGGGAGGAGGTCCCCGTATTCACCGACGGCAACTTTGCGTTTTAACGCCAATCCATAAGGATACAAGGAGGTTTTTGCTATGGACTACAAACAGGCGTATCAACACTGGCTGAACTCTCCGGCCCTGTCCGCGGGGGAGAAGGCCGAACTGGAGGCCATCCGGGGCGACGACAGGGAGATCGAATCCCGGTTCTTCTCCCAGCTGGAGTTTGGTACCGCCGGCCTGCGCGGCACCATGGGAGTGGGCCTCTACCGGATGAACGTCCACGTCATCCGCCACGCTACCCAGGCCTTTGCCGAGGTCATCCTGGCCGAGGGCCCCGAGGCCGCCGCCAAGGGGGTGGCCGTGTGCTACGACTGCCGCAACAATTCCGCCCTTTTCGCCCGGGAGGCCGCCTGCGTCATGGCGGGCAACGGCATCCGCGTCCGCCTGTTCGACGCGCTGCGCCCCACCCCTGAACTGTCCTTCGCCATCCGGGAGTACGGCTGCACCGCCGGCATCAACATCACCGCCTCCCACAACCCCAAGGAGTACAACGGATATAAGGTCTACTGGTCCGACGGGGCCCAGCTTCCCCCCAAACACGCCGACGAGGTGGCCCGCAGGATGCGGGAACTGGACGTGTTCGGCTGCGCGAAGTCCGCGGACTATGACGCCGCCGTGGCCGCCGGCCAGATCGTCCTCATGGGAGAGGAGACCGACGAGAAGTTTCTGGCCAACGTGATGGAGCAGGTCAACGACAGGGCGGCGGTGGAAAAGGTGGCCGACACCTTCAAGATGGTATACACCCCCTTCCACGGCACCGGCTACAAACTCATCCCCGAGGCCCTGAGGCGCCTGGGCATGAAACACGTCATCTGCGTGCCCGAGCAGATGGTCATCGACGGCAACTTCCCCACGGTGGTCTCCCCCAACCCGGAGA
>CAYPEE010000140.1:0-3681 GCA_964409665.1 uncultured Oscillospiraceae bacterium
ATCCACCCCCTCGTAGTGGCCGCAGACCAGGATCAGGCGGTCGTATTCCCAGGCCAGCCGTTTGGCGTCCGCCTGGGTGAAGGTCTTGCCGCAGGGGGAGAGGAAGACGGTGCGGGACCTGCCCTCCGCCTGCCGGCACAGATGCTCCCAGCAGCGGTACAGGGGGTCGGCCTGGAGGATGGCCCCGTGGCCGCCGCCGTAGGGGTAGTCGTCCACCTGGTTCTGCTTATTCGCGGTATAGTCCCGGATCTGGTGGGTCTCGATGTGCAGGCGGTCCCGCTTCTGTGCCCGGCCCAGAATGGACTCGGACAGCACGCTGCCCACCGTGTCGGGGAACAGGGTCATAATGTCGATGCGGTACATTTCTCACATCCCCTCGATGAGCCGGACCTTCACATAGCCGCCCCCGATATTGGTCTCCAGAATGAACGCGGGCACGGCGGGAATGAAGATCTCCCGTTCGCCCTCCACCACGTATACATTCTGGACGGAGGGGGAGAGGACCTCTTTGAGGACGCCCAGCTTATGGCCCTCCTCGTCGATCACGTCCAGCCCGATGACGTCGGCCAGGAAGAAGGAGCCTCGGGGCAGCTTCGCGTCGGAGCGGCGGATGCGGACGGTTTTGCCCTTCAGCGGCATGGCCTCCTCCACGGTGTCCACGCCCTCGAACTTGACGATGACGCCGCCCTTGTGGACCCGGCAGAAGGTCACGACCATGGGGTTCCCCTCCTCCAGGTACAATGTCTTGAAACGGCAGAGGAAGTCGGGGGAGTCCGCCCAAGGGACGACGCGCACCTCCCCCCGGACGCCGTGGGTGTTCACCACCTGGCCGCAGTCCAGATATTCGGTCACGGGAGATCCCTCCTTTCGCGTTTTGTCCATGGAAAAGGCGGGGGAAGATCCCCCGCCTGTGTCGCCGCGATCTCAGTCATCGACGATGTCTACGGTGAGCTTGATCCCCTGGCGCTGGGCGGCGGAGCGCATCAGCGTGCGGATCTCCTTGGCGATGCGGCCCTGGCGGCCGATCACCTTGCCCATGTCCTCCGGGGCCACCCGAAGCTCCAGCACCGTGCCGGCGGGGGAGTCGTACTGTTCCACCACCACCTGCTCGGGGTGCTCCACCAGGCTCCGGGCGATATAAGTGAGCAGTTCTTTCATGTGGCCTCCCAAAATGCAGTCTTACAGGCCGGCCTTTTTCAGCAGGTCGCGCACGGTGTCGGTGGGCTGAGCGCCGGTCTTGATCCAGGCCTGGGCGCGCTCCACATCGATGTTGATCGCGGCGGGGTCCTGCCGGGGATCGTAGGTACCCAGCTCCTCGATGAAACGTCCGTCCCGGGGATAGCGGGAGTCGGCCACCACCACCCGATAGAAGGGGGCCTTCTTGGCGCCCATGCGGCGCAGTCTGATTTTCACCATGGTATCTTCACCTCCATAAGTTGTTTACAGGGATCTATGGCAATGTCCTAAGACAGTGGCCAACGTCAGAACGGGAGCCCGCCGCCCCCAAAGCCCCGGAACCGGTTCATGAGGCCCTTTGCCTTCTTGGGATTGGCGAACTGGCGGGTAAGCTGCTGGAGCATCTCGAACTGCTTGAGCACGCGGTTGATCTCCACCACCTGCGTGCCCGAGCCGGCGGCGACGCGCCTTTTCCGGCTGGAGTTCAGGATAGAGGGGTCCTCCCGCTCGGCGGGCGTCATGGACTGGATGATGGCCTCGATGCGGACGAGGCTCTTTTCATCCACCGTCAGATCCAGCTTTTTGCCCCCCATGCCGGGGAGCATCCCCACGATGTCCTCCATGGAACCCATGCCCTTGAGCTGGGTGAGCTGGTCGTAGTAGTCGTTGAGGGTGAAGCGGTTTTTCCGCATCCGCTCCAGCTGTTCGGCGGCCTTCTTAGCGTCCAGGGTCTGCTCCGCCTTCTCGATGAGAGAGAGCACGTCGCCCATGCCCAGGATCCGGCTGGCCATCCGATCGGGGTGGAACACCTCGATCTGGTCCAGTTTCTCGCCGGTGCCGGCGAACTTGATGGGCTTGCCGGTAACCGCCCGGATGGACAGGGCCGCGCCGCCCCGGGCGTCCCCGTCCAGCTTGGTGAGCATCACGCCGCTGAAGTCCAGCGCGTCGTCAAAGGCTTTGGCGGCGGTGACGGCGTCCTGGCCGATCATGGCGTCCACCACCAGAAGGATCTCGTCGGGATGGACCGCGGCCCGGATGGCGCGCAGTTCGTCCATCAGGGCCTCGTCCACATGGAGGCGGCCGGCGGTGTCCAGAAACACCATGTCGTTTCCGTGCTTTTTGGCGTGGGCGATGGCGGCCTGGGCGATGTTCACCGGGTCGGCCTGCCCCATCTGAAACACGGGGAGGTCCAGCTGTTTGCCCACCACCTCCAGCTGTTTGATGGCGGCGGGGCGGTACACGTCGCAGGCGGCGAGCAGGGGGCGCTTGCCCTGTTTTTTCATCAGGCCCGCCAGTTTCGCCCCGTTGGTGGTCTTGCCCGCGCCCTGCAGGCCCACCAGCATCACCACCGTGGGCGGGGAGGAGGAGATGATCAACTTGCTGTCCCCGCCGCCCATCAGCGCGGTGAGCTCCTCGTTGACGATCTTCACGATCATCTGGGCGGGGGTCAGGGACTCCATCACGTCCCGGCCCACGGCCCGCTCGCTGACGGAGGCCACGAAGCTCTTGACCACCTTGAAGTTCACGTCCGCCTCCAGGAGGGCCATCTTGATCTCCCTCATGGCCTCTTTCACGTCGGCCTCGGACAGGCGGCCCTTGCCGCGCAGCCGTTTGAAGACGGCGGACAGTTTTTCAGTCAGATTCTCAAACGCCATAGAAATTCTCCGTTACTGCTCCCGGCGCAGGGCGGCGGTCTGCTCCTTGATGGAGCGGCCGATGGCGTCCAGCTCGGCGTCGTCGTACCGGCGGCGGTCCACCGCGTCCAGCAGTTTGTCGGCCTCCCGCTCGATGGCGGTGATGGCGGCGCTGGAGCGCTGGAACCGGCGGATGATGTGAGTTTTGTCCTCGATTTCGGTCATGGCGGCCTCGGCCCGGACGATCACATCCCGCACCCCCTGCCGGGAGATGCCGTAATTCTCCGCGATCTCGGCCAGGGAGAGATCTTCGTTGTAGTAGAGGTCGTAGAATTCCCGCTGCCGCTCGGTGAGCAGGTCGCCGTAAAAGTCGAACAGCAGGGCCATTCGGTATGCCTGGCTCTTCATCGCACGCACCCCCACAAGATGTAGTGTAAAGCTGCGAAACTTTACAATCAGGTATGTTATCATAGAAATTCTCCAAAGTCAAGGACATTTTCGGAAATTTTCGCGCGCCGGTGTAGGTTTACAATAGAAGTTGGACAAGCGGAAAAAAGAATAGGTGAAGGAACCGGCCACATCGGTTAAAGTTGAGTTACTGGATGTATCCTAAAAAAGTGGACAAGTGTGATAGAATAGGAGACAAGGAAAGGAAGGGCACACATGTCCACAAAAAGCAGTCAGAAGAAGTACAGTGAGGAATTCAGGAAAACGATCGTTACGCTGTACCAATCGGGTAAAACCTGTTCCAAAATTCAAAAGGAGTACGGTGTTTCCTCCCCGGTTCTCTCAAAATGGATACGCAAATACTCCCAGGTCCAGGTCGAGGACGGCACTGTCTTGACCGCCCAGCAGGTCAAGACGCTGCAGC
>CAYPEE010000141.1:0-2378 GCA_964409665.1 uncultured Oscillospiraceae bacterium
GGATGCCGGACAGGGCCATGTTCAGCGTCCGGGGGATGGGGGTGGCGGACAGGGTGAGCACGTCCACCTGCCGGGACATCTCCTTCAGGCGCTCCTTGTGGGTGACGCCGAAGCGCTGCTCCTCGTCCACCACCAGCAGGCCCAGATCCTTGAATTTTACGTCCTTCTGCAGGAGCCGGTGGGTGCCGATGAGCACGTCCACGTCCCCCCGCTCCAGGGCGGAGAGCGTCCGCCTGATCTGCTGGGGGGTGCGGGAACGGCTCACCATGTCGATCTCCACCGGAAAGTTGGAAAAGCGGCTCTTGGCCGTCAGGTAGTGCTGACGGGCCAGGACGGTGGTGGGCACCAGCATAGCGGCCTGCTTGCCGTCCAGCACGCACTTCATCACCGCCCGGAGGGCCACCTCCGTCTTGCCGTAGCCCACGTCCCCGCACAGCAGCCGGTCCATGGGCCGGGGCCGCTCCATGTCCCGCTTGATCTCCGCCGCCGAGCGGAGCTGGTCCTCGGTCTCCTCGTAGGGAAACTCGTCCTCAAACTCCTTCTGCCAGGGGGAGTCGGGGGGAAAGGCGTACCCCGGCTGGCGCTGGCGCTGGGCGTAGAGTTGGATGAGGCCGTGCGCCAGGTCCCGGACCGCCGCCCGGGTGCGGCGCTTGGCCCGCTCCCAGTCGGTCCCGCCCAGTTTGGACAGCTTTTTGGTCTCCGGATCGTCCCCGCCGCCGATGTACTTGGAGATGCCGTCCAGTTGGGTGGCGGGGAGATAGAGGGTATCGGCGCCGGCGTAGGCCAGTTTCACATAGTCCTTCTCGACGCCGTCCACGGTCATCTTCACCATGCCCACGAACCGGCCCACGCCGTGCCGCTCGTGGACCACCAGATCCCCGGGGGACAGGTCGGTGAAGGAGTCCACCCGGCGGCGGTCCGAGGGGCGCTTCAGGCGCCTGCCCCTTTTGCGGGGCTCGCCGCCGCCCTCGGTGAGGACGGCGCAGGGGCAGCCGATATAGTCGAATCCGGCGGACAGGCCGCCCACGGCGATGGCGATGTTCCCCGGCTGGGGCAGGCTGTGGAGTTGGAAATCCACGGCGGAGCGGATCCCGCGGTCCCGCAGGAGGGACTGGAGGTTCAGCGCCCGCTGTTCGCTGCCCACCAGCACCACCGTCCCCACGCGGTCCCGCTGGAACTGGGACAGGTCGGCCACGGCGGTATCGAGACTGGCCCCGAAGGAGGGGAGCTGGCGGCCCTGGGCGGTGAGCACCGCTTTGGGGGGCAGGGGGGCCGCCGAGGTGGCGAAGGAGTCCAGAAAGCACAGGGCGTGGTCGGACAGGCGGGCCATCAGATCGTCCATACCGGCGGCGAACACGGCGCGCCTGCCGTTCACCGCCCCGTTCTCGACGAGGGTCTTCACGTCCTCGTTCAGCTGCCACAGCCAGTTCCTGGCCCGCTCGGCCACCCGGCCCGACTCGCAGAGGCAGACCACTGCGTCCCCGGGGAGGTGGTCGGCGGCGGTGGCGAGGACGCCGTACCGGGCGGGGAGTTCCCGGTCGGGGGTGGGGACCCATTGGCCGTCCTCCCGGACGGGGAGGGCCTCCCGCACCGGCAGGAACACGGCTCTGTCCAGTTTTCCGGTCCGCCGCTGGGAGGACACGTCGAACGGGCCCATGGAGTCCACGTCCTCGTCCCAGAACTCCGCCCGGACGGGCTCGTCCCGGGCGGGGGAAAACACGTCCAGGATGCCGCCCCGCAGGGCGAACTGGCCCACGCCCTCTACCTGCTGGCACCGGGTATAGCCCATGGCGGAGAGGCGGTCGGCCAGATCGTCTAAATCGTACCGGCCGGTGATTTCCAGGGAAACGGTGTGCCCGGCCAGTTCCCCGGGGGGCAGGGTGCGCTGGAGCAGGCCCTCGACCGTCGCCACGATGAGGGGGGCCTCCCCCCGGGCCATGGCGTGGAAAGCGGCGAGGCGGCGGTGTTCCCACTGGCGGGAGGCCACCGCCCCCTCGTGAAAGAGGAACTCCCGGGCGGCGATGAGAGTGGCGGGCGTCCCGGTGAGGGCGGTCACGTCCCGCCCCAGCCGGACGGCCTCGTTCTCGTCGGCGCACACCAGGACCACCGGACAGTCCAGTTTTGTCATCAGCCCCGCGGCGAAGTGGGCCCGGTGGACGGGAGACAGGCCGGACACCTCGGCCGGGGAGCGGCCTCCCTCCAGGGCGGCCAGCAGCCGGGAGAACTCCGGGACCTGATCTAAGATGTGGAGGAGCTGTTTCATGGGGACACCTCGAAAAAATACAAAATTTGGAAGTTTGGACCAATCCGAAACCGGCCCGCCGGTCAAAGGCGCACGGCGGTTTTGGAAGAACACGGGCGGGTCTGGGACCCGCCCC
>CAYPEE010000141.1:2478-3630 GCA_964409665.1 uncultured Oscillospiraceae bacterium
CGCAAAGGGTTTACCCGTTATATTGGTTCATGGCCCGGTCGATGCCCTCCCTGAGGAGGCACTCCACCGCGTCGGCGGCCCGCCGGACGGCCCCGTCCATGACCTTTTTGTCCTCGCCGGTGAGTTTGGACAGCACCCAGTCGGCCATGTCGTAGTCGGGGCGGGGCTTGCCGCCCACGCCCACCCGGAGCCGGGGGAACTGGTCGGAGCCCAGGTGCTGGATGACGCTCTTCAGGCCGTTGTGACCGCCGGCGGAGCCGCCCTTGCGGATGCGGAGCCTGCCCAGGGGGAGATCCACGTCGTCGGAGACGACCAGCACCCGCTCGGGGGGGAGTTTGTAGAACCGGGCGGCCTCCCCCGCCGCCTCGCCGGACAGGTTCATATAGGTGACCGGTTTCATCACCAGGACCCCCTGGCCGCCCACAGCCGCCGTGCTGGTGAGGGCGTGGAACCTGAGCCGCTGGATGGGGAAGTTCCCCCGGTCCGCCAACTCGTCGGCCACCAGGAAACCCACGTTGTGGCGGGTGCCCTCATATTGGGCGCCGGGGTTGCCCAGGCCCACGATGAGCCAGGACACCGGCGGTTTCTTCTGAAAAAACATCCAGGGACCTCCTCGGAGAAGCGCCCCTTCACAAAAGGCGCGGCATTTTGCGGGGAGGGACCGGCAGCGGCATGAGCGCACCCCGGCCGGAGGGCCGGGGTGAGGGATATGGAGCCCGCGCGGGCGGGGCCGGAGCGCCGCCGGTCCTATGATGGACCGGGCCGGTTACAGCCACATCTTGGACATGGAGCGCTCCTCGTAGATGCGCTCGATGGCCTCGGCAAACATATGGGCCACGGACAGGTACTTCACCTTGGGGGAGAGTTTTTCCACATCAGGCCGGGGCTGAATGGTGTTCAGGAACAGCACCTCGTCCAGGGCGGAGTCGTTGATCCGCTGGTAGGCGTTCCCGGAGAGGACGCCGTGGCTGGCGCAGGCGGTGACCGACTTGGCGTGGCCGATGTCCATAAGGGCGTTGGCGGCGTGGCACAGGGAGCCGCCGGTGTCCACCATGTCGTCCAGCAGGATGACGTATTTATCCGTCACGTCGCCAATAATGTTCATGACCTCGGAGGAGTTGGCCTTCTGGCGGCGCTTGTCCACGATGGCCA
>CAYPEE010000142.1:0-2187 GCA_964409665.1 uncultured Oscillospiraceae bacterium
ACAGCCGGGAGCAGTTCGAGCGCCGTACCCACAAGCGCCTCATCGACGTGATCAAGCCCTCCCCCAAGACGGTGGAGGCCCTGATGAGCCTGGAGCTCCCCGCCGGCGTGGAGATCGAGATCAAGCTGTAAGCGCCATCTTTTTCCGCCGTGCTTTGCGGGGCCGGCTTGCCGTACACCCGGTACTGTCTGCGCCGTCCGCGCTTCGCCCGGCGAAAAAATCCGAACGCTTAACAAGAGCAGTCGTACCCGCTGTCCGCCGCGTTTCTGAGGCGGACGGGTCAAGTTGAAAAACCAATGGGAGCCCAATGCCCAAGTTTTTCAACCAATAACCTTATTTAAGGAGGAAAACACACTATGGAGAAGGCCATTATCGGCAGGAAGGTGGGCATGACCCAGATCTTCGACGACGCCGGCAAGGTCATCCCGGTCACCGTCATCCAGGCGGGCCCCTGCACCGTGGTGCAGAAGAAGACCGAGGAAAAGGACGGCTACTCCGCCGTCCAGCTGGGATTTGATGAAGTCCCGGAGAGGAAACTCACCAAGCCCGAACTGGGGCACAGCAAGAAGGCCGGCAAGGCCCTGCGCGTCCTGAAGGAGTTCAAGCTGGACAATGCCGACAGCCTGAACGTGGGCGATGAGATCGACGCCACCGTGTTCGTCCCCGGCGACCGGGTGGACATCACCGGCATCAGCAAGGGCAAGGGATTCCAGGGCTCCGTGAAGCGCTGCGGCACCCACATCCAGAAGGTGACCCACGGCGGCGGCCCCGTCCACCGCCACTCCGGTTCCATGGGCTCCAGCACCGATCCCTCCCGCATCTTCAAGGGGAAGAACGGCGCGGGCCAGATGGGGAACGAGCAGGTCACCGTGATGAACCTGGACGTGGTCCAGGTGGACGAGGAACTGGGCGTCATCGCCGTGCGCGGCGCGGTCCCCGGCCCCAGGGGCGGCGTGGTCGCCCTGCGCAGCAGCGTGAAGAAGGCATTTGAGAAGAAGGGCGCCGCCGGCATCAGCGTCAACCCGCAGAAGGCCTCCGCCCGGAACCGCTAAGGAAAGGAGAGTGTGACAAATGCCTAAAGCGAACCTTTATAATATGGCCGGCAAGCAGATCGGCGAGGTCGAGCTCTCCGAGGCCGTCTTCGGCATCGAGCCCAATGTTTCCGTCATGCACGACGCGGTCAAGAACCACCTGGCCAACTGCCGGCAGGGCACCCAGAGCGCTCTCACCCGCGCGGAAGTCTCCGGCGGCGGCAGGAAACCCTGGCGCCAGAAGGGCACCGGTCACGCCCGTCAGGGCAGCACCCGCGCTCCCCAGTGGACCCACGGCGGCGTCGTGTTCGCCCCCAAGCCCCGCTCTTACAGCTACACCCTCAATAAGAAGGCGCGCCGCCTGGCCCTGAAGTCCGCCCTGTCCTCCAAGGCCGCCTCCGGCGGCGTGCTGGTGGTAGACAAGCTGGAGATGGACGAGATCAAGACCAAAACTTTCGCCGGTTTCCTCAGCGCGGTGGAGGCCGACAAGCCCCTGGTGGTCACCGCCTGCCCCAACGTGGTCAGGTCCGCCCGGAACATCCCCGGCGTGGTGACCAGCCCCGCAAACCTCATCAACGTGTACGACATCGTCAACGCCAACCAGGTCATCATCGACCAGGGCGCGCTGGCCGTGATCGAGGAGGTGTTCGCGTAATGAAGACCGCTTACGACATCATCAGGCGCCCCATCGTCACCGAACAGTCCATGGAGGCGGCCTCTGAGAAGAAGTACACCTTTGAGGTGGATAGGACCGCCAACAAGATCGAGATCGCCAAGGCGGTGGAGGAGATCTTCGGCGTGAAGGTCGCCAAGGTCAATACCATGAATATGCGGGGCAAGGTCAAGCGCCAGGGCCGCTATCCCGAGGGCCGCCGGCCCGACTGGAAAAAGGCCATGATCACGCTGACCGCCGATTCCAAGTCCATCGAGTTCTTTGAGGGCATGGTGTAAGGAGGAGAATGAAGAATGGCTATCAAGACGTATAAGCCCACAACGCCCTCCCGCCGCCACATGACTGTGTCCGCCTTCGAGGGCATCGACAAAAAGGCCGAGCCGGAGCGCGCCCTGCTGGAGGTTCTGAAAAAGAACGCCGGCCGCAACAGCTACGGCCGCATCACCGTCCGGCACAAGGGCGGCGCCAACCGCCGCAAGTACC
>CAYPEE010000142.1:2197-3616 GCA_964409665.1 uncultured Oscillospiraceae bacterium
AGTACCGCGTGATCGACTTCAAGCGGGACAAGGCCGGCCGCGCCACCGTCATCAATCTGCAGTATGATCCCAACCGCTCCGCCAACATCGCCCTGATCGAGTATGAGGACGGCGAGCGCCGCTACATTCTGGCCCCCGTCGGCCTGAAGGCGGGCAGCACCGTCACCACCGGCAGCGGCGCCGATATTCTGCCCGGCAACGCGCTGCCCATCGCGGAGATCCCCGTGGGCGAGATGATCCACTGCGTGGAGCTCTATCCCGGCAAGGGCGCCCAGCTGGTGCGCTCCGCCGGCACCGCCGCCCAGCTGATGGCCAAGGAGAACGGCATGGCGCAGGTACGCCTGCCCTCCGGCGAGGTCCGGCTGGTCCGCGAGAACTGCTACGCCACCATCGGTCAGGTCGGCAACACCGACTGGGCCAACATCCACATCGGAAAGGCCGGCCGCAAGCGCCACATGGGCTGGCGGCCCACCGTCCGCGGTTCCGTCATGAACCCCAACGACCACCCCCACGGCGGCGGCGAGGGCAAGAGCCCCGTCGGCCGTCCCGGCCCCGTGACCCCTTGGGGCAAGCCCGCCATGGGTTACAAGACCCGCAAGGCCAAGAACCGCACCGACAAGTTTATTGTCCGGCGCCGCAACGGTAAATAAGGAGGGAGTTTGAAATGAGCAGAAGCGTTAAGAAAGGCCCGTTTTGCGCTCCCGAGCTGCTGAAGCGGGTTGACGAGCTGAACAAGAAGAACGAGAAGAAGGTGCTGAAGACCTGGAGCCGCGCCTCCACCATCTTCCCCTCCTTCGTGGGACACACCATCGCCGTCCACGACGGCCGCAAGCACGTCCCCGTGTACGTCACCGAGGACATGGTCGGCCACAAGCTGGGCGAGTTTGCCCCCACCCGGACTTTCCGGGGCCATTCGGGCAGCAAGACCGGTAAGTAAGGAGGGGAGAACATGGAAGCGAAAGCCACACTGAGGTATATCCGGATCTCCCCCCGCAAGGTGGGTATCCTGTGCGACCAGATCCGCGGCAAGAGCGTGGCCGAGGCCAACGCCATTCTGTCCGTGATCCCCAAGGCCGCCTCCGAGCCCCTGGCCAAGCTGGTCAAGAGCGCCGCCGCCAACGCGGAGAACAACCACCAGATGGACCCCGAAAAACTGTACGTCGCGGAGACCTACGCCACCCCCGGCCCCATTATGAAGCGGTTCATGCCCCGCGCCAAGGGCCGCGCTTACGGCATTAAGAAGCGCACCTCTCACATCACCGTGGTGCTGAAAGAAAAGGAGGCCAAGTAATATGGGACAGAAAGTCAATCCCCACGGCCTTCGCGTGGGCGTGATCAAGGACTGGGATTCCCGCTGGTATGCCCGTGACGAGAAGGTCGGTGACCTTAGTCATCGGTGCCGTTTACCCCCAAAGTCAC
>CAYPEE010000143.1:0-3566 GCA_964409665.1 uncultured Oscillospiraceae bacterium
ACAAAAAGGTCCAGCCGGAGGTTCGGCTGGACCTTTTCATCTCTAAATGTGAATCAGAACGCGTGGCCGATGTCGGTGCGGAAGTGCATATTCTCAAAGGAGATACGCGCCCCCGCGGCATAGGCGGCCTCGATGGCCCCGTCCAGGGTGGGGGCGGTGGCGGTGACGCCCAGCACCCGGCCCCCGCTGGTCAGGTACCGCCCGTTCTCCAGCCTGGTGCCCGCGTGGAACACCGTGGCGGTCCTGCCCGCCTCCTCCAGACCGGAGATGGGGCAGCCCTTTTTGTAGTCCAGGGGATAGCCGCCGGAGGCCAGTACCAGGCAGCAGGCGGCCTCCCTTTTCCAGCGGATGTCCAGTTTGTCCAGAGTGCCCTCCCGGCAGGCCAGCATGATGTCCAGCAGGTCGCTCTCCAGCAGGGAGAGGACCGCCTGGCACTCCGGGTCCCCGAAGCGGGCGTTGTACTCCACCACCTTTGGGCCGTCGGGAGTGAGCATCAGGCCGAAGTACAGCACGCCCTGAAAGGGCCGGCCCTCCGCCTTCAGCGCGGCCACGGTGGGCAGGAAGATCTCCTCCATGCAGCGCCGGGCGATCTCCGGGGTGTACTGGGGCGGGGGGGAGATCGCGCCCATGCCGCCGGTATTGGGGCCCCTGTTGCCGGTGTAGGCGCGCTTGTGGTCCTGACTGGCCGGCATGGGGGAGATGTGTTCCCCGTCCACAAAGGCCAGCACCGTCACCTCGGGGCCGGTCATGCGCTCCTCGATGACCAGGGTGGAGCCGGCGTCGCCAAACTTGCGGCCGCCCATCATCTCGGCGGCGGCCAGTTTGGCCTCGTCCGCGGTGGCGGCCACGGTGACCCCCTTGCCCAGGGCCAGGCCGTCGGCCTTGACCACGATGGGCGCGCCCTGCCTGTCGATGTAATCCAGTGCCGCGCCAAGTTCTGTAAAGGTTTCATACTTTGCAGTTGGAATGTGATATTTCCGCATCAGTTCCTTGGAAAACGCCTTGCTGGCCTCCACGATGGCGGCATTCTTCCTTGGGCCGAAAGCGTGGATGCCGGCCTCCTCCAGGGCGTCCACCATGCCGAGGGCCAGGGGATCGTCCGGGGCCACCACCACGAAGTCCATGCCGTTGTCCCCCGCCCATTTCACCATGCCGTCCACATCGGTGGCCTTCACGTTGACGCAGGAGGCGACCTGGGCGATGCCGCCGTTTCCGGGGGCGCAGTACAGCCCGGTGACCCTGGGGGACTGCGCCAGTTTCCAGCAGATGGCGTGTTCCCGGCCGCCGGAGCCCACGACTAATACTTTCATTTCAAAGCACCTCGATTATATCAGTGATGGAACAGCCGCATCCCGGTGAAAGCCATTACGATGCCGTACCGATCGCAGGTCTCGATCACGTTGTCGTCCCGGATAGAGCCGCCGGGCTGGGCGATATACCGGCAGCCGGACTTCCGGGCCCGCTCCACGTTGTCCCCGAAGGGGAAGAAGGCGTCGGAGCCCACGGAGACGCCGGACAGTTTGGCGATCCAGTCCTTTTTTTCGGCGGGGGTCAGGGGTTCGGGGCGTACCTTGAAGGTGTTCTGCCACACGCCGTCGGCCAGCGCGTCCTCCCACTCGTCGGAGAGGTACACGTCGATGGCGTTGTCCCGGTCGGGCCGGCGGATGCCGTCCACGAATTGAAGGTCCAGGGTCTTGGGGTGCTGGCGAAGCCACCAGTTGTCCGCCTTGTTGCCGGCCAGCCGGGTGCAGTGGATGCGGCTCTGCTGACCGGCCCCCACGCCGATGGTCATGCCGTCCTTCACATAGCACACGGAGTTGGACTGGGTATATTTCAGCGCGATGAGGGCGAGGAGCAGGTCGTGCCTGGCCGCCTGGGGCAGTTCCCGGTTGGCGGTGACGATGCGGTCCAGCAGGGCCTCGTTGATCTCAAAGGCGTTGTAGCCCTGCTGGAAGGTGATGCCGTAGATGTTCCGCCGCTCGATGGGGTCGGGCTCGTAGTCCGGGTCGATCTTCACCACGTTGTAGCCGCCCCTGCGCTGGGTCTTGAGGATGGCCAGCGCCTCGTCGGTGTAGCCGGGGGCGATGACGCCGTCGGACACCTCCAGGGCCAGATAGCGGGCGGCGGACGCGTCGCACACGTCGCTGAGAGCGGCCCAGTCGCCGTAGGAGCACAGCCGGTCGGCTCCCCTGGCCCGGATGTAGGCGCAGGCGATGGGGGAGGGCTCCGGGTCGCCCACGAAATAGATCTGCTTCTCCACCTCGGTCAGGGGCCTCCCCAGGGCGGCCCCGGCGGGGGAGACGTGCTTGAAGGAGGCGGCGGCGGGCAGACCGGTGGCCTTTTTCAGGGCCTTGACCAGCTGCCAGGAGTTCAGCGCGTCCATGAAGTTGATGTACCCCGGCCTGCCGTTGAGTACCTCCAGGGGCAGATCCCGGCCGCCCTCCATGTAGATGGCCGCCGGTTTCTGATTGGGGTTGCAGCCGTATTTCAGTTCCAGTTCCGTCATAGTCAGCGCTCCTTATCAAAAAATGTTCAGTTGCAGTTCGAGCCAAAACCGGCGGACGGTCCCGCCGTCCGCCCCCGTCTCTTTTTCGCGGCGGCGAATTCGTACGCTTCCCGTATCCAGCCCATCAGTTCCCCGTCCAGTTCGTCCTCGGACGCAATCAGCACATGGTGGGTCCAGCGGTTGGAACAGGGCTCCGAGGCCGCGTCGATCCGGGGAGATTTCACCCGGCGATTCAGCCCGAAGGTGACGGTGAGCCACTCCTTTGGCCTGTCCCTGGCCTTCCGAACGGGCAGCAGGGAGGCGCAGGCGAACATATGCCGGTTGAAAAAGGAGATCTGGCTCTTTTGCACCTTGACGGCGGCATCGGGGCACATGGCCAGCACCTTTTCCTCAAAGGTCAGATACAGGGCCAGAGAGGTCGGCTTGCCGTCAAAGAAGAACAGCAGGTCGGGGGGAATCATCCCTGGTGCTTATTGACGATGACCGTGTCCCGCTCCCCGCTCTCCAGGCCGATATACTGCACGAACAGGGACACCTTGTTGTCCCCGTTGAGGCTGGCCCACAGCTGGTCGGCCCATTCCCTGGCGCTGGAGGCGGCGATCGCCACCCGCCTGGGCTCCCCCTCGAAGGAGGGCAGGGGATCGCCGTCCCCCTGGTAGGTGGAGAGGAAGTGTCCCACGCCGGCAATGGGCCTGTCGTACTCGAAGTAGTACCGGCAGCAGCAGGAGGGGTCGCCGTCCATGGACTTCAGAATGGACAGGTTGTAGGAGCCGTCGGGCTTGACCACGCCGGAGATGCGGGGGGTCCAGTTGGGGCCGTCGGGCTCAAAGGTGCGGGTATTCAGGGCGCGGCGGTAGCAGTGGCCGTCCAGTATGTAGTCCCGGATGGTGTCGGTCTGGTCGCCGTTGGTGACGATGGTCACGCCGGTCTCCGTCACCCGCACGGGGTGGTAGATGATCAGGGACGGGTCTACCATCCTGCTCTCGTCAAAGGCCCTGGTGCGGATGCCATCCTCCGTGGCCTCGAAGACCCGGTTGCGGCTGTTCTCGCTGCGTCCCAT
>CAYPEE010000144.1:0-1371 GCA_964409665.1 uncultured Oscillospiraceae bacterium
AAAAACGCGGCAATGCTCAACGCCGCATCATTGGAAAGAAAGTTGAGGATCATTTGAATATGAGCGAGATCAAAAAATCGGGCGTTCTCACCATCTGCGGCCGGCCCAACGTGGGCAAATCCACTCTGGCCAACGCTCTGGCGGGGGAGAAAGTGGCCATCGTCTCCCCCAAGCCCCAGACCACCCGGAACCGCATCTGCGCGGTGGCCGTCCGGGGGGAGTGCCAGTTCGTGTTTGTGGACACGCCCGGGCTCCACAGGGCCCGCACCAAACTGGGGGATTACATGGTGAAGACCGTGCGCCAGTCGGTGGCCGACGTGGACGGCGTCATCCTGATGGTGGAGCCGGTGGAGAGGATCGGCCCCGCCGAGCGGGAACTGATGGAGCGCATCGGCCGGCAGAAACGGGCGCTGGGCCTTCCGGCGGCGCTGGTCATCAACAAGATCGACACCCTGCCGGAGAAGGAAAAGCTGCTCCGCGTCATCGCGGCCTACTCCGCCGCCCTGGACTGGGATCTGGTCATGCCCATCTCCGCCTGGACCGGCGAGGGGGTGGAGGAACTGCTCACCGAACTGGCAAAGTGGCTGCCGGAGGGCCCTCAGCTCTTTCCCGACGGCATGACCACCGACCAGACCGAGCGGCAGATGATGGCCGAGATCGTCCGGGAAAAGCTGCTGCGGGAACTGGACCAGGAGGTGCCCCACGGCGTCGCCGTGGAGGTGACCGGATTCTCCCAGCGGGACGACGGGATCATCGACTGCTCGGCGACCATCTACTGCGAAAAGGAATCCCACAAGGGCATTATCATCGGCAGGGGCGGGACTATGCTGAAAAAAATTTCCACCCAGGCCCGGAAAGATATGGAGCGCTTTATGGGCGAGAAGGTATACCTCCAGACCTGGGTGAAGGTGAAGGAGAACTGGCGGGACAACCCGGCGGCCATCCAGAATTTCGGCTACACCGGGGACTGACAGAGGGCCGGTGCCGCCCCGTCCGGAGAGAAGGGCAGGGGCGGGTCCGGGACCCGCCCGCGGATCGCGGCATATGGGTCGGGCCGGTCCGGAACCGGCCCCTACGGTTGTCGAACATTGAAAAGATCCGCCTGTCTCCCCACAAGTTACCGCTCATACCCGCCGCACCCCGCCGCAAACTAAGGGCAGGAGGGATGCGGATATGAATGAATATTGGAATCTGTTTCTGGCCACCGGTATGCCGGAGGTGTGGGTCATGAGCCGTAAAATGGGGGATCGCCTTGTGAGCGAAGAGCAGCTCTGGCCGATGGCGGCGGCCGGCGACCCGGTGCGCCCCTGCGCCGTGGAGGCCGCGGGGGAGGCAACCTTGAAAGCCACCGCGAACCTGTAAGGGCGGGTC
>CAYPEE010000144.1:1471-3555 GCA_964409665.1 uncultured Oscillospiraceae bacterium
GCGCGGAGAAAACGGGCGGGTCTGGGACCCGCCCCTACATAGGAGAACGCCATGCACATGACCACTATGGCCCTGGTCCTGCGAGAGGTCGATTACAGAGAATCGGATAAAATTCTGACCGTCCTCACCCAGCGGGAGGGCAAGCTGACTCTGTCCGCCCGCGGGTGCCGGAAGAAGGGCAGTCCCATCGCCGCCGCCTGCCAGCTGCTGTGCTGGGGGGAATTTACCCTGTATGAGTATCAGGACCGCTGGTCGGTGAAGGAGACCGCCGCGGAGCGGCTGTTCGAGGGGATCCGGGCCGACCTGGACAAGCTGGCCCTGGCCTGCTGGTTTGCCGAGGCGGCGGAAACGCTGGCCGGGGAGGGGCAGCCGGAGCCGGAACTGCTGGCGCTGACGCTGAACTGTCTCCACGCCCTGGATAAACTGGATCTGCCCCCCGCCCAGGTGAAGACCGCCTTCGAGTGGAGGGCGATGTCCCTGGCGGGGTACGAGCCCCAGCTGAGGGCCTGCGCCGTATGCGGCCGGGAGGATCCGGAGGAGCCCCGCATCCATCTGGGGGAGGGGCTGCTGTGTTGCGCCGCCTGCCGGCAGGCGCTGGGCGAGGGGGTGTCCATGCCCCTGACCCCGGCGGCCCTGGCCGCCCTGCGGCACATCGTTTGGAGCGGGCGGAAGCGCATCCTCTCCTTTCGGCTGGACGAGGAGGGGCTCCGCCTGCTGGGAGACGCCTCCGAGGCGTATCTGATGACCCGGCTGGAGCGGGGATTCCGCACGCTGGATTTTTATAAGAGCCTGTCCTCCGCGCCGGGCTGAGAGGCCGGGCCGAGGGCGGAACGGTCCGGGATCGGGGCGGACCGGCTGGCCGGCGAACTGTTCTCAACGCCGGCAAAAAGAGAAAGGAAACGGCGCATGACCGAACTGTTTGAAAAATCCATCGAGACGCTGGAACTGCCCCGCGTCCTCGAATTACTGGCTGACGAGGCCGTCACCGAGGAGGGGCGGGCGACCTGCATGGCCCTGCGCCCCGCCGTGGGAAAGAGCGACGTTCAGCGCCTGCAAAAGCAGACCTCCGCCGCCTTTCAGCTGCTGGTGAAGCGCGGCACGCCGGGGCTGGCCGGTATCAGGCCGGTGGAGATGGCCCTGAGCCGGGCCGACCGGGGGGGTGCTCTGAACACGAAAGAACTGCTGGACGTGGCCCTGGTCCTCCGGTGCGCCCGCAGCGTGAAGGAGTACGGCGCGGGCGATCCCGCCGGGGAGAAGACGGTGCTGGACGGTTACTTTGAGTCCCTCACCGCCAACCGCTTTCTGGAGGACAAGATCACCGGCTCCATTCTGAGCGAGGAGGAGATCGCGGACGCGGCCTCCCCGGAACTGGCGGACATCCGCCGGCACATCAGGACCGCCGCCGGCAAGGTGCGGGAGGTGCTGAACCGGCTCATCTCCTCCAGCCAGGCCAAATACCTGCGGGAGTCCATCATCACCATGCGGGGCGGCCGGTTCGTGGTGCCCGTGAAGAGCGAGCACAAGAACGATATTCCGGGACTCGTCCACGACGTGTCCGGTTCGGGCTCCACCTTCTTTATCGAGCCCATGGGCGTGGTCAACGCCAACAACGAGATCCGGGAACTCCAGGCCCGGGAGCAGAAGGAGATCGAGCGTATCCTGGCGGAACTGTCCGCCGACTGCGCCGGTTTCCGCGCGGACATCGAGGACGACTACCGCACCCTCATCGCCCTGGACTGCATCTTCGCCCGGGCCAAACTGTCCTCGGTGATGGGCTGTATGGAGCCTGTCCTGGGGGACCACATCGAACTCATCCAGGCCCGCCACCCCCTGCTGGACCCAAAGACGGCGGTCCGCAACGATCTGGCCCTGGGGAAGACCTTTGACACCCTGGTGATCACGGGGCCCAACACCGGCGGCAAGACGGTGACGCTGAAAACGCTGGGCCTGCTGACCCTTATGGCCCAGTGCGGCCTCCATATCCCGGCGGCGGACGGCTCCACCGTGAGGGTGTGTACCAAAGTGCTGGCCGACATCGGAGACGAGCAGTCCATCGACCAGTCCCTGTCCACGTTCTCCTCCCA
>CAYPEE010000145.1:0-3537 GCA_964409665.1 uncultured Oscillospiraceae bacterium
CTTTCCGCATAGAATGGGCAAAAAGGAGGGCGGTCTTATGGCCAATTCCAATCTGCTCACACAGGACAGCAAAAATTACCTGTGCTGCTTTTATCAGATCTTGGACGATATGATCCAGGGCATCACCGGCGCCCGGCTCACCCAGAGCATCTCCCACAACTTCATCGTCCAGATGATCCCTTGCCGCCGGGCGGCCATCCGCATGAGCGAGAACATCCTGCGCTATACCCGGAACCAGGCGGTGCGGCGCCTGGCCGGCGCCGTCATCGAGGAGCAGACCGCCGGCATCCGGGCGATGGAGGAGGCCCTGTCCCTCTGTGAGCAGTCCCTGAGCGCCCCCACGGACCTGCGGCTCTATCAGCGCCGGGCGGATCTGATCTTCCGGGAGATGTTCGCCGCCATGGGCTCCGCCCCGGAGACCAACCAGCTGGGCCGCGTTTTTATGCAGGAGATGATCCCCCGCCACCGGGGGGCCGTCCGCGCGGCGTGGAACGCCCAGAAGTATCCGGTATGCGTCCAGCTTACCCCCATTTTGCAGGCTATCGTCCGCCAGCAGAGCCGGGAGATCCGGCAGATGCGCTCCCTGCTGGGGCAGATGGGCGGCGACTGCCCCTCCTGTCCTTGACCGGGCGGCCCCCAAATGATATACTGTCAGGCGCGGGAAAAAGAGAGCGGGCGCGGCCGCCGCGCCCTGTCCATAGAGAGGAGCGGACCATACCGTGTGGGCCAACGAGAGCGTATTCTATCAGATCTATCCCCTGGGGTTCTGCGGCGCGCCTGCGGAGAACGACGGGATCACCGTAAACCGCGTCCGTAAGATCGGAGAGTGGGCGGAACACATCCGCCGCCTGGGGGCCAACGCCCTGTACTTATGCCCCGTCTTTGACAGCGACCGCCACGGCTACGACACCCGGGACTACCGCCGCCTGGACCCCCGGCTGGGGACCAACGGGGACTTCGCTGCGGTGTGCCGCGCCCTCCACGGCCACGGGATTAAAATCATTCTCGACGGGGTGTTCAACCATGTGGGCCGGGGGTTCTGGGCCTTCCGGGACGTGCAGGAGAAACGGCGGGACTCCCCCTACAAGGACTGGTTCCACATCGACTTCAGCGGCAACTCCAACTACAACGACGGTTTCTGGTATCAGGGCTGGGAGGGCCACTATGAACTGGTGAAACTGAACCTCCGCAACCCGGCGGTGACGGACTATCTGCTGGACTGCATCCGTTTCTGGGTGGACGAGTTCGACATCGACGGCCTGCGGCTGGACGTGGCCTACTGCCTGGAGCCCGACTTCCTCCGCCGCCTGCGGGACTTTGCCAACCGCGTCAAGCCGGAGTTCTTCCTGGTGGGAGAGACCCTCCAGGGGGATTACAACCGATGGGTGGGGGACGATCTGCTCCACAGCTGCACCAACTACGAGTGCTACAAGGGCCTGTGGTCCAGTCTCAACGACAACAACCTGTTCGAGATCATCCACAGCCTGAAACGGCAGTTCGGCCCGGAGAACTGGGCCCTCTACAGGGGGAAGCATCTGCTGTGTTTCGCCGACAACCATGACGTGACAAGGGCGGCCTCCATCCTGCGCGACCCCGCCCATCTGCCCCTGTTGTACGGCCTGGTGTTCGCCATGCCCGGCATCCCTTGCCTGTACTACGGCAGCGAGTGGGGCGCGCAGGCCCGCAAATCCCAGGGGGACGACGCCCTGCGGCCCTGTTTCGACCGCCCCCAATGGAATTCCCTCACCGACGCCATTTCCGCCATGGCGAGGGCCCACCGGGAGAGCGACGCGCTCTGCTACGGCGATTTTACGGATCTGCTCCTCACCAACCGGCAGACGGTATTCCAGCGGCGGACCGATCGGGAGCGGGTTCTGGTGGCTATCAACGCGGACTCCAACCCCTACACCGCCCATTTCGACGCCGGCTGCGGCCGCGCGGTGGACCTGCTCACCGGCGCGGAGTACGATTTCGGCGGCGGCAACGAACTGCCCCCTTACAGCGTGGCCTACTGGAAGTGCGAACGATAGAGAAAAGAGATCCCCGGAACGCGGTTCCGGGGATCTCTTTACGCGCTTTCCGGCGGGGCGCCGTCGGGCAGGCGGCCCAGGGGCCGGTACACGGTGAAGTACATGGTGAGGAAACAGGCCAGCCCGCCCACCAGCTGGGACACCGCCTCCGCCACGAACACGCCGGTGGCGCCCATCCCCCACAGGGGCAGCAGCACGGTGAGCGGAGCGTTGAGGATAGCCTTGCGCAGCAGGGAGAAAAACACCGCCTGTCTGGAGCGCCCAAGCCCGGTGAACACCCCCTGCCCCGCGAACTGAAGGGACATAAAGAGGAACATACTGAAGTAGATGCGCAGAGCGGGGACGCCGATGGCCAGGATTTCCGGGGAGTCGTTGAAGATCCGGATGAGCAGGCCGGGAAAAGCCATGGCCGCCGCCCAGAACAGGGCGGAATAGGCCACCGTGATCCCCGCGCTGAAGCGGATAGACTGGCGGACGCGCCGGTATTTCCGGGCGCCGTAGTTGTAGCCCTCCACCGGCTGGGAACCGTTGGTAAGGCCGTGGACCGGCATGATGAACACCTCCCGCAGGGAGTTGATAATGGTCATCACACCCACATAGAGGTCGCCGCCGTATGCCTGGAGGGTGGCGTTGCACACCACCTGGACCAGGCTGTTGGTCAGATTCACAAAGAAACCGGACAGGCCCAGGGCCACGATGCGCTTCACCCGCCTCCAGTCCAGCCGCAGACAGGAGAGTTTCAGCCGGAGAATGGCCTTTTTCCCCATCAGAAAGACCAGAACCCACGCGGCGGACAGCCCCTGGGAGATCACGGTGGCCAGGGCGGCCCCCCGGACTCCCATGCGGAAAGCGAAGATGAAGATGGGATCCAGAAGGATGTTGACCGCCGCCCCCAGCAGGACGGTCATCATCCCGGTACGGCCGAACCCCTGGGAGTTGATGAAAGGGTTCATCCCCAGGCTGATCATCACGAACAGGGTGCCGCAGAGATAGACGGTCATGTAGTCGTTGGCATAGGGGAAGGTGGCGCCGCTGGCGCCGAACAGGTAGAGGACGGGCTCTTTGAAGGCCATGAAGAAGGCGGTGACCGCCGCGCCCAGGATCAACAGCAGGGTGAAGGAGTTGCCCATAACGCGCTCGGCCTCGCGCTCGTCGCCGCGCCCCCGGTCGATGGAGCACAGCGGCGCGCCGCCGGTGCCGCACAGATTGGCGAACCCCATGATGATGGAGATGACGGGCATGGTCACCCCGATCCCGGTGAGAGCGAGGGTGTCCGCCTCCGGCAGATGGCCCAGGTAGATGCGGTCCACCACGCTGTACAGCACGTTCACCAGCTGGGCCGCCGTCATGGGCAGGGCCAGTTTCATAATGTTGCCGGGGATGCTCCCCTGGGAAAAATCGTTTTGCCGTCCGGCCACGGGATCATCCCCCCCTTCCGCGTTCAGGAGAGATTATACCACTCTTTTGCCCGAAAGGGAAGGGGCGGGGCGCGCGAAACGCCCGGCGC
>CAYPEE010000146.1:0-3471 GCA_964409665.1 uncultured Oscillospiraceae bacterium
CCATCCGGGTCAGGGCGGACATGGTCTCCCCCTGGCTGCCGGTGGTGATGATGCATACCCTGTCCCTGGGCAGGCCCCGGATCTGATTGATGTCCACCACAGTGCCCGCCGGGGCCTGCATATAGCCCAGTTCGGTGGACACCTTCATGGCGTTCTCCATGGACCGCCCGGTGACCGCCACCTTCCGGCCGTACTTGGCGGCCACGTTGATGATCTGCTGGATGCGGTCGATGTTGGAGGAGAAGGTGGTGACGATGATCCGCTGATCGCAGCCCCGGAACAGCGCCTCGAAGGAGGCGCCCACGCTCCGCTCGCTCTTGGTGTAGCCGGAGCGCTCCACATTGGTGGAGTCGCACAGCAGGCAGAGGACCCCCTCGTTCCCCAACTGGCCCAGCCGCGTCAGGTTGATCATGCCGCCCTGGATGGGGGTCGAGTCGATCTTGAAGTCGCCGGTGTGGACGCACACTCCCACCGGGGTGCGGATGGCGAAGGCCACCGCGTCGGAGATGGAGTGGTTCACATGGATAAACTCCACCGAGAAACAGCCGGCCCGCACCACATCCCCCGCCTCGCAGGTGATGAGTTTGACCCGGTTCTCCAGGCGGTCCTCCTCCAGTTTCAGCTTGATGAGCCCCGCGGACATCCGGGTGGCGTAGATGGGGGCCTGGACGTCCCGCATGAGATAGGGGATGGCCCCGATGTGGTCCTCGTGTCCGTGGGTGATGAAAATAGCCCGGATACGGTCCCGGTTCTGGATGAGATAGGTGAAGTCCGGAATGACCACGTCGATGCCGTACATATCGTCGTCGGGAAAGCCCATGCCCACGTCTACCAGAATGATGTCGTTTCCGTACTCGTACACCGTCAGGTTCTTGCCGATCTCATTGAGACCGCCGAGCGAGATGATTTTCAGTTTTCCTGTCATAAATACTCCTTTTCCAGTCAAAATTACAGGGTTTTTGCGCAGAACGACACAGCCGGTCCTCTTTGCCCGGCCGGTTGTCCTGTATGTATGGCAACTATCAAAAGCGCGCTCTCTGGCGCTTTACGCCGCAGTCAGACACGCTCGACCCCTCCGGGGAGCGATTTTGGGCGATCCCGAAAGCGCGAAACGCCGTTGGGGATATGGCCCGCAGAAAGCTATATCGCGGCCATTTTACCACGGGGAGCCCCCGTTGTAAAGCCTTTTTTGCCGGCCGCGCGCCCGGCCCTACCGCGCCCGGGCCAAAGTGAGCGCGACCACAGAGCCCGCCCCCGCGTCCCGGAGACAGGCGGCGCACGCGCCCAGGGTGGCCCCGCTGGTCACGATGTCGTCCACCAGCACGATCCGCCGGCCGGCCACGTCCGCGCCGGGGAGGGCCCGGTACACCCCGGCCACGTTGGCCCGGCGCTCCTCATCGTCCCCGATGCGGGACTGGACCCCGGTCTGGCGGGTCTTCTCCAGCGCCGCCGCGGCGGGGATCCCGGCGATCTCCGCGACCCGGCGGGCCAGCAGTTCCGCCTGGTCATAGCCGCGCTCTTTCCTCCGCCTGGCCGACAGGGGCACCCATGTGATCCAATCCGCGGGCTCCCGCCACCGCTCGGCAAGGCAGTCCGCCATCAGGCCGCCCAGGACCCCGGCGCAGCCCCTGACCCCCTGGAACTTATAGCGGCGGACGGCGTCCACCGTCCCGTCCCGATACCACAGCGGGGACAGACAGGCGTCGCAGCCCTCCACCGCCCGGATCTCCTCCGGGGCGGTGCGGGGCAGGGCCTCCCCGCACAGGGCGCACAGGCCGTCCTCCCACTTCTCCAGCACCCGGCCGCAGAAGGGACACTTGGGCGGAAAGATCAGTTCATACAGGGCGCGGAGGGCGCTCATGGCTCGTTTAACGCGATGGGGCCGTGCTCCCGCTCGAACTCCCGGACACATTGGTTCAGCAGGTAGATGACCTGCCCGCTCATGGAGCGGCCGTCGTAGGCGGCGATATATCTGAACTTATCGTGGAGGTCTCTGTGCATGGGAATGGTGAGATAAATTTTTTCTTTCGATTTCACAGGCTTACCCTCCCTACAACCACAATACCCGGTTAGGGAGGATAATAGTCATTTTCAAGGTGTTTTAAGGGTACTAAAAATGAACCTCGAATGTGATATCAAGGCAAATTGAGGCGAAACGCCAAGGGCGACGGCCTTTACGGGCGGAGTAAATCCCCCGTCATTTGCTCCGCAAATGCCACCCTCCTGTTGCGAAAGGGGGTTTTAAGGGCGGGGCCCTACTTGACAGCCCCACGATGCCGTGGTATAATAATAAAAAGAAAGGGCACCGCCCTTAAGCGGTCAGCCCCAGCTTTGGTTATCTATTTTGTGTAGACAACCGTCACTTGGCAGAGTGGCGGTTGTCCCTTTTTATCCGCACAGTCACGGTGAAACCGAAGACATGTATCGTGATCATCAGAGGCATAGGGTCACCCCCTTTTGGGGTAGTGGCCGACCGCCTGCCGTTATGGCAGCACCCTTTCCGAAGTTCACTATACAACATTCGACGGAAAAAGTCAACGATAAGCAGGGAGGGCCGCCGGCGGCGGCCTTCCCTGTTGCGTTATTGCGGCTTAAAGCTGTCCTTCAGGCTCACCGCCCGGTTGAACACCGGGTGTTCTGGGGTGCTGTCCCGGTCCGGGCAGAAATACCCCTGCCGCAGGAACTGGAAGCGCTCGGCGGGCGCGGCGTGCTCCAGCCCCGCCTCCACCTTGGCGTGGGGCAGCACCTCCAGGGAGTCGGGGTTCAGGCACTGGAGGAAGTCCTTCCCGGACGCGTCGGGCTCGGGGTCGTCAAACAGATTGTCGTACAGCCGGACCTCCGCGTCCACGGCGGTAGCGGCGTCCACCCAGTGGAGGGTAGCCCCCTTCACCTTGCGCCCGTCGGCGGGATTTCCGCCCCGGCTCTCCGGGTCGTAGACGGCCGTGATCTCCGCCACGTTGCCCCGCGCGTCCCTGACGCAGCCGGTGCATCGGATGAGATAGGCCCCCTTCAGGCGGCACTCGGGGCCGCCGGGATAGAGCCGCCTGTACTTGGGCACCGGGGTCTCCAGGAAGTCGTCGGCCTCCACCCAGAGGTTCCGGGAGAAGGCGACGGACCGGACGCCGTCCCCGGGCCGGTTGGGATTGTTCTCCACCTCAAAGGTCTCGCTTTTCCCCTCGGGGTAGTTGGTGATGGTCAGTCTCACGGGCCGCAGCACCGCCATCACCCGCCGGGCGGACTCGTTCAGATCCTCCCGGAGGCAGTACTCCAAAAAGGCGTACTCGATGGTGTTTGCGTTCTTCGCCACGCCGATGCGCTCGCAGAAGCTGCGGATGGCCTTCGGCGTATAGCCCCGGCGGCGCAGGCCGCACAGGGTGGGCATCCGGGGGTCGTCCCAGCCGGACACATAGCCCTCCTCCACCAACTTGCGGAGTTTCCGCTTGGACATGACCGTATGGTCGATGCCCAGCC
>CAYPEE010000147.1:0-3459 GCA_964409665.1 uncultured Oscillospiraceae bacterium
GAGTATGATTCAGGAAGAAACCTATCTGAAGGTTGCCGACAATACCGGCGCCAAGGAGATCAAGACCATTCGCGTTCTGGGCGGTTCCAGGCGCAAGTTTGGCAACATCGGTGACGTGGTGGTCGCCTCTGTCCGCAAGGCCCAGCCCGGCGGCCAGGTGAAGAAGGGCGAGGTCGTCCGCGCCGTGATCGTGCGCTCCTGCCGGGGCGTGCGCCGGGCCGACGGCTCCTACGTCCGGTTTGACGACAACGCCGCCGTCCTCATCCGCGAGGACAAGAACCCCCGGGGCACCCGTATCTTTGGGCCGGTGGCCCGCGAGCTGCGTGACAAGGATTACATGAAGATCCTGTCTCTGGCTCCCGAAGTGCTGTAAGGGAGGGGCGAACGAGTATGAACATCAGGAAGAACGATACCGTCGTAGTCCTCTCCGGCAAGGACAAGGGCAAGCAGGGCAAGGTCCTGTCTGTGGATCCGAAGGGCGGCAAGGCCGTCGTGGAGAAGGTCAATGTGGCCGCCAAGCACCAAAAGCCCCGCCGTCAGGGCGAGGAGGGCGGCATCATCTCCAAGGAGACGCCCATCTACGCCAGCAAGCTGATGACCGTCTGCCCCAAGTGCGGCAAGCCCACCCGGGTAGCCCACAAGGTGGAGAACGGCAAGAAGACCCGCGTGTGCAAGCACTGCGGGGCCGAGTTCTGAGAGAGGAGGAGTGATGGAACATGGCTGATAAGAAAGCGAAAGCCGCCGAGACTCCCGTGGAGACCGGCGCCGGAAAGGTCCCCAACCTGAAGGCGAAATACCAGTCCGAGGTCGCTCCCGCCCTGATGCAGAAGTTCGGCTACAAGTCCACCATGGAGATCCCCCGCATCGACAAGATCGTGGTCAACTGCGGCTGCGGCGAGGCCCGGGACAACGCCAAGGTGCTGGACGCCGTGGTCAACGACCTGAGCGCCATCACCGGCCAGAAGCCCGTCATCACCCGGGCCAAGAAGTCCGTGGCCAACTTCAAACTCCGCGAGGGTATGCCCATCGGCGCCAAAGTGACCCTGCGGCAGAACAAGATGTGGGAGTTCATGGACCGCCTGTTCAACGTGGCCCTGCCCCGCGTCCGCGACTTCCGCGGGATCAACCCCAACGCCTTCGACGGCCGCGGCAACTATGCCATGGGCCTGAAGGAGCAGCTGATCTTCCCTGAGATCGAGTATGACAAGATCGACAAGATCCGGGGCCTGGACGTGGTCATCACCACCACCGCCAAGACCGACGAGGAGGCGAAGGAGTTGCTGACGCTCCTGGGCGCTCCCTTTACCACCAACGGCTGAGAAGGAGGAAACAGCTATGGCTAAGAAAGCGATGATTCTCAAGCAGCAGGCTGAGCCCAAGTTCTCCAGCCGCCGCTACAACCGCTGCAAGATCTGCGGCCGCCCCCACGCCTATTTGCGGAATTACGGCGTCTGCCGTATCTGCTTCCGCGAGTTGGCCTACAAAGGCCAGATTCCGGGCGTGAAGAAGGCGTCTTGGTAAGTCCCGCTCCGCCGGACGGGGGAAGGACGGCGGAACGGCCTTCCCCGGTTTTCCCATCCGTCCGGGATGGAAAACACTCTGAGTCACCTGCCTGAGGCGGGAGTTCACTCCCGCCTGCGGACCTGTCAGGGCTCCGCGAAAACAGGCCCGTTCCGGGGGGCGATCCGTCCCCCGGAGCAAATCGGGACCCCGCGCGGGAAAAGACGGATAACAGGTCGGGCGGCCGTTTACCTGGCTCCCGATACCTTTCCGCCTGTACGGATGAAATTTCCGTAATCTGAATTAGGAGGTAAAGATCTCATGCAAATCACCGATCCCATTGCGGATATGCTGACCCGCATCCGCAACGCGAACAACGCCAAGCATGACACCGTGGATGTTCCCGCTTCCAACATGAAAAAGGCCATCGCCCAGATCCTGTTGGAGGAGGGCTATATCAAGAATTTCCAGAACATCAGCGACGGCAGGCAGGGCGTGATCCGCATCACCCTGAAGTATCTGCAGCCCGGCAAGGAGAAGGTCATCTCCGGCCTGCGGCGGGTCTCCAAGCCCGGCCTGCGGGTGTACGCCGGCGCCGAGGAGCTGCCCCGCGTCCTCCGCGGCCTGGGCATCGCCATCGTGTCCACGTCCAAGGGCGTTATGACCGACAAGAAGGCCCGCGAGGCCCACGTCGGCGGCGAAGTCCTGGCGTTCGTGTGGTAAGGAGGGGATAGGAATGTCGAGAATTGGTAGAACTCCCATCACCGTCCCCGCCGGCGTGGACGTGAAGGTGGAGGACAACAATGTGGTCACCGTAAAGGGCCCCAAGGGCGTCCTCACGCAGCAGCTCCACCCCAGCATGACCATTCGCCAGGACGGAAATGTGATCCACGTCACCCGTCCCAACGACTTGAAGGAGAGCCGCTCTCTCCACGGTCTGACCCGCTCCCTGCTCCACAACATGGTGGTGGGCGTCACCGACGGGTACAGGAAGACCCTGGACGTGAACGGCGTCGGCTACCGTGTCGCCATGGAGGGCGGCAAGCTGGTCATGAACCTGGGCTACTCCCATCCGGTCACCATGGAGGCCCCCGAGGGCATCACCATCGAGACCCCCAACCCCAACCAGATCGTGATCTCCGGCGCTGACAAGCAGCTGGTGGGCCAGTTCGCCGCCAACGTCCGCGAGAAGCGTCCTCCCGAGCCGTACAAGGGCAAGGGCATTAAGTATACCGACGAGGTCATCCGCCGCAAGGTCGGTAAGACCGGCGTCAAGAAGTGATAAGGAGGTGTGCCGATTATGATCAAACGTCCCAATACCAAGGCGCAGCGCCTGCACCGTCATAAGCGGGTCCGCGGGAAAGTCTCCGGCACCCCCGAGCGTCCCCGTCTGAACGTGTTCCGCAGCGAAACCAACATTTACGCCCAGGTCATCGACGATACCACGGGCAGGACTCTGGTCTCCGCCTCCTCTCTGGAGAAGGACTTCTCCTGCGACGGGACCAAGACCGACGCCGCCAGGAAGGTCGGGGAAATGGTCTCCGAGCGCGCCCGCGCCAAGGGCATCGAAGCTGTCGTGTTCGACCGCGGCGGCTATCTGTACCACGGCCGCGTGAAGGCTCTGGCCGAGGGCGCCCGTGCGGGCGGCCTGCAGTTCTAAGGGAGGAGGAAAAACAAACTATGCCGAGATTTGAAAGAGAACCCAAGGAATATGTGGAAAAAGTCGTGTACCTGAACCGCGTCTCCAAGACCGTCAAGGGCGGCCGCGTGGCCAAGTTCTCCGCTCTGGTCGTCGTCGGGGACGAGAAGGGCAAGGTGGGCTACGGCCTGGGCAAGGCCGCCGAGGTGGCCGAGGCCATTCGGAAGGGCATCGAGGACGCCAAGAAGAACATGGTGACCGTCACCCTGTCCGGCACCACCATCCCCCACGAGATCATCGGAGAGTTCGGGGCGGGCCGC
>CAYPEE010000148.1:0-3417 GCA_964409665.1 uncultured Oscillospiraceae bacterium
CCAGCACCACATTGCGGCCCTTGGGGCCCAGGGTGATCTTTACGGTATCGGCCAGTTGGTTGACGCCCCGCTCCAGGGCGTGGCGGGCCTCCTCGCCGTAGCAGATGATCTTAGACATATCGCATTACCTCCAATTCAATTACTCGACGATGGCCAGGATGTCGCCCTGGCGCACGATGGTGTACTCCTGACCGTCCAGCTTGACCTCGGTGCCGGAATACTTGCTGGTGAGCACCTTGTCGCCCACCTTCACGGTCATCACGACCTCCTTGCCGTCCACCATGCCGCCGGGGCCGACGGCGATGACTTCGGCCATCTCCGGCTTCTCCTTGGAAGCGGAGGTGAGGATGATGCCGCCCTTCGTGGTCTCCTCCGGCTCTACGGCCTTGAGGATGACGCGGTCAGACAGGGGCTTGAGATTCATAATGGGTTCCTCCTTATATAAGATATATTTTTGTAAACAGGGCCTTGGTTAGCACTCTTTTTGCCTGAGTGCTAACCACGATTTAGATAATACCCCTCTTGCAGGAAAAAATCAACCCCCATTTTTAAAAAAATAGGGGTCGGTTTCAAAAAATTCACTTTTTGTTCACAATCGCGGCGGCGGAGTGCTAACATTCGCCGTCCCGCAGGGGCGGAAGAGGGGCCGCGGCAGGGGACGCCGCCGGTCTCAGAAAACGCGCCCCGCCGGTATTCGTCCTCACGCCCCGTACATAAAGAAGTCGCACTTGATCATCCCGTTGTAGAGTTTCCGCTTTCTGTCCGCCGGTCTCCCGAAGGTCCGCTCGAACTCCGTGTGGGAGGACAGCGCCCCTACGAACCAGCCCTCCGGCAGCCGCCGGACGGCCTGGCCAAAGGAGCGGTACACCTCCTCCGCCTCCCGCTTCTCCATGAGCCGCTCCCCGTAGGGGGGATTGGTCACCACCCGGCCCCGGGGCTCCTCCCGGCGGAACCGGGCGGCGTCGGCCGTCTGGAAACGGACCGTGTCCTCCACCCCGGCCAGCTTTGCGTTGCGGCGGGACAGTTCCACCGCCGCCGGGTCGATGTCCCCGCCCCAGATGTCGTAAGTCCCGTGGAACTCCCTGTCCCGGGCCTCGTCCGCCGCGTCGCTCCACAGCTTTTGGGGGAAGACTCGCCACTTCTGGGCGGCGAAGGTCCGGTTCAGCCCCGGCGCCCGGTTTTTGGCGATGAGGGCCGCCTCGATGGGGATGGTCCCGGACCCGCAGAAGGGGTCGCAGAAAGGGTCCCTTCCCCGGTACCGGGACAGGGACACCAGCGCCGCCGCAAGGGTTTCCCGGAGGGGGGCCGGTCCCCCCTGGGCCCGGTAGCCACGCTTGTAGAGGTTGTCCCCGGAGGTGTCCAGCATGAGGGTGGTCCGGTCCTTTAAGAGGGAGAACCGCACCTGGTAGAGGGCCCCTGTCTCCGGCAGGACGGCGAGGCCGTAGACTGCCCCCAGCCGCCGGGCGACGGCCTTTTTCAGAATCGACTGGCAGGCGGGCACCGAGTGCAGCTGGGAGCGGATGGAGTACCCCTTCACGGGGAACCGTCCCTCTCTGGGGATAAAGTCCTCCCAGGGCAGGGCGGCGGCCCCCTCGAACAGTTCCTCGAACGAGCGGGCGGGGAAGGAGCCCAGGGCGATGAGTACCCGCGCTCCGGTGCGCAGGTTCACATTGAGCCGGGGCACGTCGGCCAGGGAGCCGGCGCACAGCACCCGGCCGTTCTCGGCCCTCACGCCGGAGACGCCCAGCTTTTTCAGTTCGTAGGCCACGCAGCTCTCGGCGCCCATGGGGGCGGGGATCACAAATTCCAGTTTTGGATTCATAAACTGTACCATCCGGGAAAAATTTCGGCGCAAAACCGACTGTAACCAGTATATCGGAAAATGGCAGGAGAGGCAACAATTTTTTACAAAAACTATCTTCCATTTCGGGAGGGTTTGTGTTAAAATAACGATAGAAAAGGAAGGGAGCGTGATTCCATGGATCCGGTACTGATCCAAAGGATCGTCTGGCTGGTCCTGCTGCTGCTGTTTGCCGCGGGGGAGGCCGTGTCCGTGGGCCTGACCTCCATCTGGTTCGCCGTCGGCTCGCTGGCCGCGCTGATCGCCGCCATGCTGGGCGGGGGAGTGGTCCTGCAGATCGTCCTGTTTTTGGCCGTGAGTCTCCTGTGCCTGCTGGCGGTGCGCCCGCTGGCCTCCAGGTACCTGAACGGTAAGACTCAGCCCACCAATGCCGACCGGGTCATCGGCGCGGAGGCCCTGGTCACCGAGACCATCGACAACGTGAAGGGCATCGGGGCCGTCATCATCGGCGGCATCTCCTGGACCGCCCGCAGCAGCGGGGACATGGTCATTCCCAAGGGGTCCAGGGTGCGGGTCCAGCGCATCGAGGGCGTCAAGGTCTATGTGGAGGAAATCGTGGAGGAGGCCGCAAAATGCTGAATTTAGCGCTGCGCCTGGGGGCGGGGCCGGTCCTGACGGTCGCCATTCTCCTGGTCCTCATCGTGATCGCGCTGATCATCCTGGCCGCCAACATCAGGGTGGTCCAGCAGTCCAAAGCCGTGGTCGTCGAGCGGCTGGGCGCTTTTCACGCCGTGTGGGGCGTAGGGCTCCACTTCAAGGTGCCCATCATCGAGCGCGTCGCCAAGGTGGTGTCCCTCAAGGAGCAGGTGGTGGACTTTGCCCCACAGCCCGTCATCACCAAGGACAACGTGACCATGCAGATCGATACGGTAGTCTATTTTCAGATCACCGACCCCAAACTGTACACCTACGGGGTGGAACACCCCATGTCCGCCATTGAGAACCTGACGGCCACCACTCTGCGGAACATCATCGGTGACCTGGAACTGGACCAGTCCCTCACCAGCCGGGACCACATCAACACCCAGATGCGGTCCATTTTGGACGAGGCCACCGACCCCTGGGGCATCAAGGTGAACCGGGTGGAACTGAAGAACATCATGCCGCCCAGGGACATTCAGGACTCCATGGAGAAACAGATGCGGGCCGAGCGGGAGCGCCGCGAGGCCATCCTTCAGGCAGAGGGCCAGAAACAGTCCCAGATCATTCGCGCGGAGGGCGAGAAGGAATCCGCCATCCTCCGGGCCGACGCCGAGAAACAGGCCGCCGTTCTCCGGGCCGAGGGCGCAAAACAGGCCCGCATCCTGGAGGCGGAAGCCGAGGCCGAGGCCATTTTGAAGGTGCAGCAGGCGACCGCCGACGCCATCAAACTCATCAACGCCGCCGACCCCGGCGACGGGGTGATCAAGATCCGGGCGCTGGAGGCCATGCAGAAAGTGGCCGACGGCCGCGCCACCAAGATCATCATTCCCAGCGAACTGCAAGGGCTGGCCGGCCTGGCCGCCAGCGCGAAGGCCGTGTTCGACACGATGGAGCCCGACCGGCCCGCCGCGCCC
>CAYPEE010000149.1:0-3413 GCA_964409665.1 uncultured Oscillospiraceae bacterium
CTTGGCTATTTGACTCCCAATGCGGTGGAGGCTGCTTACTGGAAACATGAGTGACTTCCCGTTCCCAGTAAAAATTACACAAAAATGTGTCTACTTACTTGACTATAGGCCAGTTATAACTCAAAATTGTATTCTGGTATTGGCTAAGCACCCTTTGTAAAATACTTCTATTGTCAAGCGACTTGAAAAAGATGCTGAAAAGGTATATATGGTCATCCCCCTCACATATCTATTACCCGCCCCCCTGTCACCAGCGACAGGCTAACAATACGAATAGAACAATAAAACACCCCGCCCGGGGACGGAAAAGAGCGGCAGCGAAGCTGCCGCTCTTTGCACGTTCACCCCCACGCCAGAGGTGTCAGGCAGGTATCAAATGGGTATCAAACGGACGCCGGACGAGCGAATCAGAAGAAACGAAAAATCGATCACTTTTCAGATAGGGAACACCCTGAATCCGTTCCAAACTGATGCGTCCATTGCATCCTATCGCCGTTTGGGTCAGGCTTTGGGTCTTCTCCTGACTCATTCACTGACCCAAATGCGTTTTGGCCGAAATAGTTATGAAAAAGCGCCGATTTCCGACGAAATCGGCGCTTTTTGGTGGAGACTACAGAACTCGAATCTGTGACCTCTTGCGTGTGAAGCAAGCGCTCTACCGGCTGAGCTAAGCCTCCAGATTGGTGACCCGGACGGGAATCGAACCCGTGTTACCGCCGTGAAAGGGCGGTGTCTTAGCCGCTTGACCACCGGGCCGCGGTGCCCGAGGCGGGCGGGCATGGGAGAGATCCCCGGAGAGGCGGCCTCTCGCCGCTTCTCCGGGATGGTAGCGGCGACTGGATTCGAACCGGTGACAACTCGGGTATGAACCGAGTGCTCTAGCCAACTGAGCTACGCCGCCATAGTACCGCCTGAAACAGGGGCGAGAATCAGTATATCCTGTTTTCAGGCGGTTGTCAACCTTTTTTTGCCGCGCGGAGGGAATTTTCGCGTCCTCCCGTCCCGCTCGGACGGGGCGGGAGGACGCCGGCGCTCAATACGGGAAGTGGCGTCTTCTGTAATAGGCCATCTGGTTCATCTGCCGGACCAGTTCCTCCTGTTTTTCATTCAACTCACGGGTCAGGGTCCCGCCGGCGGTGAGGTAGAACCCGGAGGTCTGCACCACCGGCACTTCCTCCCGGCAGGGCCGGACCGCCCGCATATAGGCGTCCCCCTCCCAGCCCAGCTGCTCAAACAGCACGTCCATCAGGAAACAGGGGGAGATCGTGGGGCCCTCGCCTACCAGATCGTGGCCGATGACCTCCTTGGCGGCGTCGTTGGCCCAGATCAGATAGGGCGTGGACCAATAGGCGTAGACGCTCTCCTCCGTGGACTGGGACAGGTCGATCCCCAGCGCCTCGTAGACGGAGTTTCCGTTGCCCAGCCAGGGCTTGTGGTCGCCGAACACCACCAGCACGATGGGCTCGTCGCTGGCGCGGAAGGTATCCACCATCTGGTCCAAATAGGATTGCGTGTCCTGCACCGAGCCAAGGTAGTTGGCCAGGATGGTGCGCGACGCGTCGTCCAGTTCATAGTTGGCGATATAGTCGTCCACCTCGCCCCACCAGCACTGGTCCGTGGTATAGGGCCCGTGCCCCTGATAGGAGACCGAGAAAGAGAACAGCGGCTGTCCGGCGGCCATCTGCTCGGTGACGGATTGGGTCAGCGCCTCGAAAAATACGTTGTCAAAACCGGTGTTTCCACCCGTGAGCGGGCTGTAAAAATTCTCGACGTAGCGGTACTGGTCGAAACCCAGATAGGGATTGACGTTCTCCCGGTTGTAGAACCACTGGAAACAGGGGTGGTCGCCGGAGGTCCGGTAGCCCTGACTCTTCAAATACCACACATAGGAATCGGTATCGGTCCGGAAGTCATACATCCCGGAGGGATCGCCGGTGAGGAACCCCCGCTCGGTATTGACGGTGCCCCCGGCAAAAATGTTGGTCATCAGGGTGCCGGAATAACTCTCCTCCTCCAGGGCGTGCCAGCCGGCGTAAACATCGTGCTGGAATTCGATCTCCTCAAAGCCGGAGAAATCGGCGAACGCCTCCAGCATGACGCCCACGATGTTGACCTTTTGATCCTCCGGAATGTCCGCGTCCCCATAGCGGGCCAGCAGTTCCTCCGCCCCCCGCTCCGAGTAGCCCTCCGGCGGGTGGGGAAAGGCATCCGGCACACTGTGGAGGAACGGATACAGAAGTCCATGGGCGATATACTGCTGGGTGGAGGACCACTGGTTGAGGTGCTCCAGGGCGGCGTTCTGCGTGTAGGCCCCGGCGCCGGTGTAAGCGGGGATCAGGGCCGCCGCGGTCACGGCCGCGGCCACGCCGGTGATCACCCGTCCGGGCCAGCGGGGCCGCCCTTTGGCAAAAACGGCCAGCAGGACCGCGCTGAGAACGGCCAGCGCCAGCGCCGCGATCAGTCTGGCGGACAAGAACAGCGCGTAGTTCTCCGTCATCTTCCCCGCCTCGCCCAACAGGGTCAGATCGACCGCGATGACCGGGTCGTCCCGAAAGGCCAGCTTGTAGTAGTTGGCGAAGGACAGCGCCAGCACCGGCAGGGCGGTGATGGTATAGGCCAGCCAGGTCCGCCCCAGCAGCCCGTACAGCAGCGCGGCGCACACCAGCGGCGGCAGCAGGTTGAGGGCGATCAGCGCCGGGTGGGCAAAATAGTCCCGGAAGACGGCCCAGCCATAGTTCCCGCCGGTGGCCAGCGCCAGGGAGATCAGCCCCAGGGCGGCAGCGGCCCCCGCCAGCAGCAGGGCGTTCCACAGCCAGAAGACCGCGCGCCGGGCGGGGGACAGATCCGCCGCCGGACGGGTCTGAAAGAGGAAATATCCAAAAAACCGCTTCATGGCCTTTGTCCTCAGTAGTCCAGTTTTTCGTCCAGCCAGGCCGTCAGTTCGCGGATGGGCACCCGGACCTGCTCCATGGTGTCCCGGTCCCGGATGGTGACGGAATCGTCCCCGGCCTGATCCGCATTGCCCACGGTGTCAAAGTCCACGGTGACGCACCAGGGAGTGCCGATCTCGTCCTGCCGGCGGTAGCGCTTGCCGATGGAGCCGGCGTCGTCGTAATCCACCATGAAGTGTCTGCTCAGCATGGCATGGACCTGCCGGCCCTTGTCGGAGAGTTTCCTGCTCAAAGGCAGCACGGCGCACTTGTAGGGGGCCAGGGCGGGATGGAGGCGCAGCACGGTGCGCACGTCGTTCTTGGCCGCGTCCACCATCTCCTCGTCGTAGGCGTCCACCAAGAAGGCCAGGGTCACCCGGTCCGCGCCCAGGGAGGGCTCGATCACATAGGGGATATAATGCTCGTTTTTCTCCTGATCGTAATAGGTCATGTCCCTGCCGGAGGTGTTCTGGTGGGCGGACA
>CAYPEE010000150.1:0-3359 GCA_964409665.1 uncultured Oscillospiraceae bacterium
CGGGGAATCGTTCTCGGCGGTTGTCACATGGAAAGTCACCGGGGTGCCGGTGCCGGGCTCGGTGGGCTCGGTTGGCTCGGTGGGTTCGGTACTGGGTTCGGCGGGTTCGGCGCTGGGCGCGGTACTGGGGTCGGGGTCGGGGGACGTTCCGCCGTTCGCGTCCTGCACATAGAAGGTGAAGGGAGTGCCGCTTTCGTTTGCGGTAAAGTTGGAACCGTCCAAAGCAATCTTATAGTCTATGGTGCCCATCGGTTGCTTTTGCACATTGCAAGAAAGCGTATAGCCCTCACCGTTACTGCTCACGGTAAAATCAGTACCACTGTTGCTCATAGTCAGGTCTGAACCCGAAGCGGTAAGTTTATGAGTAACATTCAAATATTGTCCGTTACTTTTAATTCTATATGTTCCGTCGCTTTGTTCCTCAAACGTCCACACAACATCGGTCGCATCGGTGGTCAGCGTCGTACCACTCACAGAAACGGTCGTTCCGGTCAATACACCATGGGCAGCAGCAGCCGATCCCATTTGTTTCACCATATTGCTCATCGCATAGTCGTTTGCGACGATCACCACCTGTTTGCCGTCCAGACCGTCAAAACCGTCGGTATATTTTGTATAGGTGTCGCCGGCGGCGCTGGTCTCCTCAAAACTGGGCTCCTCAAAGCCGGGGGCCTCCATGCCGGGGTCGTCCTGCTCCGGGCTGAGGTTCTCCACCTCCTCCGGGGTGAGAACGACGGTCTTGAAACAGCCCTGTTCATCGGTGTGGGTGTGGGTCAGCAGTTCGGTCTGGCCGCAGGTGATGTAGACGGGCTCGCCGTCGGCGTTCTCGGCGGTGCGCAGGTGTTCCAGATCGACGCCCCGCTCCTCCAGTTGGGCGAGTTCCTCCCCGGTGAGGTTCTCGAAGTCCTCCACGGTGGTGTAGCACGCCTCGGTGTGCTCGTGGGGGATCAGTTCCTCCTTGCCACAGATCAGGACCTGAGCGGTCTCATAGCAGTCGTCGGTGTGGGTGTGCTCCTCCAGGCCGCAGATCAGGTTGCCGTCCTCGTCGTAGCAGTCCCCGGTGTGGGTATGCTCGGCCAGGGGGCAGGTCAGGGCGGTAACCTCCTCATAGTGGATGTCGTAACAGTCGTCGGTGTGGGTGTGTTCCTCCAGATCGCAGACCAGGGTCCGCTCGGTGCGGTAGCAGGACTCGTCGTGCCGGTGTTCCTCGCGCTCCTCCAGCTGGCAGACGAGCACGCCGTTGGGATCGTAGCAGTCGTAGCCGTGCTTGTGGAGGACGAAGTCCGACTGGCCGCAGATGAGGTTGCCGTCCTCATCGTAGCAGTCCTCGGTGTGGGTATGGACCTCCAGGCCGCAGTCGAGGACCCGCTGCTCATAGTTCAATGCCTGGCCGGTCAGACGCAGAGCGGCCCAGGTCCCCAGCCCCACGATCAGAGACAGGCAGACGAGCAGCGCGATGTAGCGCTTATAGTGACGGTGCTTCCGCACGAAGCCCGCCGCTTCATTCTGAATGTAAGACTTCATGATGTTTCCTCCTCCGCCAATGCTCTGTCGCATCCCGGGGTGTCCTGCCTGGATGCGCGCCCCCCGCCTCCGTTCTCTTTTGAGAACGGAGGCCGGCTTCGTAACGGGGCCGGCCGCTCGGGTCGGTCCCTATCCTATACATCTTATGAGCGCTCGCGGGTCCTTGACCGGGGACCAATGCGGGAACAGGGAAACGGGAACGGCGCTGTCGAACTGTTTTGCTTGCGCCGCCGCCGGGCTGGAAAAGCGCGATAGACGCGGGAAAGCTGGCTAACGTAAATTATGTACACGAAATTCCCCAAAAACGATAACTGACGTTCAATCCGCCGCTTTGCGGGCCGCGGCGCCGCCGTCCTCGGCGGCGGGATGGCTTCCTACAATCACAGTATAGCACACGGCCCGTCAAAAGAAGCGTCAAAACTCACAAGAAAAAGCGGTAACGGAAAAATTTTTTCGGTGGGTTTGTCCTGCGGTATTTGTCGAGCCGTGCGGCGGCAAGTCCTCGTGGTCTGTCCGGCCGGAGACGGGATCCGGATCCGGTTTTTGCCAGTCCCTTTGGACAAATTAAGTTTAGCACATTTTGATCCGGTTGCGCAATGTCAAAAATTACGATTTTTATGAATGATTTTTATGATTTCGCATTTCCCCCGTTTCGGCCGGCGTCCGGGGCGGTCCGGCGGTCTCCGCCGGCGTCATTTTGTCCCGGTGGAGCCGAACCCTCCGGCGCCCCGGTCCGTGCCGTCCAGGTCCTCCGCCTCGGTAAATTGGGCGGTGAGAAATGGCGCGACGACCAGCTGGGCGATGCGGTCGCCGTCCTCCACCACCCGCGTCCGGCCGCTGTGGTTGTGGAGGGACACCATCAGTTCCCCCCGGTAGTCCGCGTCGATGACCCCCACCTTGTTGGCGGGGGCGAGGCCCTGTTTGGTGGCGAGGCCGGAGCGGGCGTATACCAGCCCCACATATCCTCTGGGAATGGCCATGGCCAGTCCGGTGCGGATGAGGACGGTCTCCCCCGGCCGGATGGCCACGGGCCCGTCGGTCAGGGCGTACAGATCGGCGCCGGCGGCGCCGGCGGAGCCGTAGACGGGCAGTCTGGCTCTGGGGTCCAGTTTTTTGACAGGCAGGGGCGCGGTGAGCATGGTGATTCTCCTCCCGTTATTTTGTGATGGGCCTGATGGTCGTCTCCCCGTCCCACAAGACGACGGAGCCGGCCGCCAGGGATTTGGGCACGTCGATGATGCGCTGGTTGGCGCTGCCCCGGAACCGCAGGTTCAGGTCCTTTTGGGCCTCGATAAACGGCCCGTCCACCAGGATATCCACGCACCTCAGCATCTGGTCCGTGACCTCGCACCGGGCGCGGCTGGGCATGAGCAGTTCCCGGTCCAGCAGGTAGCCGGTATAGCACCAGACCGTCTTGTCCGGATACCGCGCCCTCACCTGCCGGAGCAGGGGCAGCAGAGCCCTCTGGTTGTCCGGCTCAAAGGGCTCGCCCCCCAGCAGGGACAGCCCCTTGATGTAGCCGGGGGCCAGGGCGTCCGCGATCCTGTCCGCGTCCGCCTGGGTGAAGGGCTGGCCGTAGCGGAAGTCCCACGCCTCCTCGTTGAAGCAGCCGGGACAATGGTGGGTGCAGCCGGACACGAACAGGGACACCCGCACGCCGGGGCCGTTGGCCACATCCACCCATTTGATCGTCGCGTAATTCATAGCGTTCTCCCCCATATCGGAAAAGGGGCGGCCGCACGACCGCCCCTTTTGTAGTCTCGTTTTTTCGCCGCGCGCTCTTACAGGTGCAGCACCCTGGCCTTGATCTCCTTGGTCTTGCCTACGTTCCAGAA
>CAYPEE010000151.1:0-3347 GCA_964409665.1 uncultured Oscillospiraceae bacterium
GTGCGCTCCATGCTGGACCTGTCCCGGCTCCAGTCCGACGAGCGGGCCGCCCAGCAGCAGTTCGACATCTCTGAGACCCTGGTGCGGACCCTCATCACCCTGGAGAGCCGGGTGGACGCCGCCCAGCTCCAGGTGGATCTGCAGCTGCCCGAGGAGCCGGTGCCCGTATGGGGGGACCCGGACTCCATCACCCAGGTGTGCTACAACCTGCTGGACAACGCCATCAAGTTCTCCAGGCCCGGCGGCGCCCTGGGGGTCTCGGTCACCGCCAAAGGGCCCAAGGCCACCATCTCCATCAGCAACGAGGGCGAGACCATCCCCCCGGAGGAACTGGCCCTGATCTTCGACCGGTTCCACAAGACCGACCACTCCCGCAGCGTTGACCGGGATGGGGTGGGTCTGGGGCTCTATATTGTCAAGACCATTCTCAACAGCCACAAGGAGAACATCACCTGCACCAGCGAGAACGGCCTGACCAGATTTGTATTCACCCTGACCCGGGCATAAGCCGTCAGGAGAGGAGGGCGCTTCCATGGACAATTACCTGTCTCACCGCTGGCCTGCCGAGGCCGGAGGGCGCTCCCTGCCCAAGCTCCCCGCCCACCGGAGGTCCCGGCCCGGCGTATTGCAGGTGATCTTCCTCGTCATGGGGATCGTGGTCCTCATCGCCCTGCTGGTGTCCATCGGCTTTCTCATCTTTCGCGTCATGCTGGCGGCCCGGATATCCGCTCCCCCCTACGCCGCCGACCCCGGCGGTTCGGGCCAGCCCGCGGCCAGTTCCCCGTCCGACCGCTGGACGCCGGAGGATCTGCCCTGGGCCGCCCCCGACCCGGCGATCCAGCTGACTCTGGACCAGTCGGGCGGCGGGGCGCTGGACGCCTCCGCCATCTATGAGAAGGCGCTGCCCGGCGTCGTGTCAATCGCTGCCCAGCAGCCAAACGGATACAGTTTCGGCACCGGATTTATTGTGGAGCGCTCCGGCTACCTGCTCACCAACTACCATGTCATCGACGACGGCACCGCTCTGGAGGTCATGCTCCTGTCCGACAACACCCGCTATGACGCCCGCGTGGTGGGCTTTGACGAGGAGTTCGATCTGGCGGTGCTGAAAATCGACGGCCGCGATCTGCCCGTCCTCCCTCTGGGGGACTCCGACGAACTGAAGACGGGCAGCCAGATATACGCCATCGGCAACCCCATGGGCAATCTATACGGCTCCATGAGCGAGGGCATCGTGTCCGCCCTGGGCCGGGAGGGGGAGGACGTCCCCAACGGTCTGGCCATGATCCAGATCTCCGCCCCTCTGAACACCGGAAACTCCGGCGGCCCCCTGCTGAACGGCCGGGGCCAGGTGGTGGGCATCGTCTCCGCCAAGATTACCGGCATTGAGAACGACACCGTCATCGAGGGACTGGGGCTGGCCATCCCCACCACCGACCTGCTCCCGTTCGTCAACCGCATTCTGGCCTCCGGGGAGAGCTGGCGGCCCTCCATCGGCATCTCCTGCCTCGTCTCCTCCGTGGGCGATCGGACGGGTATCCTGGTGCGGGAGATCACCGCGTCCACCGCTTATGAGGCGGGCCTGCGCGTCAACGACCTCATCATAGCCGCCAACGGGCAGGACACCCCCACGCTGGCCGCCCTGCGGCGGGTGCTCTACACCGCCGGGGCGGACGGGACTGTGACCTGCTCCGTTCTGCGGGACGGCGAAGTCCTGGAGATCGCCCTCCCCCTCATCGACACTCTGGGGCGGACGCCGGCGCCATGAGCCGTCCGGAAAACGCGGCCCCGCCCCCTGTCCTGTCCGCCGCCTGGCTCAACGCCGCGGTCCCGCCGGACAGCCTGTTCGCGGGGAAGATCGTCCTGGAGGACCGGGTTGACTCCACCAATACCCGGCTGAGGGCCATGGCCGCCGCCGGTGCCCCCGCCGGGACTGCTCTGCTGGCGCTGGAGCAGACCGCCGGCCGGGGCACCCACGGCCGCTCCTTCCAGTCCCCCAGAGGGGAGGGCCTCTATCTGTCGGTACTGCTGCGGCCCCGGGTCTCCCTCGGGGACCTGCTCACCCTCCCCGGCTGGACGGCGGTGGCCGTCCGGGAGGCCGTGGAGGGGGCCTGCGGCGCCCCCGCCGAGATCAAATGGCTCAACGACGTGTACCTCCGCGGCCGCAAGCTGGCGGGCATCCTCGTCGAACTGGCCCCCATCGACGCGCGCGGCGGGGCCGAATACGCGGTCGTCGGCATAGGCGTCAATCTGACCCAGACGGCGGAGACTTTCCGGGCCCAGGGCCTGGAGCGCGTCGCCGTGTCGCTGGCCCAGGCGGGGTACCCGGCCAACCCCAACGCGCTCGCCCTGGCCCTGCTGGATAAGCTGGACGCGATGGTCAGGGAGTTTCCCGTCCGCCGGGAGGACTGGCTGGCCAGATACCGGGCCCGCTGCCTCACCCCGGGGCGGCGGGTGTCCTTTGCGCAAAACGGGGCGGTCCTCACCGGCACGGCGAAGGGGATCGACGGCGGTTTTGCCCTGCTGGCGGCCGGGGACGACGGGAAGGACTATACCGTCTCCTCCGGGACCGTGACTTTGCTGTGAGGGCCGCCGTCCCTGTCTGAACCGAACAGGGGCCCCGCGGGAAAAACCCGCGGGGCCCCTGTTTTATGCGGAGATTCGGTTGTTACGGCGGGGAAACGCCCCTCAGTCCGCGGAATGGGTCTTGGCCCACTCGCGCTCATAGGCGGCCCAGTCGCGCATGGGGAGAAGTTCTGTCCAGCGCTCGTGGAGTACGCCGTCGATGACCTCGCCGGGCTCGCACTTGTGGGAGTTGCTGGCCTCCTGCACGTCGGCGTAATACCACGCGGATCTGTCCGCGTTGTCCGGCCACCGGTTGCAGTACGCGCCCTCCTCGATCAGCCCGTCCACCGTGGGCCGGTGGTCCAGCAGGCGGTTGAAGGTCGCCATGGCCTCGCCCCGCGTCACCTGGGCCTCCGGGTGGAACTCCGTGTCCGACATACCCGTCATGATGCCCAGCTCCGAGACGATGCGCACGCATTTGTCGTACCAGGCGTCCTTGTCCACGTCGTCAAAGTCCATGCCGTAGTCGGCGTCCGCCATGGCGAAGAAGCCCGAGACCATCTGGGCCAGTTCCGCGCGGGTCATCCACCCGTCGGGCCGGAAAGTCCCGTCGCCGCAGCCGGAGATGAGCCCCATGTTGGCGATGGTGGAGACGGCGTTGTTGTACCAGCTTCCGGCGTTCACGTCGGTAAAGGGGTTCTCCGTGGCCCAGTACCTGTCCCGCACGTCGTCCTTCAGCAGGCGGAACAGGATGGTGACGGCCTCGGCCCGGGTGATGCCGC
>CAYPEE010000152.1:0-3335 GCA_964409665.1 uncultured Oscillospiraceae bacterium
AAGGAAGATACCGTTTTATGAATTTCCGCGAACTGGGGCTCAACGCCCCCATCCTCCGCGCCCTCACGCAGGCGGGCTACACCGAGCCCACTCCCATCCAGCAGCAGGCCATCCCGCCGGCGCTGGCGGGGCGGGACGTGCTGGGCTGCGCCCAGACCGGGACCGGCAAGACCTGCGCCTTCGCCGCCCCGATCCTCCAGCGGCTGGACGGGGCGCATCCCAGGCCCAGAGTCATCCGGGCGCTGATCCTCACCCCCACCCGGGAACTGGCCATCCAGATCCAGGACTCCTTCACGGCCTACGGGCGCAATCTCTCCCTGAAGTCCGCCGTCATCTTCGGCGGGGTGGGCCAGCAGCCCCAGGTGGACGCCATCCGCGCGGGGCTGGACATTCTGGTGGCCACCCCCGGCCGCCTGCTGGACCTCCAGGGCCAGAATCTGCTGGACCTGTCCCGCATCGAGATCTTCGTGCTGGACGAGGCCGACCGGATGCTGGACATGGGCTTCATCCACGATGTGCGCCGGGTGCTGAAACTGCTGCCCGGCAAAAAGCAGACCATGCTGTTCTCCGCCACCATGCCGCCGGAGGTGATGGGGCTGGTGAACGGTCTGCTCCGCAACTACGTCCGGGTGGAGGTGGATCCGGTGTCCTCCCCGGTGGAGGCCATCGAGCAGTCCCTGTACTATGTGGACAGAGCCAACAAGACCAAACTGCTGGCCCACCTGATGAACGAGAGACACATCCCGTCGGCCCTGGTGTTCTCCCGGACCAAGCACGGGGCCAACCGCATCGCGGAGGATCTGCTCAAGCGGGGCATCTCCGCCGCCGCCATCCACGGCAACAAGAGCCAGTCCGCCCGGGTCCAGGCCCTGTCCGACTTCAAGGCGGGCCGAATCCGGGTGCTGGTGGCCACCGATATCGCCGCCCGGGGCATTGACATCGAGGATCTGCCCTGCGTGTTCAACTACAACCTGCCCGACGTGCCCGAGACCTACGTCCACCGCATCGGCCGCACCGGCCGGGCGGGGAAGGGCGGCATCGCCATCTCCTTTTGCCAGTTCGATGAAAAGGAGGAACTGAGGGGCGTGGAGAAGCTGCTGGGCAGGCCCATCCCCGTGGTGGAGGGCCACCCGTTCCCCATGGAGAATTTCGACCCGCCCGTGAAGGATAAGCACGGCAGGCCCGTCAACGCCGAGGACGCCGAGGCCCGCGCCGCCGCCAAAAAGCGCCGCCGGGAGCGGGACGCCGAGGCCCAGGCCCGCGCGAAGGAGCGGGAACAGGCCGCCCCCGTCGCGGAGGAGGCCCCCGCCCCAAAAGAGCGCCGCCGCAGGGCGGAATCCGGCGGACAGACCGCGCCGGAATCGGCGGGAGCCGCGGCCCGGCGAATCCCAGAGGCGAAGATCGACGCGCCGCGGCCGGCCGAACCGGGAGAGGACGCCCGGCTCTCCGGATTGCGTCTGGATCCGTCCCTGTCCGCCGGGGCGCGCCGGGGAAGGCTGGAGGACACCCTTCCGGCGGAGCCGTCCATGCCCGCCGCCGATTTCTACAAGCCAAATCCTCTGGACTCCGACGTCGTCATGGACGCCACGGCGCGGCTGCTGGCCTCCCGCCGGCCCCTGCCCGGCGACTCCCGCTCCGGGTCCCGGCGGGAGCGGGGGGATCGCGCCGCTCCCAGGAGCGCCCGGGAGGAGCGGCGGCAGTCCGCCCGCGACAGGCAGCGGGAGGAGCGGCGGCAGGCCGGCCAGACCAAGGCGCGGCAGGAGAGGAAATCCGCACCGGCCGGACCGGAGGAGCGGCAGACCGGCCAGCCCGGGCAGGGGCGGCAGCCGGGGGAGCCGCCCGGACAGGACCGGCCCGCCTCCGGCAAAAAGAGACGCCGGCGCAGCCGCCGGACCGGCGGCGAGACCCGTCCCGCAGGCGGGCAGAGGGACTCCACCCAGCAGGAGAGCCTTATGAAGCCCTATTATCTGAGCGATGACCGCGAGTAACGGAAAGCGGGCGGCCCGCCGTCCCCATCCGCTCCTCCGGGCGCTGGGGGCGGCGGCCATCCTGGCGGCCGTCATCGCCGCCGGCGCGGCGTGGTTCCGCTGGCAGTGCTGGGGGCTGATGACCACCCGGACGGAACTGACCCTTCCCGGCCTGCCGGCGGGGTTCGACGGGCTGCGGATCGTCCACCTGTCCGATCTCCATGGCCACGAGTACGGAGAGGGGAACAGGGACCTGCTGGAGCGGGTGGCGGCGGAGAGGCCGGACCTCATCGTGATGACCGGGGACATGATCGACCGGGCCGCGCAGCTGGAGATGATCCCCGCCCTGGCCGACGGGCTGAGCGCCGTCGCGCCCACCTACTATGTCACCGGCAACCACGAGTGGGCCACCGGCACCAACACGGTGCGGGAACTGAAACCCCTGCTCAACGACCACGGCGTGACCACCCTCACCAACCGCTATGAGGTCCTGGAGCGGAACGGCGACTTTCTGGCGCTGGCCGGAGTGGACGACCCCAACGGTTTCGCTGACCAGAAGACGCCGGAGGAGCTGGCGGAGGAGATCGCGGCGGCGGAGCCGGGGCTGTACACCATTTTGCTGGCCCACCGCAACACCGAGTTTGAGCGGTACGCCGCCGCCGGGTATGACTTGGTGCTGTCCGGACACGGACACGGCGGCATCGTCCGCCTGCCCTTTACCGACGGGCTCCTCGGCGCGGACCGGCGGTTCCTGCCCACCCACACGGCGGGGCGGTACGACGAGGGGGGCAGCGTCCTCTATGTGTCCCGGGGGCTGGGAAACAACACCACCCCGTTTCCGGGGTTCCGGCTGTTCAACCGGCCGGAGGTGGTGTCCCTCACCTTGCGGGCGGGATAAAAAGGGAGATCGCATGAATTACGACGCGGGACAATTCGATATCGCCGTCATCGGCGCGGGACACGCGGGGATCGAGGCCGCCCTGGCCGCCGCCCGGCTGGGGATGAGGACCCTGTGCTTTACCATCAATTTGGACGCGGTGGGCAATATGCCCTGCAACCCCGCCATCGGCGGCACCGGAAAGGGCCAGCTGGTCCGGGAGATCGACGCTCTGGGCGGCGAGATGGGCAGGGCCGCCGACCGGGCCTGCATCCAGTATCGGATGCTGAACCGGGGCAAAGGCCCCGCCGTGCGCTCCCTCCGGGCACAGGCGGACCGCCGCCGCTACCAGGAGGTCATGAAGCACACTCTGGAGCGCCAGGAAAACCTGTGGGTAAAACAGGCGGAGGTGACGGAGATCCTGACGGAGAACGGACGCGTCTCCGCCGTGCGCACCGCCACGGGGGCCACCTATCGGGTGAGGGCCGCCG
>CAYPEE010000153.1:0-3264 GCA_964409665.1 uncultured Oscillospiraceae bacterium
TATACAATTTAAGGATACCCATACTTTTTAAGGATTGCCCTTTAGGGGTTTCGGAGTAGATGCGTGGCCGGAATAGATGCGGCAGACGCAGTGGCATATAAATCATGTTATCAGTGCGGGGTTGTGCCTCTCAAAAGCTGAAAAACCGCTGAATACAAGCGATTTCACGGTTATCGGAGAACGGTTTTGGCGGATGCGCATTGTATCAAAGATAGCGTCCAAACAGACCTCGTCGTTACAAAGTCGGTCAGCCGCTTTGCCAGGAACACAGTCGACAGCCTGACCACCGTTCGGAAACTCAAGGGAAAAGGCGTTGAGATTTATTTCGAGAAGGAGAACATCTGGACGCTGGACAGTAAGGGCGAACTGCTCATCACTATCATGTCCTCACTGGCGCAGGAAGAAAGCAGCTCCATTTCGGAGAACTGCACCTGGGGACAGAGAAAGCGGTTCGCGGATGGTAAGGTCAGCGTAGCCTACAGCCGGTTCCTCGGCTATGACAAAGGACCGGAAAAATATCAGTATGACGGACCTTGCCTCCGGCCCGTTTATCTTGTCTACTTTAATCTATCAGAAATACGGATGGAATACAATGATAAAATCTCAAATTTTTTACCCACAAACTATCGTATATCAAAAATTTGTGGGTCAAACGGCCGTGCGGACCCCGGATCGGATGGACGACAGGTCCCCCCGGCTCATTCCGGGGCGTTTACCCTGACCGCGAAATAAAAATGGTACTTCCATGGTGGCCTGATCTGTGATATGATAAAATTATCTTCCCCGAGGGGGAGAACGCGAAACAGACTGCTGAGGAGGGACGGTTATGGCATTGTTTATCGGCATCGACCTTGGCACCTCCGCCGTCAAGCTGCTGCGGATGGACGGAGAGGGCGCCGTCCAGAAAGTCGTCTCCAGAGAATACCCCCTGTCTTTTCCCCGCCCCGGCTGGGCCGAGCAGGACCCGGAGGACTGGTGGGCCGCCGTGGCGGACGGCGTCCGGGAGCTGACTGCGGACTGCGACAGATCCCAGGTGGCCGGCATCGGCTGCGGGGGCCAGATGCACGGCCTGGTGGCCCTGGACAGGGAGGATAACGTCCTGCGCCCCGCCATCCTGTGGAACGACGGGCGCGCGGCGGAGGAAGTGGACTACCTCAACAACGCGGTGGGCAAGGACCGGCTGTCCCGATACACCGCCAACATCGCTTTCGCCGGTTTCACCGCCCCCAAGCTGCTGTGGATGCGGAAACACGAGCCAGACCTGTTCGCCCGGATCGCCCGGATCATGCTGCCCAAGGACTACATCAACTACCGGCTCACCGGCGTTCCCTGCACCGACTACTCGGACGCATCCGGGACGCTGCTGCTGGACGTGGAGCACAGGCGCTGGAGTGCTGAGATGCTGGACATCTGCGGCCTCCGGGAGGACCAGCTGCCCAAACTCTTTGAGAGTTACGAGGCCGTGGGCACGCTGAAACCCGACGCGGCCGCCGCCCTAGGCCTGCCGGAGACGGCGGTCGTCTGCGCCGGAGCGGGGGACAACGCCGCCGCCGCGGTGGGCACCGGCGTGGTGGGAAACGGGGCCTGCAATATCAGTCTGGGCACCAGCGGCACCATCTTCATCGCCAGCGAAAAATTCGGCGCGGACCCCCACAACGCCCTCCACTCCTTCGCCCACGCGGACGGGAAGTACCACCTGATGGGCTGTATGCTGTCCGCCGCCTCCTGCAACAGGTGGTGGTGCGAGGACATCCTGGGAACGGGGGACTACACCGCCGAGCAATCCCCCATCGGCGGGGAAAAACTGGGCCGGAACCGGGTGTTCTTTCTCCCCTACCTGATGGGGGAGCGGTCCCCCATCAACGACACCGACGCCCGCGGGACCTTCACCGGCCTCACCATGGACAGCACGCGGGCGGACCTGACCCAGGCGGTGCTGGAGGGGGTGGCTTTCGCCATCCGGGACAGCCTGGAGGTGGCCCGGTCCCTGGGGCTGGACGTCAAAAAGAGCCGAATCTGCGGCGGCGGGGCTAAGAGTCCCCTGTGGCGGACCATTCTGGCCAATGTGTGCGGCCTGGAACTGGAGCGCACCGCGTCGGAGGAGGGCCCCGGCTACGGCGGGGCCATGCTGGCGGCGGTGGCCTGCGGGGCGTATTCCTCGGTGAAGGAGGCCGCGGCCAAACTGGTAAAGGTGACCGAGACAGTTTCCCCCGACCCGGTCCTCTCCGCCCGGTACGAGGCCCAATATCAGAAATTCCGCGCCATCTATCCCGCCATGAAAACGCTGTTCCAAGAACTGAAATAAGAGGAGGAGATCATCATGCTGAACAACATTCCTGAAGTCAAGCTGGGCCTGATCGCGGTGAGCCGGGACTGTTTTCCCATCGCCCTGAGCGAAAGGCGCCGCGCCGCCGTCGCCGCCGCTTACCCGGGCGAACTCTATGTGTGCCCCGTCACCGTGGAGAACGAACGCGATACGCTGAAAGCCGTGGCGGACGCGCGGGCCGCCGGCTGCAACGCCCTCGTCGTGTTCCTGGGCAACTTCGGCCCCGAGACCCCGGAGACGCTGATCGCCAAAAATTTTGACGGCCCCTGTATGTTCGTGGCCGCCGCCGAGGGGGACGGCGACCTCGTCAACGGGCGTGGGGACGCCTACTGCGGGATGCTCAACTGTTCCTACAATCTGGGGATGCGTCATCTGAAGGGCTATATCCCGGAGTACCCCGTGGGCACCGCGGAGGACATCGCCAAGATGATCGCGGACTTCGTGCCCATCGCCCGGGCGGTCATCGGCGTGAAAAATTTGAAGATCATCACCTTCGGCCCCCGGCCCCAGGACTTCTTCGCCTGCAACGCCCCCATCAAGGGCCTGTACGAACTGGGCGTGGAGATCGAGGAGAACTCCGAACTGGACCTGCTGGTGAACTACAAGGCCCACGCCGGGGACCCCCGTATCCCCGCCGTCTGCGCGGACATGGCCGCCGAGATGGGCGAGGGCCGCTATTATCCCGACCTGTCCGCCCGGATGGCGCAGCTTGAGCTGACCCTTCTGGATTGGGCGGAGCAGCACGGGGGCAGCCGCAAGTATGTGGCCTTCGCCGACAAGTGCTGGCCCGCGTTCCCCAGCCAGTTCGGTTTCGAGCCCTGTTATGTGAACTCCCGCCTGGTCAGCCGGGGCATCCCCGTGGCCTGCGAGGTGGACATCTACGGCGCTTTGAGCGAGTACATCGGCATGTGCGTGTCCGGCGACGCCGTGACGCTGCT
>CAYPEE010000154.1:0-3193 GCA_964409665.1 uncultured Oscillospiraceae bacterium
ATGTCGTAGTTGCGGCAGATGAGGGACAGGATGGTGGTCTTGCCGGAGCCGGTGGAGCCCACAAAGGCCACCGTCTGCCTGGGGTCGATGTGGAAGGAGACCCCCTTCAGCACCCACTCGCCGGGGATATAGGCGAACCACACGTCCTGAAACTCGATCTCTCCCCGGATCTCCTCCAGTTCGATGGCGTCCGGCTCGTCCACCAGTTCTGGCTCCATGTCCAGCACGGAGAAAATTTTCTCGGCGGAGGCGAAGGCGGACTGGAGCATATTGAACTGCTCCGCCAGCGTCTGGACGGGGTTGAAAAATTTGTTGATAAAGAGGTAAAAGGTGACCAGGGTGCCGCTGGTGACGGTCTGGCCCAGGAACACCACGTCCCTGATATATCCCCGGCCGCCCAGGTACAGCAGGCACAGCACCGAGGAGATATACAGCATATACACCATGGGCCGGAAAATGCCGAATACGAACGTCTGCTGCTGCTTGGCCTTTTTCAGGGCGCGGCTCCGGTCCAGAAAGTCGTCCAGTTTCTCCCGCTCCCGGTTGAACGCCTGGGTGATCTTGATGCCGGACAGATTCTCGGACAGATAGGTGTTGATGTCGGTGGTGGCGTCCTTCACCCGGCGGTACACCCGGCGGGTAAACTTGCGGAAGATGACGGTGAACAGCACCAGAAACGGGATAAAGCACAGCACCATCAGGGTGAGCATATAGTTTGTCAGGAGCATGGCCCCCAGTACGCCCAGCAGGATGAACACGTTTTTCACCATAGTGACCAGGATGTTGGTGAACATCATGGAGATGGCGTTGGTGTCGTTGCAGACGCGGGTGACCAGCTTGCCCACGGGGATCTGGTTCAGCTGGCTGTGGGACAGGCTCTCGATGCGGGTGAACACGTCCTGCCGGAGCCGGGAGAGGATCTTCTGCCCGGCCTTCTGCAGGATCATGGACTGGAAATAGGCGCACACCATGGACACGATCAGGATGCCGGCGTACACCGCGACGGCGGCAAACAGGTCGGACAGCGCGAAGTCGTCCTTGATCAGCTCCTCGATGTCACCGATGAGCAGCGGGGAGACCACGTCGTAGGCGATGGAGATCACCATCACCACCAGCACCAGCAAAAATTCCTTCCAGTAGGGTCTGGCGTAGACCATCAGGCGGCGGACGATCTCCCTGTCGGGCACGCTGCGGTCAAAGTCCACGTCCTCTTTCCTCTTTTTGACGAGGGCGTAAGCGATGACAAAGAGGACGGCGAACACGCCGATGACGCTCCCCACGATGAGAATGGGCAGATACTCACGCACTGCGCTCGCCCCCTTCCTCCTCCAGCCGCTGGAGATCCACCATGCGGCGGTAGTCCGGGCACGTCCGGTAGAGGTCGGCGTGGGACCCGACGGCCACCAGACGCCCGTCGTCGAGGAATACGATCTTGTCCATCCCCTCGATGGTGGACACCCTGTGGGCGATGAGAATGGTGGTCCTTCCCGCCCGGGTCTTTTTCAGATTCTCCAAAATGGCCTTTTCGGTGCCGGTGTCCACGGCGGACACCGAGTCGTCCAAAATCAGGATGGGTGCGTCCTTCATCAGGGCCCGGGCGATGGAGATGCGCTGCTTCTGGCCGCCGGACACAGTGACGCCCCGCTCGCCCAGCACGGTCTCATACTCATCGGCGAAGTCCCGGATGTCGCCGTCCACGTCGGACAGGGCGGCGGCGGCGCGCACCTTCTCCGGGTCCGGGTCGGCCATGCCGAAGGCGATGTTGCGGGTGATGGTGTCGCTGAACAGGAAGTTGTCCTGGGGCACATAGGCGCAGGCCGCCCGCACATCCCGGATGGGGACGCCGTTCACGTCGTGCCCGTCCAGAAAGACGGTCCCGTCGGGCACGTTGTAGGTGCGCAGGATCAGGTCCACCAGGGTGGTCTTGCCGGCGCCGGTCTTGCCCACCAGACCCACGCTCTCCCCGGCGCGGATGACAAAGGAGATATGCTCCAGCGCGTCGTACTCCCCGTCGGGGTAGCGGAACGTCAGGTCCCTGAACTCGATCTCCCCCCTCACCTGGCCCAGGGGTTTCACATCGGGCCGGTCCGCCACGTCCCGCTCCGCGTCCAGCAGTTCGCCGATGCGCTTCAGGGACGCCTTGCCCCGGCTGGACATATCGATGAGTTCGGCGACGGCCATGATGGGCCAGACCACCGACTCAAAATAGCTGATGTACTCGATGAGCTCTCCGGCGTTGAACACGCCCCGGTAGACCAGCCAGCCGCCGTAGCCCAGCACGATGCACACCACAGACTCCACAAACAGGTTCACCAGAATGTGCAGCAGCACCGAGGCCCTGGTGTACTCCACGTTGGCCGTCTCGTTCTCCCGGTTCAGTTTCCGGAAGGCCCACAGTTCCTTGCCCTCCTTGACGAACGCCTTGATGACCGCGATGCCGGAGAAGGACTCCTGGGAGAAGTCGGACAGCTTGGAAAAGGCCGCCTGCCGGGCGTCCCACTTGGCGGTCATATACCTGCCGATGACGGTGCTGGCCGCCAGCAGCAGCCCCATGGGGATGAGGGTCAGCAGGGTGAGAAACGGGTTCATCATGACCATCCGGCCGATGGCCATTCCGCCCAGGATCAGCGCGTCGAAAAACATGAGAAAGCCGGAGCCGTAGCAGTCCTGCACGGTCTCCAGATCGTTGGTGAACAGGCTCATGAGGTTGCCCACCTTGTTCACCTGATAGTACTGCTGGGACAGGTCCTTGGCGTGGTCGAACATCTCGTCGCGCAGGTCGGTCTCCACCTTGATGGCCGAGCCGAAGATGCAGATGCGCCACAGAAAGCGCCCCACCACGATGGACAGAATGACCCACACCAGCGGCATACAGATGCGGTCCAGCAGGAAGTCCATGTCGAAGGCGTGCCACACGCCGTCCAGCGCCACGCCGCCGTCGTTGATGCCGTTGATGGTCATCCGGTACAGGCTGGGAATGACCAATTGCATATAGTCCACCAGCACCAGCGCCAGCAGGCCCAGCAGCAGCCAGCCGCCGTATTTGAGATAATACCGGTTAATATGCTTGCCGAAAATCATAGCCGAGGATTCTCCTTTTCCCTGTGTTCGCAAAATTAAATTATATCATCTATGTGGTTCATATACAACCCCCTGAAGGGCAGTTTTCGCGGCGGCGGCGTTTCTTTTGGCG
>CAYPEE010000155.1:0-3187 GCA_964409665.1 uncultured Oscillospiraceae bacterium
TCTGCTTATCCATAGCTTTATTTTACACCTGTTCTCCGCACTTTGCACGCCCTTTCTGCGGTGTTGCCTTAGGTCTGCGCTCATTTTGCGTCCTCCTTTCGGTGATGGCACTATTTTATCAGCCGCCGAGTTAAAAGACGAATGTGCAAAGAAGAGAACGCCCAGAAAAGCAGATGCTTTTCTGGGCGTTCCCTTTGCCTTTACAATGCCGGTAATTCAGTTTTGCGGATTACTGCCTTATTGGGCCGCTCCGTTTGGAGCGGCCCTTTTCCGTTTCCGCCTTTCAGACGATGGCGGAGACCTCGTAGCCCGCGTCGGCGACGGCGGCGCGGATGGCGTCGTCGGAGACGGAGGAGGAGACGGTTCCGGTCTTGCTCTCCAGGTCCACGGCGGCGGCGGGGTCCAGGGCCCGCAGGGCCTTTTCCACATGATTGCGGCAGTTCTGGCACATCATGCCCTCAATGGTGACTTTTTTCATGGGATTCGTATCTCCTTTCGGTGTTTCAACGGCGGTATCGCCGGTTTGAACTATGGTTTGCGTTCGCTCAGATCGGATGCTGGGCCGGAAGAACCGCAGCCGCAGGGCGTTGCAGACCACGGTGACCGAACTGAGGCTCATGGCGGCGGCGGCGTACATGGGGTCCAACTGGAACCCGAACAGGCCGGCGGCCATGGGGATGCAGATCACGTTGTAGAAGAAGGCCCAGAACAGGTTCTGTTTCACGTTGCGGATGGTCGCCCGCGACAGCTCCACGGCGGTGACCGCGTCCGCCAGATCGGACTTCATCAGCACGATGTCGGCGGACTCGATGGCCACGTCGGCGCCCGCGCCGATGGCAATGCCCACGTCGGCCCTCGCAAGGGCGGGCGCGTCGTTGACGCCGTCCCCCACCATAGCCACCTTCTCCCCCCTCCTCTGCAGGGCGGAGATCTGCCGCTCCTTGTCGGCGGGCAGCACCTCGGCGATCACGTCGGTGAGGCCCAGTTCCCTGCCGATGGCCTCGGCGGTGCGCCGGTTGTCCCCGGTGAGCATGATGACTTTCAGGCCCAGTTTGCGGAAGCCCTCGATGGCGGCGCGGCTGGTGGGCTTGACGGTGTCGGCCACGGCGATGACTCCAATGAGCCCGCCGTCCTTCAGGAAAAACAGGGGGGTCTTGCCCTGGGCGGCCAGATCGTCGGCAAGGGATTGATAGTCCTCCAGCCTCACGCCGGAACCGGCCAGCATGGCGGCGTTGCCCGCCACATAGAACGCGCCCTGGATGCGCCCCCGGACGCCCTTGCCGTGGACGGCCTCGAAGCCCTCCACCGGACACAGGGAGATGTTGCGGTTGGCGGCCTCCTCCACTACGGCGGCGCCCAGCGGATGCTCGGAAGGTTTTTCCAGAGAGGCGGCCACGCACAGCAGTTCCTCGGCGCCGGCGCCGTTCAGGGGGTACACGTCGGTGACCCTGGGTTTGCCCTCTGTGACGGTGCCCGTCTTGTCCAGCACCACCGCCGTCACGGAGCGGAGCCGCTCCAGCCCTTCGGCGGACTTCACCAGGATGCCGTACTCGGCGCCCTTGCCGGTGCCCACCATGATGGCCACGGGAGTGGCGAGACCCAACGCGCAGGGGCAGGAGATGACCAGCACCGACACGGCGGAGGTCAGGGCCCGCTCCACCGAGCCGGTGAGCAGGAGCCACACCGCCGCCGTCACTATGGCGATGCAGATGACCGCGGGCACGAACACCCCGGCGACCTTATCCGCCAGTTTGGCGATGGGGGCCTTGGAGGAGGCGGCCTCGTCCACCAGACGGATCATCTGCGCCAGAGTGGTGTCCTCCCCCACCCGCGTGGCCCGGAGGGTCAGCGCGCCGGACTTGTTGATGGAGGCGGAGATCACCGTGTCCCCCACAGCCTTGTCCACGGGGATGGACTCGCCGGTGAGAGCGGACTCGTCCACCGAGGAGGCGCCCTCCACCACCACGCCGTCCACCGGCGCCGAACCGCCGGGGCGCACCAGCACCAGGTCGCCCACCTGCACCTGCTCCACCGGCACCTCCACCTCCCTGCCGTCCCGGAGGACGGAGGCGGTCTTGGGGGTCAGGTCGATGAGGCGGGCGATGGCCTCTCCGGTCTTGCCCTTGGAGCGGGTCTCCAGATACTTCCCCACCGTGACCAGGGTCAGGATCATGCCGGCGGACTCAAAATAGAGGCTCATGTGGAAACGCTCCACCGTCTCCATATCCATGTGCCCGACGGCCCAGGACAGCCGGAACATGACATATACGCTGTAAACGAACGCCACGGCGGAACCCAGGGCGATCAGGGAGTCCATATTGGGGGAACCGTGCAAAAGGGCCTTGAACCCCACCTTGTAGTATTTGTCGTTGACGTACAGGATGGGCAAAGTCAGCAGCAGGAGCGCCAGCGCGAAGGTGAGCATATTCTCGTGCCCCAGCAGGAACGAGGGCAGCGGCCAGCCCATCATGTGGCCCATGGAGAGATAGAACAGCGGCACCAGAAAGATCACAGAGATGATGAGCCGCCGTTTCATGCTCTTCAACTCGTCCTCCATGTTGGGGACGGCGGGCTGCGGCCGGCTCTCCCCTTTCGCGGCGGGCAGAGACGCGCCGTACCCCGCCCTGTCCACGGCGTCGATGATCTGGCCGGCGGTCAGATCGCCTGTCCAGTCCACCGTCATGGAGCCGCCCAGCAGGTTCACATTCACCTCGGACACGCCCTCCAGTTTCCGCACCGCCTTCTCCACATGGGCGGAGCAGGCGGAGCAGGTCATGCCCGTGACGATAAATTTTTGCCGCATTTCGACCCACCAACCTTTCCGGGGATGTTCACAGTATTTTCCCCAGGGCGTCCACCAATTCGTCGATCTTGTCGGACCGCTCCTGATCGCTCTCGGCGTGCTCCACGCAGTGCTTCAGGTGGGCGGTCAGGATCTCCCGGTTGGCCCGGCGGAGCATGGCGCAGGCCGCCGTCACCTGCTGGGAGATGTCCATACAGTAACGGTCCTCCTCCACCATCTTGAGGATGCCGTCGATCTGGCCGCGTGCGGTCTTCAGCAGCCGCAGGATGGTCTTCTGGTCGGCCACCATGGGCGGTCCCTCCTTTTTGGTCAAGTAACACCCCCCTGGGGGGTAGTGTTATCCTACTACACTCCCGGGAGTTTGTCAAGGGGTTTTTGAAATAA
>CAYPEE010000156.1:0-3170 GCA_964409665.1 uncultured Oscillospiraceae bacterium
GGCATTTTCGAGCTTCTCTTTATGCCCGCTGCGGGCCTCGCAATTCGGAGGGACATCGGAGGGACATTGGGTTTGCTGCGACGGGATACACGCCGATGATCGCATTGGCGGAGGCAACCTTGGAGCTGAAATCCAGGTGGGTATAAATGTTTGATGTAGTGGAAATATCGCTGTGACCTAACCACTCCTAAATTTCTTTCAGACTCACTCCATAGGAGTACGGTGTTTCCTCCTCGGTTCTCGCAAAATGGATACGCAAATACTCCCGGGTCCAGCTCGAGGACGGCACTGTCTTAACCGCCCAGCAGGTCAAGGCGCCGCAGCGCGGAGTTGGAAAAGGTCATCGCCTGCCAGGTCTCCCCCAAGATCGACCGCTTCCCGACCATTACGCCGTCCGGGCCAGAGGCGTATCCAAGGGCGTCCTGTTCCACACGGATCGGGGCTGTCAGTTCACCTCTAAAGACTTCCGAAAAGTGATTGACGAATTGGGCATGGTGCAGTCTTTCTCCGCCAAGGGGCATCTTTATGACAACGCGGTGATGGAGTGTTTTTTAAAATATTTGAAGAAGGAAGAACTGGACCGCCGTTCCTTTCACTCCCCGGAGCAACTCAGGCAAAGCCTCCTGTCCCATATCGCCGGCTTCTATAACTCCGTCAGGCCTCATCCCCATAATCACAGCCTGTCCCCTAATCAGTTCGAAAATCTCTACTGCCCCTAATTTCACTTGTCCACTTTATTGACTATTGTCCACTTCGCAGGAACTGGGCAACGCACTGGTCAAGGCGTTCAAGAAAAAACTGAAAAATATGTAAAACAAAAAGAGCTATCTGACTTCAACAGAAATCAGATAGCTCTTTATTCTTGGATAATCTAAAATTGTTGTCAAAGTGTTGTCACTTTGAACTTTTCAAGTTGAGAAATTCCGTATCCATGCGGCTTTCCGCCGTTTCAGATACTATTCCCACTCTATCGTCGCCGGCGGCTTGCCGGTGATGTCATACACCACCCGGTTGACCCCCCTGACCTCGTTGACGATCCGCACCGAGATCCGATCCAGCACGTCGTAGGGGATGCGGGCCCAGTCGGCGGTCATAAAGTCGGCGGTCGTCACCGCCCGGAGAGCCAGGGTGTAGTCGTAAGTCCGGCCGTCCCCCATGACGCCCACGGAGCGGGTGTCGGTGAGCACGGCGAAGTACTGGTTCAGGTTCCTGTCCTCCCCGGCCCTGGCCAGTTCGTCCCGGAAGATGAAGTCGGCCAGACGGAGGGTGTCCGCCTTGTCCTTGGTCACGTCCCCGATGATGCGGATGGCGAGGCCCGGCCCCGGGAAGGGCTGGCGGGTCACCAGATATTCCGGCAGACCCAGTTCCCGGCCCAGCTGGCGCACCTCGTCCTTGAACAGCAGACGCAGAGGCTCGATAAGTTCCCTGAAGTCCACGGTGTCGGGCAGACCGCCCACATTGTGGTGGCTCTTGATGACGGCGGCGCCCGCCGCCCCGGCGCCGCCGGACTCGATCACGTCCGGATAGATGGTTCCCTGGGCCAGAAAGTCCACGGCGCCGATCTTCCGGGCCTCCTCCTCGAACACCCGGATAAACTCCTCGCCGATGATCTTCCGCTTGCGCTCCGGCTCAACCACCCCGCTCAATTTGGACAGGAACCGCTCCTCCGCGTTGACCCGGACGAAGCGGACGTCCCAGGGGGCGAAAGCGGCCTCCACCTCGTCCCCCTCGTTGAGGCGCATGAGACCGTGGTCCACGAACACGCAGGTGAGCTGGCTGCCCACCGCCTCGGCCAGCAGGGCTGCCATGACGGAGGAGTCCACCCCGCCGGAGAGGGCCAGCAGGACCCTGCCCTTCCTCACCTTGCGCCGGATGCCGGCAATAGCGGAGCGCTTGTAGTCCTCCATGGACCAGTCTCCGCTGGCGCCGCAGACGTCATAGAGGAAGGAGCGGATCATATCCACGCCCCGCTCGGTGTGGTTGACCTCCGGGTGGAACTGGACGCCGTAAAACCCCCGCGTCTCGTCGGCGATGGCTGCGTTGGGGCAGGCCTCCGACCAGGCGGTGCGGGCAAAGCCCTGGGGCGCCCGCTCCATATAGTCCCCGTGGCTCATCCAGGTAATGCCCTCGGCGGGCAGGCCGGCGAACAGTTTACAGCCGGTGTCAAACCGGGTGGGCGTCTTCCCGTACTCCCGGGCGGAGTCATCCTGGGCGGGGACCACCCGTCCCCCCAGCAGATGGGCCATAAGCTGACAGCCGTAGCAAATGCCCAGAATGGGGATCCCCCAAGTGAAGATATCCGGGTCCACCGAGGGCGCGCCCCCGGCGTAGACGCTGTGGGGCCCGCCGGTAAAAATGACGCCGATGGGGTCCATGGACCGGATCTCGTCTAAGGGGGTGGTATAGGGCTTTAACTCGCAGTACACGCCGCACTCCCGGACCCGCCGGGCGATGAGCTGGTTATACTGCCCGCCGAAATCCAGCACGACAACCGTCTGATGACTCATAGACGCTCCTCCAAATCTGTGCTTTTACCGCTTTCGCGCGGGCTCCCAAAGACCCGCTGTCCCAATCCGCCATGGGGAAACGCCGGAGAGGACGCGGCCGCTGCCCGCCTTCCGTCTCCGGCGGGAGCGAAAGGCGTTCCCCATCGCGGGCCGGGAAAACGCGTCAGATCTTTGTCACGTCGATGGGCACCAGGTCCTCGCTCCTGCCCCGCTCCCGGGCGGTGAGCAGCGCTTTGGCGGTGTCGATGGCGGTGACGCAGCCCACGCTGTGCTCCACGGTGGCCCGGCGGATCTGAAACCCGTCGGAGTCGTGCTTGCGGCCCCGGGTGGGGGTGTTGATGACCAGATCCACCGTACCCGAACCGATCATGTCCAGAATATTGGGGTGGGACTGGGTGACGCGGTTCACCCGCTTGCAGGGCACGCCGTTGCCGGTGAGGTAGTCGCAGGTGCCGGAGGTGGCGAACAGCTCCACCCCCATCTCCTCAAAGCCCCGGGCGATGCCCAGCAGTTCCGGCTTGTCCTCGTCCTTGACGGTGACGATGATGCGACCGCCCTTTTTGGGGGCCCGGAGCCCCGCGCCCTTGAAGGCCTTCAGCAGGGCCTGGGGGAAGGTCTCCGCGATGCCCAGCACCTCGCCGGTGGACTTCATCTCGGGGCCCA
>CAYPEE010000157.1:0-3136 GCA_964409665.1 uncultured Oscillospiraceae bacterium
GCCCGCGGGGGATCTCCGCCCTCACGCGGCGAAAATTTTTCCGGCGGGAGGGGTTGACAAACTGGGGCCGCCTGCGTATAATAGCACATAACAAGCGAATACTTGAAACCAGTGACGGAGAATAGTAACCGGCAGGCGGAACCTTCAGAGAGCCCCCGATGGTGGAAACGGGGCGGGGAGCGGTCAGCGAATGGACTTCCGGAGGGCGGACCGAACCCTTTCGGGGAAGTAGGGACCGACGGGTATCCCACCCGTTATCCATCGGGGCGCGCATGATGGTGCGCGTAAGCGAGAGGACGTTTTTATACGTCAATTTGGGTGGTATCGCAGGAGCAAAAGCTTTTGTCCCATATGGGACGGAGGCTTTTTCTTTTTTCCCGGCGTCGCGGCGGGCGTCCGGGTCATCTGCCGCTCGCATATCTTATGAGGAGGAATTCAAACATGAAAAAGCAAAACATCCTGAAGAAACTGCCGGCCATGCTGCTGGCCCTGACCATGCTCTTCGCCCTGGCCGCCTGCGGCGGCGATCCCCAGCAGAGTCAGTCCGGCGGGTCCGCCGAGGCCCCAGGCTCCGGCTTCGCCCTGGAGTCCCAGGTGGTGGGCGACGCCGGCGGCGACACCTATCAGGTGGGCATCTGCAACTATGTGGACGACGCCTCTCTGAACCAGATCGTCACCAACATCCTGGGCCAGCTGGACGCCGCGGGCAGGGAGAAGGGCGTGGCCTTCGACGTGTCCTATGACAACTGCAACGCCGACGCCGCCGTGATGAACCAGATCATCTCCAACTTCATCGCCGACGGGGTGGATCTGATGGTGGGCGTGGCCACCCCCGTGGCCATGGCCATGCAGGCCGCCACCGAGGACAATCAGATCCCCGTGGTGTTCTCCGCCGTGTCCGACCCCGTCGGCGCCAAGCTGGTAGACTCCCTGGAGGCCCCCGGCGCCAACGTCACCGGCACCTCCGACTACCTGGACACCAACGCCGTGATGAACCTGATCTTCGCCGCCGACCCCGACGCCGGTAAGATCGGTCTCCTCTATGATCTGGGGCAGGACTCCTCCACCGCCCCCATCGCCCGCGCCAAGGAGTATCTGGAGGACAAGGGCGTCGAGTATGTGGAGCGCAACGGCCACACCGCCGACGAAATCAAACTGGCCGCCCAGGCCCTGGTGGAGGACGGCGTGGACGCCGTGTTCACCCCCACCGACAACAGCATTATGACCGCCGAACTGGCGATTTACGAGACCTTCATCGACGCCGGCATCCCCCACTACACCGGAGCCGACTCCTTTGCCCTGAACGGCGCTTTCCTGGGCTACGGCGTGGACTACGCCAATCTGGGCGTGGAGACCGCCAACATGGCGGTCTCCATCCTGGTGGACGGCGCCGACCCCGCATCCACCCCCGTCATGACCTTCGACAACGGCACCGCCACCGTCAACACCGATACCTGCGCCGCTCTGGGGCTGGACTATGAGACCGTCAGGGAGGCCTTCATCCCCTACTGCACCAAGGTGCAGGAGATCCGGACCGCCGAGAGTTTCGAGGGCGTGTCCGGGTGATCCGCCCGCATTCTTGAGGATCGCCGCGTATTGATGGACGGCGGGCCGGCCCCTATGATCCCGTATTCGGGAGAACCGCCGCGTATTGATAGACGGCGGGCCGGTCTCGGACCGGCCCCTACGGTCCCGCGTTATCATCGTGTAAGGAGGAGCGTTTTATGCTGACTGTCGCCCAGACCGCCCTGGAACTGGGGCTGGTCTACTCTCTGACGGTGCTGGCCCTGTTTTTGAGTTACTCCATGCTCAACGTCTGCGATCTGTCCACCGACGGCTGCTTTACCCTGGGCGCCGCCGTGGGCGCGGTCGTGGCCGTGGCGGGCCACCCCGGCCTGTCCCTGCTGGCCGCCATGGCCGCCGGGGCGTGCTCCGGTTTCGTCACCGCTCTTTTGCAGACGAAGATGGGCATCAACAGTCTGCTGGCCGGCATCATTGTCAATACCGGGCTGTACTCGGTGAACATGGCGGTGCTGGGAGGCTCCCCCAACGTCAGCATGAACCGGACGGACACCGTCTTCTCCGCCGCGAAGGACCTCCTGGCCGGCACCCCTCTGGCCCCTTTCTGCAACGTCCTGGTGTCGGGGGCGGCCGTTGTGCTGGCGGTCGTCTTCCTCACCCTGTTCCTCAACACCCGCCTGGGGCTGGCCATCCGTGCTACCGGCGACAACCCGGATATGGTCCGCTCCTCCTCCATCAACCCCGCGTTCACCACCACCGTGGGCCTGTGCGTGGCCAACGCCTTTACCGGCCTGTCCGGGTGTCTGCTGGGTCAGATGCAGAAGTCCATGGACGTGAACATCGGGCAGGGGGTGGTCACCGTCGCCCTGGCCTCCCTGCTGATCGGGGCCACCGTGCTGGGCCGGGGCGGGATCGCCCTCCGGGCGTCGGGCATGGTGGTGGGCGCGGTCATCTTCCGGCTGGTGTACGCCATCGCCCTGCGGCTGGATATGCCCGCCTTCATGCTCAAGCTGGTGTCCTCCGTCATCGTCATTCTGGCCCTGGCCATCCCGTATCTGAAGGACCGGTGGCCGGTGGTCCGCCGCAGGCTGGCCGCGGGGAAGGGGGCGCGCTGATATGCTGGACATCGTTCACATCTCCAAGACCTTCAACCCCGGCACGGTGAACGAGAAAAAGGCCCTCACCGACCTGACCCTCCACATGGATGCCGGCGAGTTCGTCACCATCATCGGTTCCAACGGGGCGGGGAAGTCCACCCTGTTCAACGCCGTCTGCGGCTCCTTTCTCACCGACGAGGGCTCCATCCGGCTGGGCGGGGAGGACATCACCTTTCTGCCGGAGCACATCCGGGCCCGGTCCATCGGCCGGCTGTACCAGGACCCCATGCGGGGCAGCGCCCCCGGCATGACCATCGAGGAGAATCTGGCTCTGGCCGCCGGCGGAGGCGGGTGGTTCTCCCGTATGACGGGGAAGGACCGCGCCCGGTTCCGGGATCAGCTCGCCCTGCTGGACATGGGGCTGGAGGACCGGATGAAGCAGCCGGTGGGGCTCCTCTCCGGCGGACAGCGGCAGGCGCTGACCCTGCTGATGGCCACCATGAATCCCCCCGAACTCC
>CAYPEE010000158.1:0-3094 GCA_964409665.1 uncultured Oscillospiraceae bacterium
CCCCCTTCCGCACCAAGTTCGAGAAGGACCTCCGTGACTTCCACGGCCAGGCGGGCATCGGCTGCATCAGCGACACCGACCCCCAGCCCCTGATGGTCCGCTCCCACCTTGGGGTGTACGCCATCACCACCGTCGGCATCATCAACAACACCGACGATCTGGTGGAGCGGCACTTCGCCCAGGGGGGCAATCACTTCATGGCCATGAGTTCCGGCAAGGTGAACTCCACCGAACTGGCGGCCGCGCTCATCAACCAGGGCGAGGATTTTGTGGACGGCATCCGCCGGGCCCAGGAGCTGATCGACGGCTCCCTCACCCTGCTGATCCTCACCGAGAAGGGCGAGATCATCGCCGCCCGGGACAAGGTGGGCCGCCTGCCGGTGCTGGTGGGCCGGAACAGGGAAGGCCACTGCGTGTCCTTCGAGTCCTTCGCCTACCGCAAACTGGGCTACGAGGACGCCTATGAACTGGGGCCCCGGGAGATCGTCAGGCTGGACGCCAACGGCTGGGGCACCGTCTCCCCCGCCGGCGACAAGATGAGGATCTGCGCCTTTCTCTGGACCTACTACGGCTACCCCAACTCCAACTACGAGGGAGTCAACGTGGAGGTCATGCGCTACCGCAACGGCCACATTATGGCCCGGGACGAGCGGGAGCGGGGCGCCCTGCCCGACGTGGACTACGTGGCCGGCGTGCCCGACTCCGGCGTGCCCCACGCCATCGGCTACGCCAACGAGAGCGGAAAGCCCTTCGCCCGGCCCTTCGTGAAATATACCCCCACCTGGCCGCGGTCCTTCATGCCCGCCGACCAGACCACCCGCAACCAGGTGGCCAAAATGAAACAGATCCCCGTGCCCGAGCTCATCGAGGACAAAAAACTGCTGTTCGTGGACGACTCCATCGTCCGGGGCACCCAGCTGCGGGAGACGGTGGAATTCCTCTACGCCAGCGGCGCGAAAGAGGTCCATATGCGCTCCGCCTGCCCCCCCATCATGTACGGCTGCAAGTTTTTGAACTTCTCCCGCAGCAACTCCGACATGGAACTCATCGCCCGCAAGACCGTCCGGGAACTGGAGGGCGACCGGGGCCGGGAACACCTGGAGGAGTACGCCGACGTGCATACCCGGCGGGGCCAGTGCCTGCTGAAGGCTATCCAGTCGAAACTGGGTTTCGACTCCCTGGGCTATCAGTCCCTGGACGGCCTGCTGGAGGCCATCGGCATCGACCGGGACAGGGTCTGCACTTACTGCTGGAACGGCAAAGAATAGACTGGAGGTCTTACCCATGGAAAACTCCCATTCCGCGTCCTACGCCGCCGCGGGGGTGGACGTCACCGCCGGGTATGAGGCAGTGCGCCGCATCAGGCCCATGGCGGAGTCCACCTATATCCCCGGCGTGATGGGCTCCATCGGCGGGTTCGGCGGGATGTTCGCGCCCCAATTCGCCGGGATGAAAAAGCCGGTGCTGGTGTCCGGCGCCGACGGCGTGGGCACCAAACTCCGCATCGCCCAGCTGATGGACCGGCACGACACGATCGGCATCGACTGCGTGGCCATGTGCGTCAACGACATTGTCTGCGGCGGGGCCGTCCCCCTGTTCTTCCTGGACTACATCGCCTGCGGCAGGAACGACCCGGGGCGCATCGCGGAGATCGTGTCGGGCGTCGCCGAGGGCTGCCGCCAGGCCGAGTGCGCCCTCGTGGGCGGAGAGACCGCCGAGCACCCCGGCATGATGCCGGACGGCGGCTACGACGTGGCCGGTTTCTCGGTCGGCATCGTGGACGAGGAGAAGATCATCGACGGCGGGAAACTGGCCGAAGGGGACGCCCTCATCGGTCTGGCCTCCACCGGGGTCCACTCCAACGGGTTCTCCCTGGTGCGGAAGGTGTTCGACGTGGAGCGCGCCGATCTGCGCGCCCCGGTGGCCGAGTTGGGCGGCGCGGGCCTGGGCGAGACCCTGCTGACCCCCACCCGCATCTATGTGAGGGCCGTCAAGGCCCTGCTGGGCGCGGGCGTGGAGATCCACGCGGTCAGCCACATCACCGGCGGCGGATTCTATGAAAACGTGCCCCGGATGATGCGGCCCGGCCTCACCGCCGAGATCGACGTGAAGTCCTTCCCCCGGCCCGCGATCTTCGACCTGATCCAGAGGACCGGGGACATCCCCACCCGGGATATGTACAACACCTTCAACATGGGCGTGGGCATGATCCTGGCCGTACCCGCCGCCCAGGCCGGGCGGGCCGCCGCCGCCGCGGGATCGGCCGGCGACGCCGCCTACCGCATCGGCTCGGTGGTCAGGGGCGACGGAGGAGTGAAACTCATATGAAACGCATCGCTGTTCTGGTCTCCGGCGGGGGCACCAATCTGCAGGCCCTGATCGACGCCCAGAGCCGGGGCGAGATCGGGAACGGCGAGATCGCCGCCGTCATCTCCTCCCGGCCGGGGGCGTTCGCCCTGGAGCGGGCCGCGAAAGCCGGCATCCCCGGCTATGTGACGGCCCGCAAAGAGTACCCCGACAGCCGGGCGTATACCATCGCCCTGCGGGACCAGCTCCGGGCGCTGGACATTGACCTGGTGGTGCTGGCGGGGTTTATGATCATCCTCACCGGGGAACTGGTGGAGGCGTACCCCAACGCCATTCTGAACGTCCACCCCGCCCTGATCCCCTCTTTCTGCGGGGAGGGATTTTACGGCCTCCACGTCCATGAGAAGGCCCTGGAGTACGGCGTAAAGATCTCCGGCGCCACGGTGCATTTCGTCAGCGCCGAGTGCGACGGTGGACCCATCGTGCTGCAAAAGGCCGTCCCCGTGGAGGAGGGGGACACCCCGGAGATCCTCCAGCGGCGGATCATGGAGCAGGCGGAGTGGAAACTGCTGCCCCGGGCCGTCTCCCTGTTCTGCCAGGACAGACTGAAAGTCGAGGGACGGATCGTTCACATCCTGTAGGGGCGGGTCCGAGGCCCGCGCGTGAATCAAGGCGTTTGGGGCGGCGGGCGGGTCTCGGACCCGCCCCTACACACACGATTACGAAAGGAGCACGTCCACATGACCGACCTAAATCAATATCTCCGCGACACCGCCTATCCCGGCCG
>CAYPEE010000159.1:0-3025 GCA_964409665.1 uncultured Oscillospiraceae bacterium
TGGACGACCGGGTGGAGAAGTTCTCCGTCCTCCGGACGGCCCTGGCCGTCGAGCGCAGCGACGTGTGCGTCATCATGATCGACGCCCGGGACGGGGTCACCGAGCAGGACACCAAGGTGGCCGGCATGGCCCACGACGCGGGGAAGGCCAGTATCATCGCGGTGAACAAGTGGGATCTGGTGGAGAAGGACGGCAGGACCATGCAGCGCATGGAGGAGGACATCCGCCGGGACCTGTCCTACATGACCTACGCCCCCATCCTGTTTCTCTCCGCGCTGACCGGCCAGCGGGTGGGCCGGCTGTTTGAACTGATCGACGCGGTGGCGGAGAAGTCGGCGCTGCGGGTGCCCACCGGGACGCTCAACCAGGTGCTGGCCGACGCTCAGGCCCGGCTCCAACCCCCCACCGACAAAGGCCGCCGGCTGAAGATCTATTATATGACCCAGATCGGGGTCAAGCCGCCCCACTTCGTGTTCTTCTGCAACGACGCCAGACTGTTCCACTTCTCCTACCAGCGCTATCTGGAGAACCAGATCCGAAACACCTTCGATCTGACCGGCACTCCGGTGCGGATCACCATCCGCCAGCGGGGCGACAAGGAGGACTGACCCATGTTCACCCATGTTTTTGACCATGTCAGCGTACCTCCCCTGTGGCTGGCCGTGGCCGCCATGGGCATCGCCGTGGTGGCGTATATTCTGGGCTGTTTCAACGGCTCGATGGTGGTGTCCAAATATATCCTCCGGGACGACGTCCGCGCCCACGGCAGCGGCAACGCAGGTCTCACCAATTTCTACCGCACCTTCGGCGGCCCGCTGACGCTGGCGGTCATTCTGTCCGACGTGCTGAAGGCGGTGCTGGCCGTGCTGTTCGGGGCCTTCATTGCCGGAAGGCTTTCCCCGGACCTGGTGGTGCTGTCCAAGTACTGGTCGGGCACCTTCTGTCTGCTGGGACATATGTACCCCTGTACCTTCCAGTTCCGGGGGGGCAAGGGCATCCTGTCCGGAGGCATCGTCGTGTGGATGATCGACTGGCGGGTGGGCCTTGTGGCCTGGGCCCTGTTTCTGGGGCTGGCCGTGCTGACCCGGTATGTGTCTCTGGGCTCCTGCGCGGCGGCCCTCTCCTTCCCGGTGACCTCCGCCATCCTCTACCGGGACGGACTCATCATCCTGCTCGCCGCTTTCCTGGGGGGACTGGTCATCTGGAAGCACCGGGCCAACATCGTTCGTCTGGTGAACGGCACCGAGTCCAAATTCACCCTGCACAGGAAAAAGCCCGGCGCGTCCGCCCGGACCGGACCGGCGGAGGAGCCGGAGGGATCTGCCCCGGAGCAGGCGGAGGACGCGCCCGGCGCCCCCGCGCCGGAGCAGGAGAGGGCGCCGGCGGGCGGGTCCTCCGCGGACAGCGGGGAGGACGGACAATGAGAGCGGCCGTCATCGGAAGCGGCGCATGGGGCACCGCCCTGGCCCTGGTGCTGCTGGAGAACGGCCACGAGGCCGCTCTCTGGAGTTACACCCAAGCGGAGAGCGACGCCATCTCCGCCCGCCGGGAGAACCCCATGCTCCCCGGCGTCCCCCTGCCGGAGGAACTGGAACTGACCACCGATCTCTCCTGCGTAAAGGGGAGGGACCTGGTGGTGCTGGCCACGCCGTCCTTCGCGGTGCGCTCCACCGCCAGAGCCCTCCGGGAGGTCATCGGCCCCGGCGTGCCGATGGTGCTGGTGTCCAAGGGCATCGAGAAGGGCACCTCCATGCTGCTCCACCAGGCCGCCGCCCAGGAACTGGGGGAGCGGACCCCGCTGGTGGTGCTGTCCGGCCCCTCCCACGCGGAGGAGGTGGGCCGGGGGGTGCCCACCGCCGTGGTGGTGGCCTCTGAGAGCCGCGGGGCCGCCGAACTGGTCCAGGATCTGTTTATGAACCGGAGGTTCCGCATCTACACCACCCCGGACATCATCGGGGTGGAGATCGGCGCGGCGCTGAAAAACGTCATCGCCCTGTGCGCCGGCTGCTGTGACGGCATGGGCCTGGGCGACAACACCAAGGCCATGCTCATGACCCGGGGCCTCACAGAGATCGCCCGGCTGGGGGTGGCCATGGGCGCCCGGAAGGAGACCTTCGCCGGCCTCGCCGGGGTGGGAGACCTGATCGTCACCTGCACCTCCATGCACTCCCGGAACCGCCGGGCGGGCATCCTGCTGGGCCAGGGCAAGACCATCCGGCAGGCCATGGACGAGATGGGCGGCGCGGTGGTGGAGGGGTATTACGCCGCCGCCAGCGCCCGGGAGATGGCGCAGAGGGCCGGGGTGGAAATGCCCATCACCGCCGGGGCCTGCGCGGTGCTGTACGACGGGGCGGACCCCAGACAGGTGCTGGACCAGCTTATGAGCCGGGAGAGACGCGGCGAACTGGAGGAGGAGCAGTCCTGGATCTGACCGCCCTCAAAGAGATAAAAAGCGCCCCGTACCGACGGTACGGGGCGCTTCGCGCTCCAGAACGGTCCCCGGCCTCCAGTCGGCGCGGAGCCGGGCCACCCAGACGCGCAAACAGAAAAGAGGGCGTCCCGCCGCGGGACGCCCTCTCTGCCTGCCGATTCAGCGCTGGCCGCTCTTGCCCCGCATGAGGGCCTTCATCCGCCGGTCGTGGTTCAGGATGCGCTTGCGCAGGCGCAGATTTTCCGGGGTGACCTCCAGCAGCTCGTCGTCCGCCAGGAACTCCAGGCACTGCTCCAAACTCATCTGCCGGGGGGGCACCAGCCGCAGGGCGTCGTCGGAACCGGCGGCCCGCATATTGGTCAGCTGCTTCTTCCGGCACACGTTCACCGTGATATCCTCCAGCTTGGGGCAGACGCCCACCACCATGCCCTCATACACGGGGACGCCGGGGCCGATGAACAGGGCCCCCCGCTCCTGGGCGTAGTACAGGCCGTAGGTCACCGACTCGCCGGCCTCATAGGCCACCAGGGAGCCGGTGTTCCGCCGCTGGATGTCCCCCTTGTAGGGGGCGTATTTCTCAAAGACGGAGGCCAT
>CAYPEE010000160.1:0-2993 GCA_964409665.1 uncultured Oscillospiraceae bacterium
CCGCCGGACAGGTCAAAGGGGGACTTGTCCAGCGCGTCGCCGTCCAAACCCACGAACCGGGCGGCCTGCCGGACCCGGCGGTCGATCTCGTCCCTGTCCAGGCCCATATTTTTGGGGCCGAAGGAGATATCCTGATAGACGGTCTCCTCGAAGAGCTGATATTCCGGGTACTGAAACACCAGTCCCACCTGGAACCGGACCTGATGGGTGCGCTCCTTTGTCTCCCAGATGTCCCCGCCGTTGAAAAGGACCTGGCCGGAGGTGGGTTTCAGCAGGCCGTCCAGATGCTGGATCAGGGTGGATTTACCCGAACCGGTCCGGCCGATGACCGCCACGTATTCCCCCGGCAGGGCGGAGAAGTCCACGCCCTCCAGAGCGGTGTGCTCAAAGGGCGTACCCTGGCTGTAGATATGGGTCAGCTGTCTTGTCTCGATGATGGGATCCAAGAGCTTCAGTCCTTTATGAAATGGTACATGCCCGTATTGGGGGTCACGCCCTGTAGGGGCGGGTCCCAGACCCGCCCGTTGGATGTCGCCGCGCGAGGGGGCGGGCAGGTTACGCCTCGGACAACAGTCCCTTCAGCGCCTCCGCGCAGCTGTCCACATCTAATGTGTCCAGCGGCGCGTCTACGCCGGCGCGGCGGAGGGCGTACATCAGGGCCACCGGCTGGGGGACCTCCAGCCCCATGGCGCGCAGCCCCTCCACGTCTCGGAAGACCTCCGCCGGGGCGCCGTCCCGGACGACGCGCCCGCCGTGCATGACGATGAGCCGGCCGGCCTGGGCGGCCTCGTCCATGTGGTGGGTGATGAGGATCACAGTGACCCCCCGCTCCCGGTTCAGCTTTTTCACGGTGGAGATGACCTCGGACCGGCCCACCGGGTCCAGCATGGCGGTGGGCTCGTCCAGCACGATGCACCGGGGGCGCATGGCGAGGACCCCGGCGATGGCCACCCGCTGTTTCTGCCCGCCGGAGAGCAGGTGCGGGGCGTGGCGGGCGAACTGGTCCATGCCCACGGTCTTCAGCGCGTCGTCCACCAGCGTTCGGATCTCGGCGGAGGGCACCCCCAGGTTCTCCGGGGCAAAGGCCACGTCCTCCTCCACCACGGAGGCCACGATCTGGTTGTCCGGGTTCTGGAACACCATGCCGATCTGCCGGCGGATGTCCAGCAGGCGGGCGTCGTCGGCGGTGTCCATGCCGTCCACATACACCTTGCCGCCGGAGGGTAGCAGGATGGCGTTGAAGTGCTTTGCCAGCGTGGATTTGCCGGAGCCGTTGCGCCCCAGCACCGCCACGAAGGAGCCCGGTTCGATGGACAGCGAGACGCCGTCCAGCACGGTGGGGGCGGCCCCCTCCTCGGCGGTGTAACGGAAGGTCAGGCGTTCGGTCTGGATGATGGGATCGGCCATGGGATCACCTCTTTCGCCATCTTCCCGCGGCCCCGCAGGGGAGCGCCAGTCCGGTCCGGGTGACGGGCAGGCCCAGTTCGTCAGCCGCGGTATGGCCGCCGAACCTGCCGCCGATGACGGTCTGTAAGATATAGATGAGCACCGACGGGGCGAGGCCCGTGGTGTAGGAGTTCAAAATCACGAACAGGGGATCGTCCGACAGGATGCCGGACGCCAGTTCCACAAAGGGGTAGAGGTCCTCCTCCAGTTTCCACACCTCGCCGGAGGGGCCGCGCCCGTAGGAGGGGGGGTCCATGATGATCGCGTCGTACTTCCGGCCCCGCCGGATCTCCCGCTCCACGAATCTGGCGCAGTCGTCCACGATCCAGCGGATGGGGGCCTCCTCCAGCCCGGAGAGCCTGGCGTTCTCCCTGGCCCACTGGACCATGCCCCTGGCCGCGTCCACATGGCACACGCGCGCCCCCGCCGCGGCGCAGGCGATCGTGGCCCCGCCGGTGTAGGCGAACAGGTTCAGCACCGAGACTGGGCGGCCGGCCTCTCTGATCCGCTCCCGCGCCCAGTCCCAGTTGGCGGCCTGCTCCGGAAAGACGCCGGTGTGCTTGAAGTTCATCAGCCCCACCTGGAAGGTCAGGTCCTTATAGCGGAGGGGCCATTTGCCCGCGCCGCCGCCGGTCCAACGGCCGCCGCCGGTATTGGAGCGGACGTAGCGGGCGTCCGGCGTTTTCCAGCCCCTGTGGGTCCGGGGGGTGTCCCAGATGGCCTGGGGGTCGGGCCGCACCAGCAGTTTGTCTCCCCAGCGCTCCAGCTTCTCGCCTCCGCCGCAGTCGATGAGCTCGTACTCGGTCCAGTCAGACGACAGCCACACGGGGACTCCTCCTTTTGCGGGCGCACATAAAGTCAAGGTATTATACTACAACCGCGCCAAATAGTCAAATACAAAGAATTCGCGGCCCTGTCCCCCCATCGGGGACAGGGCGCCCCGGACCGCCGGGACAAAAACGGCGCGTCGCCGGTCCCCAAATTCGTCATAATTTTTCCGGCCGAAAATATTGACAAGGGGGGGCAAACGGAATATAGTGTAACTCGCCATCCGTGAAAACCCGGGCCGGTTTTTGCCGGTTGTCCGCAATGGACGGACACGCGCCGGGTGAATAGATCGAGGGAGCTGAAATGATTTCCTATTCGTAGAAAAAGGTGATCTGTCATGTCCAAGGAACTGATCCGCCTGTCCGGCTGCGTTATGGCCTACGACGATGACGTGGTGCTGGACCACATCGACCTCTCCATCCAAGATAAGGAATTCCTCACGCTGCTGGGCCCCAGCGGGTGCGGCAAGACGACCACGCTTAGAATCATAGGCGGGTTTCTTACGCCGACCTCTGGGGACGTTTTATTTGACGGCCAGCGCATCAACGACGTGCCGCCCCACAAGCGCATGGTGAACACCGTGTTCCAGCGGTACGCCCTGTTCCCCCATCTCAACGTGTTCGAGAACGTGGCCTTCGGTCTGCGCATGGGCAGGACCGTCGTCGAGCGGGAGAACGGGAAGGAGGTCCGCCGGAAGGTGAAGATCCCCGAGCAGGTGA
>CAYPEE010000161.1:0-2983 GCA_964409665.1 uncultured Oscillospiraceae bacterium
CGCCTTTGACAACCGGCCGCTGAAGTTCGACGAGTTCGTCCGGCGGCTCAACCAGGTGGTGTATGTCTCCGCCACCCCCGGCGAGTACGAGCGGGAGCGGGCGGGACAGATCGTGGAGCAGGTCATCCGGCCCACCGGCCTGCTGGACCCCCGGGTGGAGGTCCGGCCCGTGGAGGGTCAGATCGACGACCTCATCGACGAGATCAACGCCCGGGCTGCCCGGGACGAGCGGGTGCTGGTGACCACCCTCACCAAGAAGATGGCGGAGAGTCTGACCGACTACCTCAGGACCGCCGGCATCCGGGTGCGGTATATGCACCACGACATCGACGCCATGGAGCGCATGGAGATCATTCGGGATCTGCGGCTGGGGAACTTCGACGTGCTGGTGGGCATCAATCTGCTCCGGGAGGGCCTGGACCTGCCGGAGGTCTCCCTGGTGGCCATTTTGGACGCGGACAAGGAGGGCTTCCTGCGCTCCGAGACCGCCCTGGTGCAGACCATCGGCCGGGCGGCCCGGAACGCCGGCGGACTGGTCATCCTCTACGCCGACGAGATCACCCCGTCCATGGCCGGCGCCATGGAGGAGACCGAGCGCCGCCGGGCCAAGCAGGACGCCTTTAACCGCGCCCACGGCATTGTGCCCAAGACCATCAAGAAGTCGGTGCGGGACCTGATGGTGCTGAACCCGGAGGAGAAGGCTCCGCCGGACCCCGGCGGGAAACAGCTCACCAAACAGCAGCGGGCCGAGACCATCGCCCGGCTGGAGAAAGAGATGAAAGAGGCGGCAAAAATGCTGGAGTTCGAGTTCGCCGCCGCTCTGCGGGACCAAATCATCAAACTGAGGGGGAAAGAGACGAAATGAGCGAAACGGACGAGACGGACGAAGTGATGAAGACAAACGGGACAAACGAAGCGATGGAGACAGACGAGACGGTCGGGACGGACGGGGCAAAAAAGCCCGGAGGACTTGCCCGGCTGAAATGTCTGAACGCCCTGCAGTTAAAGATCCTCGCGATGGCGCTGATGCTGTGCGACCACGCCTGGGCCACCGTGGTGCCGTGGAACAACTGGATGACCGCTGTCGGCCGGCTGGCCTTTCCCATTTTCGCCTTTCAGATCGCGGAGGGTTTCGCCCTGACCCATAACCGGAAAAAATATCTGAAACGGATGTTTCTTTTCGCCCTGATCTCCGAGATCCCGTTCAATTTTTTGACCGAGGGCGGGCCCATCGGCCCCTTCCATCAGAACGTGATGTTCACCTTCTGCGAGGCCCTGCTGGCCCTGATGGCGCTGGACTGGGCCAAAAGGAAGGGAAAGGTCGCCTTTATCATCGCCATTCCCCTGACCCTGGCCGTGACCTATCTGGCGGGTTACCTCACCTTTGTGGACTATTACGGTCCGGGCGTGTGGATGGTGATCGTGTTCTACCTGTGCCGGAACGTGAAGTTCGGCTGGCTGATCGAACTGGCGGGTATGCTCTACATCAACTGCAGGATGCTGGGCGGGCTGGTGTACCCGGTGACCCTGTTCGGCATGGAGCTGTACATCCCCCAGCAGGGGCTGGCGGTGCTGGCTCTCATCCCCATCTGGCTCTACAACGGCAAACAGGGGCCCCACAACAGGGCCATTCAGTACGCCTGCTACGCGTTCTATCCGGTCCATATCACGGTGCTGGTGGCGCTGCACATCATTCTCTCGTATATTGGGGGATAATATGCCGAAACGGGCGGACAAGACCAATGTGATGCGCCTGCTGGAGCGGGCCGGGGTGCCCTACACCCCCCACGCCTACCCCCATGGGGACGGCGCGGCGGACGGGATGGCGGTGGCGAAGATGACCGGACAGGACCCGGACCGGGTGTTTAAGACCCTGGTGACCAGAGGGGCCTCCGGCGCTTACTATGTGTTCCCCATCCCGGTGTCGGCCACTCTGGACCTGAAAAAGGCGGCCAGGGCGGCGGGGGAGAAGTCCGTCGCCATGCTGCCGGCCAGGGAACTGCTGCCGCTGACCGGCTACGTCCACGGGGGCTGCTCCCCGGTGGGGATGAAAAAGCGGTTCCCCACCGTCTTTGACGAGACCTGCCTGCGGTTCGACACCATTCTGGTGTCCGCCGGAAAGATCGGGTACCAGGTGGAGGCGGCGCCGGAGGCGCTCATTGCCCTGGTGGACGGGACTGCCGCCGACGTGACGGCGGAGGAAAGAGGAGAATCCTGATTATGGCGGACCATATTTTTATCAAGGGCGCCCGGGAGAACAACCTGAAGAACATCGACGTGACCATTCCCCGGGACAAGCTGGTGGTGTTCACCGGCCTGTCCGGGTCGGGGAAGTCGTCCCTCGCCTTCGATACCCTGTACGCCGAGGGCCAGCGGCGGTATGTGGAGTCCCTGTCCTCCTATGCCCGGATGTTTCTGGGCCAGATGGAGAAACCCGACGTGGACTACATCGAGGGGCTGTCCCCCGCCATCTCCATCGATCAGAAGACCACCTCCAAGAACCCCCGCTCCACGGTGGGGACGGTCACAGAAATTTACGACTACCTCCGTCTGCTGTGGGCCCGGGTGGGCACCCCTCACTGCCCCGTCTGCGGCAAGGAGATCCGCCAGCAGACCATCGACCAGATCATCGACCAGGTGATGGCCCTGCCCGAGGCCACCCGGATCCAAATTCTCGCCCCCGTCATCCGGGGCAAGAAGGGCGAGCACGCCAAGATCTTCGAGGACGCCCGCCGCTCCGGTTATGTCCGATGCCGGGTGGACGGCTCCCTGTACGAGCTCACCGAGGAGATCAAACTGGACAAGAACAAAAAGCACTCCATCGAGATCGTGGTGGACCGGCTGGTGATCCGGGAGGGCATCCACCGGCGCCTGACCGACAGCGTGGAGGCCGCCTCCAACCTGTCCGGCGGCATCGTCATCGTCAACATCGCGGGGGAGGACCGGGATATCCTGTTCTCCCAGAACTACGCCTGCGAGGACT
>CAYPEE010000162.1:0-2874 GCA_964409665.1 uncultured Oscillospiraceae bacterium
AAAACGCCCCTGCCGAAAAGTGGCAGAGGCGCGTGAGAAAGACGCGGAGTTGGGGCGGAAAAACAGATCACCGCCCCGCGGAAAATCCGCGGGGCGGTAAAAAGGGGTGCGATATCAGGCGTTCAGGCCGGCGACAAAGCCCTCCCGGCTGGCCTCGGTGATCTGGCGCGCCTTGACGGCGTCGCCCACCACGACGGTCTCCACGCCGGTGTCCTTGAGCGCCTCGGCCAGGCTGTTGTCCGCCCGGACACCCAGGGACATGATGATGGTGTCGCAGGGGAACAGCTTGATGTCGTCGCCCTGCTTGATCAGGGCGCCCTCGTCGGTCACGCCGGCGATAGAGGTGTTGCACATGACATTGACGAACAGGTGGCGCAGCACAGTGAGCAGGTCGTCCCGTATGCCTGCCTCCAGCTCGGGGGCGAGGCTGTCGCGCATCTCGATGACGGTCACCTTGGACTTGCACTGCATGCCGAAGAACGCGGCGGTCTCCGTGCCGCTCATGCCGCCGCCGGCGATGAGGACATTCATGCCCACATCCTTCTTGCCCAGCAGCGCCTCCTCCACGGTGATGACCTTGGGGTTGTCGATTCCCGGCACATTGGGGATAAACGGCTTGGCGCCGGTGGCGACGATCACCTTGTCCGGCTTCGCGTCTTTCACCATATCCGCCGTGAGCCTGGTGTTCATGTGGATGGTGATGTTGTCGTACTTCTGGATCTCCCGGTACAGCCAGGCGATGTAGTTGGTGTAGTCGCCCTTGTCGGGGGTATAGGAGGCGCACAGAAACTGGCCGCCCACGGTATTCGACGCCTCGAACAGCTCCACTTGGTGGCCCTTGATCGCGGCGGCCCGGGCCGCCTCCATGCCGGCGATGCCTGCGCCCGCCACATAGACGGTCTTGGGGTTGTCCACTTTGGAGTAGTCGTACTCAAACTCGTGGCCCAGCTCCGGGTTAATCACACAGTACAGGGGCACACCCTGATAGGTGGAGGCGGTGCAGCCCTGGAGGCAGCCGATGCAGTGGCGGATGTCGTTGAATTTCCCCGCTTTCGCCTTCTCCGGCCAGTGGGGATCCGTGAGGGACTCGCGGCCCATGGCGACAAAGTCCGCCTTGCCGGAGGCGATGATGTCCTCGGCCATGCAGGGCTCAGCAATCCGGCCGACGGTGACTACGGGGATGTGCAGGAACTTCTTGGCCTCCGCGGCAAAGTCCATGTTCCAGCCGTGGTGCTGATAGTGGGAGGCCACAATGCCCAGAGAGGACACGACGCCGTACATGCCGTTGGACAGGTGGATGGCATCCACGCCCCACTCCTCCAGATCCAGGAGGATCTGACGGGTCTCATGGAACTTCCGGCCGCCCTGGGAGTTCTCCTCCGCGGACACACGAACCATGATGGGGAAGTCCGATCCCACCGCGGCGCGGCAGGCGTCCACGATCTCGTGGAGGAACCGCACCCGGTTGAGGTAGGAGCCGCCGTACTCGTCCAGACGGTGGTTGCAGTTGGGTGAGAGGAACTGGTGGATCAGGTAGCCGTGGGCGGCGTGGATCTCAATGCCGTCAAAACCGGCCTCCTTGGCGTTGCCGGCGGTGACGGCGAAGTCCTGCACGATCTGCTTGACCTCCTCCGTGGTCAGCTCGCGGGGGATCTCCTTGTTCCACGCGTCCGCGATGGGAGAGCAGGACACCGGCTGCACGCCCCCGTTGACGAAGTGGTTGGCCTGGCGGCCGGCGTGGTAGATCTGGCAGAAGACCTTGCTGTCGTACTGGTGGATGGTGTCGGTGAACTTTTTGTGGCTGGGAATCTGATCCTTGGACCACAGTCCGCAGATGTGGGGATAGCCGCCGGCGTGGGGGTTGACGCGGTAATCCTCGGTAATAATGAGGCCCCAGCCGCCCTTGGCTTTCTCCTCATGGTAGCGGATATACTGCTCGGAGGCTTTGCCGTTGTCAGGACACATGTTGGCCACCATGGCGGGGACCACGGTCCGGTTGGGGATCTCGCAGGTGCCGATCTTCATCGGGCTGAACAGGTTCTTCAGTTCCATCGCGGTACTCTCCTTCTTTCCTGTCTTTCATTTTCGTGGCGGAGGACTGTCCTCCCTCTCTGAGTCTTCATGCTAAACCTTGTGGCAACTCGAAAGTCAAGGGAATTTTTGAAATTTTTCCGGCCATTTCTTTACCCCGGATCACACGGCCTCGAATTTCCCGGAATGTACGCAAAAAAGAGGGCCTGAGACCCTCTTTCCGCTCTGCGTGCCGTCCGGCGCCCTATTCCACAGGCACCCAGACCTCGAAATAGCGCTTCATCTCCCCGTTTTCATGGATCCGAACCAGCAGATGTCCCACCGGCGGGCCGGGGATGATTCTCCCCATCTCCTTGATGGGATCGATGACCTGGTGGTTGAACGCGTCCATGAAAGTGCCCTCGCCGCCCGCGGAGAACACGGTGTGGATGCTGGGAAAACTGGGGATGTAGGACGCGGTGGACAGATCGTCAATCCGCTCCAGGTTCCTGTCCTCCTGCCCCAGGGAGAAGCCCCAGTAGTAGTCGCTGAACTCGCCGCTGTCCGGCTTCACCTCCGGCATGACAAAGGTGTGGTTCACAAAGGGCATCAGCTCCACCCACTGGCGGACGATATCCGCGGCCCGGCCCTTTTCCAGCGCGCCCTGATGGCGCTGGGGCTGCCAGACCAGGGCGGGGCTGTTCTCCATCGTGAACTGGCCGAGCTCCCTGGCGATGCGGCTGAGATGCTGCCGGTGGAGCGCCAGGGCGTCCAGTTTGCGCTGATACTCCCCCACGATGCGGATGAGCTCCATCTCCTGCCGCCGGCAGCGGTTTTCAAAGGTCTGCAGGTCGTCCCTGTTGA
>CAYPEE010000163.1:0-2760 GCA_964409665.1 uncultured Oscillospiraceae bacterium
GTTTTATGGTTGCGGCGGCAGGACTTGAACCTGCGACCTCCGGGTTATGAGCCCGACGAGCTACCAACTGCTCTACGCCGCGATATGTGGTGCCGGAGACCGGGGTCGAACCGGCACGGGATCTCTCCCACGGGATTTTAAGTCCCGGGCGTCTGCCAATTCCGCCACTCCGGCTTACTGGCACGATAATATGATAACACCTTTTGCCGGCCCTGTCAACCCCCGGGCGGGAAAACATTTCGCCTTTTTTTGACGGGGCCTCCCTTGACGGCGGGGGAAAATCGTGGCAAACTATATATGTGGGGGGACTGACTATGGCGACGGAACTGACCGGGAAGGATATCGAACTGCTGAAGCGGGAACTGGAGCACCGGCAGACGGTGCTGCGGCCCCAACTCATCGAGGCGGTGAAGGAGGCGAGGGCCTTCGGTGACCTGAGCGAGAACTTCGAGTACAAGGCCGCCAAACGGGAGAAGAACCGCAATGACAGCCGGTGCCGGTATCTGGAGAATCTGATCAAAAACGCCCGGATCATTCCGGATCGGCCTGTGCCCGAGGGGGTGGTGTCCCTCTATGACAAGGTCACCCTCTATGTGGAGGAGGACGACGACACCGTTACCTTCCAGATCGTCACCACCGTGCGGCAGGACGCCCTGAAGGGGCTCATCAGCAAGGAGTCGCCGGTGGGGAGGGCGGTGCTGGGCCGGAAGGTGGGAGAGAAGGTCACCATCCAAGTGAACGACTCCTACTGCTACGACGCGGTCATCCGGTCCGTAGAGCCGGGAGAGGACACCGGCGAGGCGCCCCTGCGGACGTTTTGAGGCCGGGACCTTCCCCGTGTTCGGGCGGATAGGTCCCCACAAACGCCGGAGGAACCGCTCCGAAGTCAAAAAAATGGAATCTTAACTTGAGGAGGTTTTACCAATGAATGTCAATCTCACCAGCACCGTGAAGTATGTGGGAGTCAACGACCGCCAGATCGACCTGTTCGAGGGGCAGTATGTGGTGCCCAACGGCATGGCCTACAACTCCTACGCGCTTCTGGGGGACAAGACCGCCGTGATGGACACGGTGGACCGCCATTTCACCCATGAGTGGCTGGACAACGTGGCAAAAGCCCTGGACGGCCGCGGGCCGGACTATCTGGTGGTCCAGCACATGGAGCCCGACCACGCGGGCAGCATCGCCGCCTTTATGAAGGCATATCCCTCCGCTGTCATCGTGTCCTCCGCCAAGGCCTTCGCCATGATGGGCCAGTTTTTCGGCGACGACTTCTCCGAGCGCCGCATGGTGGTGGGCGAGGGCGACACCCTGGACCTGGGCGGCCACCGCCTGACCTTTGTCACCGCATCCATGGTCCACTGGCCGGAGGTCATCGTGACCTATGACTCCGCGGACAGGATCCTGTTCTCCGCCGACGGTTTCGGCAAGTTCGGCGCCCTGGACGCGGACGAGGAGTGGGACTGCGAGGCCCGCCGGTACTACTTCGGCATTGTGGGCAAATACGGCGCCCAGGTCCAACGGCTGCTGAAAAAGGCCGCCGGACTGGATATCCAGATGATCTGCCCTCTCCACGGCCCCATGCTGAAGGAGGATCTGGGCCACTACATCGATCTGTACGACACATGGTCTTCCTACCGGCCCGAATCCGAGGGCATCCTGATCGCCTACACCTCCGTGTACGGCCACACCAAGGACGCGGTGAACCTGCTGGCCGAGAAACTCCGCGCCAAGGGCTGCCCCAAGGTGGTGGTCACCGACCTGGCCCGGGACGATATGGCCGAGGCGGTGGAGGACGCTTTCCGCTACAATAAGCTGGTGCTGGCCACCACCACCTACAACGCCGACATCTTCCCCTTCATGCGGACCTTCATCGAACACCTGACCGAGCGGGCCTATCAGAACCGCACCGTGGCCCTGATGGAGAACGGCTCCTGGGCGCCCCGGGCGGTGAAGGTGATGCGCTCCCTGCTGGAGGAGAGCAAAAACCTGACGTTCACCAACACGGCGGTACACCTGCTGTCCGCGCTGAACGCCGACAGCCGCGCCCAGATCGAGGCGCTGTCCGACGAACTGTGCAGGGACTATATCGCCCGCGGGGCCTCCGCCGCCAACAAAAACGACATGTCCGCCCTGTTCAAAATCGGCTATGGCCTGTATGTGGTCACTTCCAACGACGGGCGGAAGGACAACGGCCTCATCGTCAACACCGTGACCCAGCTCACCGACAACCCCTACCGGGTGGCGGTGAACATCAACAAGACCAACTACTCCCACCATGTCATCAGGCAGACGGGCGCCATGAACGTGAACTGCCTGTCTGTGGAGGCCCCCTTCAAGGTGTTCCAGACCTTCGGTTTCCAGAGCGGCCGCACGGCGGACAAGTTCTCCGAGTACGGGCGGGACCTCCCCCGCACCGACAACGGGCTGGTGATCCTGCCCCAGTATATCAACGCCGTGCTGTCCCTGAAGGTGGAGCAGTATGTGGACCTGGACACCCACGGGATGTTCATCTGCTCGGTGACCGAGGCCAGGGTCGTCTCCGGCCAGGAGACCATGACCTACACCTATTACCAGAAGAACGTGAAGCCCAAGCCGGAGACCGAGGGCAAGAAGGGCTGGGTCTGCAAGGTGTGCGGCTATGTGTACGAGGGCGACGAACTGCCCGACGACTTTGTCTGCCCCCTGTGCAAGCACGGCGCGGCGGACTTCGAGCGCATCGAGTAAAACCGGATCACGGCTGCAAAAGGCCCCCGGCTC
>CAYPEE010000164.1:0-2717 GCA_964409665.1 uncultured Oscillospiraceae bacterium
CGCCAAAAATACCGGTAATAATACTACCATCGCCAATCCTGCGCATATTACGTCAGGCGACGAGTAAACTAATCTATATATGCGCCTCTGACCGGCTTATTTAAGCGGCCTTTTTGTATCCCGACAGCCACTCGCCGGGCGAGTGGCTGTCGGGATACAAAAAGCGCGCCGGAGGTCTCCCTCCGGCGCGCTTTTTGCAATGTGCGGTTTTTGAAAAAGCAGAGGCCTTACGCGCGGGCCAGTTCCCCTTCCGCCTCCGGTTCCTCCCGGGCGGCCCGCTTGGCCAGCTGGCGGGCGTTGGCCAGCATCAGCTTGATGCGGTTCTCCTGGTTGATCTTGGTGGCGCCGGGGTCGTAGTCGATGGCCACGATGTTGGAGTAGGGGTAGTCGTCCTTCAGCTTGCGGATCATGCCCTTGCCTACGATGTGATTGGGCAGACAGCCGAAAGGCTGGGTGCAGACGATGTTGGGGATGCCGGAGTGGATGAGCTCCAGCATTTCTCCGGTGAGCAGCCAGCCCTCGCCCATCTTGTTGCCGTCGCCCAGATAGCCGTGGACCAGCTTGTGCATCTCCTCGAAGGTGCCGGGCGCGTGGAAGCGGCTCTTTTTCAAAGCGGCGATCATGTCCTTCTGGCAGTTTTCCACAAAGCCCTTGAAGATCTGGCAGACCTTCTTCTTGATCCACAGGCCGCCGTAGATGTCCACGTCCACGATGCGGTTGTAGATCTTGAAGATGAGGAAGTCGGTGAGGCCGGGCACCACCGGCTCCGCCCCCTCGGACAGGAGAAATTCCTCCAGATTGTTGTTGCCCAGGGGGGAGAACTTCACATAGATCTCGCCGACTACGCCCACCCGGACCTTCTGTTCGTCCCGGACGGGGATGGAGGCAAACTCCGCGATGATCTGGTCGAACAGGGCGAGCATCTCCTTGCGGACCATGCCCCTGCCCTTCTGGAAGCCCTGGGTCAGCCTGGTCTCCCAGCGCTCCACCATGGCGTCGGCGTCGCCCCGGCTGATCTCATAGGGCCGCACCTGGTTGGCCACGTTGACAATCAGATCGCCGTACATCATGGCGTAGATCATCTTGCGGATCAGGCCTAGCGTCAGGCTCCAGCCGGGATTGTGTTCCAGGCCGGACAGGTTCACCGAGATGACGGGCACGAACTCCAGCCCCGCCTTGACCAGAGCCTTGCGGAGCAGGTGGATGTAGTTGGAGGCCCGGCAGCCGCCGCCGGTCTGTGTGATGAGCAGGGCGACCTTGTGGGCGTCGTACCCGCCGTGCTTGATGGCGTCGATCAGCTGGCCGATGACCAGCAGGGCGGGGTAGCAGGTGTCATTGTGGACGTATTTCAGCCCCTCGTCCACGATGCCCCGGTGACTGGAGGTGAGCATATCCACCTTGTAGCCCTCCAGGACCAGAAGCTGCCGGAACATACTGAAGTGGACGGGCAGCATCTGGGGCATGAGGATGGTGTATTCTTTCTTCATCTCTTTGGTGAACAGAAGGCGGCCGGTCTTGTCATATACCAGTTTTGCCATAGGGAAAATCCTTTCTATGGAACAGAATGGCGGCGGGGGCGGGTCAGTCCTGCCGGCCCCGCTCCTCCATGGCGGCCATCAGGGAGCGGATGCGGATCTTCACCGCGCCCAGGTTGCTGATGTCGTCGATCTTCAGCTGGGTGTACAGCTTGCCGCCGGCCTCCAGAATGGAGCGGACCTCGTCGCCGGTGATGGCGTCGGTGCCGCAGCCGAAGGAGACAAGCTGGACAAGCTGCATATCGGGCTGGGTGCAGACGTACCGGGCGGCGTTGTACATCCGGGCCTGGAAGGTCCACTGGTTCAGCACCCTCCGGGGGGCGTAGTCCTCCAGATAGGCCACCGCGTCCTCGCTGACCACATAGAACCCGAAGGAGCCGATCAGTTCGTCGATGCCGTGGTTGATCTCCGGGTCGATGTGATAGGGGCGGCCCGCCAGCACGATGATGGGCCTGCCCGCGGCCCTGGCCTCCTCGATGTAGGCTTTGCCGGTGGCCCGCACGTCCTCCTCGTAGGCGCGGTACGCCTCGTAGGCGGCGCGGATGGCCGCCCTCGCCTCGTTCCGGGGGACGCCGAAGGTGTCAGAGAACCACTGGGAGCCGATGCGCTCATAGTCGCGGGGCCGGTGGAGGCCGGCGTAGGGATTCAGGAAACGGGTCTTTTTCAGATCCGGGATATTGGCGGCCAGCAGTTCGGGATAGTAGGCCACCACCGGGCAGTTATAGTGGTTGTCCGAGATCTTCTCGTCGAAGTTGTAGGACATACAGGGGTAGAAGATGGCGTCCACCCCCGCCTCCACCAGGGCCTCCACATGGCCGTGGAGGAGTTTGGCGGGATAGCACACCGTGTCCGACGGGATGGTGCGCTGGCCCTTGAGGTACAGTTTCCGGGAGGACTCCGGGGAGAGGACCACCTCGAAATTGAGGCGGGTGAACAGCTCGAACCAGAAGGGCAGATTCTCGTACATATTCAGCCCGAAGGGGATACCGATGCGGCCCCGGGAGCCATCGCCCTGTCCCCTGCCCTCCAGGGCGCGGAGTTTCCGGTACTTGTAGCGGTACAGGTCGGGCAGTTCGATCCGCTCCTTGCCCAGGGGCCGGGAGCAGCGGTTGCCGGAGATGAACCTCCGCCCGCCGTCGAAGGTGTTGACGGTGAGGGAGCAGTGGTTGGTACACAGGCCGC
>CAYPEE010000165.1:0-2641 GCA_964409665.1 uncultured Oscillospiraceae bacterium
TGGTTCCCACAGCCATCAGATCCTCATAGGCGATAACCTCGGCGCGGATAAAGCCCCGTTCAAAGTCGGAGTGGATCTTGCCGGCCGCCTGGGGCGCCTTCGTCCCCCGGGTGATGGTCCATGCCCGGCACTCGTCCTCGCCGGCGGTGAGGAAGGAGATGAGCCCCAGCAGGGTGTAGCTGGCCTTGACAAGCCGGTCCAAACCGGATTCCCGGATGCCGAGGTCCTCCAAGAACATGGCTTTCTCGTCGGCGGGCAGTTCTGCGATCTCCGCCTCCAGCTTGGCGCACACGGGGATAACCCGGGCGCCCTCCTCCCCGGCCCGCTCCGCCACCTGATTGTAGTAGTCCACCGCCGCGGGATCAGCGAAACCGTCCTCATCCAGATTGGCGGCGTATACCACCGGCTTTAACGACAGCAGTTCGGAAGTCCGGATGAGTTCCCCGTCCTCCGCGTCCACCTCGTTCAGATAGGAGCGGGCGGACCTGCCGCCGTTCATCCAGTCCCGCAGGCCCTGAAACACCTCGGCCTCGTGAAGGTATCGCCTGTCCGCCTTCGCGGCCTTTTTCGCCTTGTCAATGCGCCGGTCGGCCATCTCCACGTCGGCCATGATGAGTTCCAGGTCGACGATGTCCATGTCCCGGATGGGGTCGGTGGAGCCCTCCACATGGATGACGTTCTCATCGTCGAAACACCGCACCACGTGGACGATGGCGGCGCACTCCCGGATATTGGCCAGAAATTTGTTGCCCAGACCCTCTCCTCTGGAGGCCCCCTTCACCAGTCCGGCGATGTCCACGAACTCCACCACGGCGGGGGTGGTCTTTTTGGGCCTGTAAAAGCCGCTGAGCCAGTCCAGCCGGGGGTCGGGCACCGCCACCGTGCCCACGTTGGGGTCGATGGTGCAGAAGGGGTAGTTGGCGCTCTCGGCGCCGGCGTTGGTGATGGCGTTGAACAGGGTGGACTTGCCCACGTTGGGCAGCCCCACGATGCCTAATTTCATAGCTGCGCATACCCATCCGGAGATCCCAGACCGGCCGGGGCCTCCGCCTTTCTCCGTTTTTGTGCCGCGCCCCTTTCGCGCCTGTGTCTCAGCGCCGGCAGATTAAGTATAACATACAAACCGCGCCTTTTCAATCTCTAATTGGGAGGGGAGCCCGGAACAGGCGCGTCCGGTCCCGGAACCTCAAGATTCCCGCAAAAAAGGGCCCGTGGAAACCCACGGGTCCTTTTCCTGCGGTTTGGAGCGGAAACCGGATCACTTCAGATCCACCTTGCCGCCGACTTCCTCGATCTTCTTCTTCAGCTCCTCGGCCTCCTCCTTGCTCACGGCCTCCTTCAGAGTCTTGGGAGCGCCCTCGACGGTGGCCTTGGCCTCGGCCAGGCCCTGGCCGGTGATCTCGCGGACGACCTTGATGACCTTGATCTTGGAAGCGGCGTCGAAACCGGTGAGGACCACGTCGAACTCGGTCTTCTCCTCCTCGGCGGGGGCGGCGGCGGCGCCGGCGGCGGGGGCGGCCATGGCGGCGGCGGAAACGCCGAACTCCTCCTCCAAAGTCTTGACGAGCTCATTGAGTTCCAGAACGGTGAGGCTCTTGTACTCCTCGACCAGAGCGTTGATCTTTTCGCTTGCCATAATCATTTGACCTCCTGATTGTTATGTTTGTTGGTGCGCGCCGGTCACTCGGCGGCGGGAGTTTCAGCGGGGGTGTCGGCGGGGGCGTCGGCGGAGCCGCCGCCCTGCTTTTCAGCGATGGCCGCGGTGACGGCGGCCAGGCTGGTGATAGGCATCAGCAGCATACCCAGCACCTGGGCCAGCAGTACGTCCTTGGAGGGCAGCTCAGACAGAGCCAGCACATCGTCCAGGGGCAGGACCTTGCCGTCCATAAAGCCGGCCTTGATGCTGAACCGGTCGCCCATCTGCTTGGCGTATTTGTTGACGATGCGCATGGGGGCGATGGGGTCGCCCTTGGAGACGGCCAGGGAAGTGCTGCCGTTGAGCACGCCATCCAGATCGGCCATATCCAGGTCGTCCAGGGCCCGGCGGAGCAGGGTGTTCTTCACCACGGAGTACTGCACGCCGGCCTCGCGCAGTTCTTTGCGCAGGGCGGTGTCCTCCGCCACGGTGATGCCCCGGTAATCCACCAGCACGCCGGAGGACGCGGACTTCAGATCTTCGGTCAGGGCGGCCACGACGGCCTGCTTCTCACTGAGAACCTTCGCGTTAGGCATTGTTTGGATTCACCTCCGAAAAATAAAGTGCCGCGTCTCAAAAAGAGCGCGGCACGACAACTCGTATCAGAACCGCGATCTCGGCAGGATTTACGCTTGAAAAAGCACCTGCTGTCTTGGAACGCATGGGGGATTATATCAGCCTCCGGGGAGATTGTCAACCCCTCCCCGGAGACAAATATATGTTTTCAGCTGAACTTGGCGGTGTTGATCTTCACGCCGGGGCCCATGGTGGCGGCGGCCACGCAGGAGCGGACGTACTGGCCCTTGGCGGCGGCGGGCTTGGCCTTGATGATCGCGCCCATGAGGGCGTTCAGGTTCTCGCTGAGTTTCTCGGGGCCGAAGGACACCTTGCCGATGGGGCAGTGGATGATGTTGGTCTTGTCCAGGCGGTACTCCACCTTGCCGG
>CAYPEE010000166.1:0-2641 GCA_964409665.1 uncultured Oscillospiraceae bacterium
CTGCGCGGTACAGCGTGAGATCCTCTTCCCGCTCCCCCGAACACATCACCGCGGAGCATATCGCGAAGACCGCCCGGGATCTCTGAGCCGCCGCCGGCCGGGCTCGCCGGAGACCGCGCGGAGGGCCGACGGGCAGCTCCCGCCCCCGGGCGGGGGACTATGAAAAAATATACACAAAAATCTAAGAAAATCTAAATTTTTGTCCTTGCATTCTATATATATTATTATTATTATTATTATGCATGGTACAGTGACATTGTCGGCCAAAGAACATGAAACAGTGTTCTTTGCGAAAAAAAGAAAGGAGAAGAATGTACCATGAAGAAGTTTGCAAAAAAGACCCTTGCGCTTGTCCTGACCGTGATGCTGATGGTTGGGCTGACGGCGGTGGGCGTTTCCGCCGCTGCCGCCGGCTTTACCGACACTGCGGACACCCCTTATGCCCAGGCCGTGAACGCTCTGGCCGAGGCGGGGATCATCAAAGGTTACAGCGCCAGCGTTTTCGGCGTCAACGACCCTGTGACCCGCGGACAGGCCGTGACCATGCTTGGCCGCATGGTAAACGCCGAGGAAAAAGTCGGAAGCGATTTTTCTGACGTCCCCGCCGGCGCGTATTACGCCGGCTATGTGGGCTGGGCCGCCGACAATGGCGTTGTCGAGGGCTACGGCAACGGGATCTTTGGCCCCGACGACTCGGTGACCGGCTATCAGCTGGACCTCATGCTGGAGCGCGTCGCCAAGCTGGTGGGCGTCCGCTACACCGCCGCCAACACCTCCAACAAGCCCCTGACCCGCGGCGAAGTGGCCGTGATGATTTATGTGCTCTTTGCCCAGCTTCCCAAGACCGGCGAGGCCAGCACGAACGCCCTGGTGGACGTGGAGGCCGGCCGCTACATGGGCACAAAAGAGGACGGCGTATACCGTTTCGTGGGTATCCAGTACGGCGTGGCCGAGCGGTTCCACTCCGCCACCAAGGCCCCGGCCTTCCCCGGGATCCACACCGCCACCACTTACGGCGGCGCCTCTCCCTCCAGCCAGCAGGCCCAGAACCCCGGCAAGACCGATCCTCTGGTCACCTCTTACATGACCCCCAACGCCTACTGGGCTGAGAACGAGGACTGCCTGTACCTGAACGTGTGGTCCGATGCCCTGAACAACCAGCTCACCCACGAGACCACCTCCGCCACCAAGCCCGTCCTGGTGTTTATTCACGGCGGCGGCCTGTCCACCGGTTCCGGCAACGAACTGACCTATTACGACGGGGCCAACTTCGCCAAGGAGACCGGCGCTGTGTTTGTCTCCGTCAACCATCGTCTGAACATCCTGGGCTATGGCAACCTGTCCGCCTACGGCGACGAGTACAAGCCCAACCTGGGGCAGGAAGACCTGATCCTCGCCCTGGAGTGGGTCCGCGACAACATCGCCCAGTTCGGCGGCGACCCCAATAACGTGACCATCCTCGGCCAGTCCGGCGGCGGCTCCAAAGTCACCGGCCTGCTCAGTTCCGCGCGCGCCCTCCCTCTGTTCGACAAGGCTGTCATCTGCTCCGGCGGTCCCAGCGAGATCACCGCCACCAAGGAGAGCACCCAGGACGTCGGTACCCAGTGGGTGGAGAACGCGAAGAAAACATACGGCTTGACCACCGACGCGGAGGCTCTGGAGAAACTGGAGACCATTCCCTACGATGAGTTGTGCGAGGTCACCGGCGGCGCCACGGCCGGAATCGTGATTGACGGCGACATCGTGACCGAGTCCGCCTACAAGGCCGACGGCACCTGGAGCGAAAACTCCAAAGACGTGCCCCTGATTATCAGTTCCACCTTCGCCGAGATGGCCGGCTCCATGGCCAACAACTGCCTGTCCGCTCTGGTCAACGGTATGACGGACGGTATGGCGGCCGGCGGCGCCCCCATCAAGGACACCTATGTTGGGACCACCAACATGGATTACATGACCGAGGAATATAAGCGCGAGCAGATCGAGGCCGTCTACGGCGGGGACACCGACGCCGCCATCGCCGCGTTCCAGGCCGCCTATCCCGGTCTGGACCCCTTCCAGATTACCCGTTACAACGGTCGCGGAACGGACAAAGCCGCTCTGGCCCGCGTGAACTCCGGCGCCGCCAATACCTATGTATGTATGTGGGCCTATGAGTTCCCCATCTTCGGCGGCACCATGGCCTGGCACACCGGCGGCGATCTGCCCTTCTTCTTCCAGAATATGTCCTTCATTCCCGGCATGATCGCCGGTGACGAGATCGGCGCTCAGAAGCTGGCGGACGACTCCTCCGCCGCACTGCTGCAGTTTATGAAAACCGGCAATCCCGGCACCGCCGATCTCCCCTGGGCCGCGTTCACCGCCGGCGAGGGCGCTGTCATGGTGTTCAGCGACGACAGCGTGTGCCGTACCGGCCACTATGACGCCGACCTCCAGGCCCTCAAGGACGCCCACAGTTCCGGCAGCGGTTTCCCCTCCTGATTTCCTGAGACCCCGCCTGACTTTCTCTCCCCGGTCCCCCGCGGAGAGATCGCGGCAAAACAGTTTTAGGTGAGATGGGGCCGGGGGCGCGGTCACCGTGGCTTTTCCAAAAAAACAGCCCCGGCGGATTGATAACCATTGACAAAATCGGGTTGATATGGTA
>CAYPEE010000167.1:0-2615 GCA_964409665.1 uncultured Oscillospiraceae bacterium
GACATCGTGGTCCAGGTGGGCCGGACGGGCGTCCTCACCCCCAAGGCGGTGGTGGCCCCCGTTCGTCTGGCGGGCACCACCGTCACCAACGCCACCCTCCACAATCAGGATTTCATCACCGAGAAGGACATCCGCATCGGCGATACGGTCATCGTCCAGAAGGCGGGGGAGATCATCCCGGAGATTGTGTCCGTGGTGACCTCCAAGCGGCCCGGGAGGACGGAGCCCTATTTTCTGCCCGCAGTCTGCCCGGTGTGCGGCGCCCCCGTGGTCCGGGACGAGGACGGCGCCCACCTCCGCTGTACCGGAGCCGAGTGCCCGGCCCAGCTCCTCCGAAACCTGACCCACTTTGCCAGCCGGGACGCCATGGACATCGAGGGCCTGGGTCCGGCGGCGGTCAAAGCCCTGGTGGAGGCCGGAATGGTCAGAACCCCCGCGGACCTGTACCATCTGGACCGGGACGAGGTGGCCAAGCTGGACCGCATGGGCAAAAAGTCCGCCGACAACCTGCTGGCCGCCATCGAGAAGTCCAAGGGAAACGACCTGTCCAAACTGCTGTTTGCCTTCGGCATCCGGCAGGTGGGCCAGCGGGCGGGAAGGGATCTGGCCGCCCACTTCGGCACCCTGGACGCCCTGGCCGCCGCCTCTGTGGAGGAACTGACCGCCGTCCCCGACGTGGGGGACGTCACGGCGCGATCCCTCGCCGGCTGGTTCGCCTCCCCTCAGAGCCGGCACCTCATTGCCGCCCTGAAGGAGGCGGGGGTCAATATGACCAGTCTGGCGGAGCCCGCGGGGGATAAGCTGGCGGGCATCACCTTCGTACTCACCGGGGAGCTGTCCAGCTATTCCCGAAAGGAGGCGGGGGACAGGCTGACCGCCCTGGGGGCCAGGGTGTCCGGTTCGGTGTCCAGGAAGACGGGCTGCGTCGTCGCCGGAGAGGCCGCCGGCTCCAAACTCCGCAGGGCCAACGAACTGGGCGTGCCTGTACTGGACGAGGACCAGTTCCTCACCCTGATCGGGGAAAAAGAGGGCGACGAAGCGTCCATTCTTGCGCGGATCGGCAAAACAGAGAGAGAGGACAGGGACGAATCATGAGGAAGATCCAACGGTCAAAACGGAGGGGCACCCTCGGCGGAGTTCTGGAGGACCGGCGGTGAGCAGCCGCAAAAAAGCCGACCGCGCCGCCCGGAAGCGCTCCCGCCGGGGAAAGGCGCTGGGGCCGGTCGCCCTGGCGTTGGTCATCGCCGTCACGGCGCTGGTCCTTTGGGCCATCCGGCTGGAGGGCTTCCCTCCGCCGGCGCGGGATCCCACGCCGTCCGCGGCCGGCGAGGACGTTTCCCCGGGGCCGGAGATCGTCACGCTGGACAACCTGCCGGAGTATTCCGGCGAGCCCTACATCATTCTCTGGGACAATGTCCCCGGTTTCGACGAGGCCGACTTCACCACCGAGCCCTTCGAGACCTACAGCGAGTTGGACCGGCTGGGCCGGTGCGGCGCGGCCTATGCCAACGTCTGTCTGGAACTGATGCCGGATGAGGAGCGCGGTCCCATCGGCATGGTGAAACCCTCGGGGTGGCATACGGTGCGGTACGATTTCGTGGACGGCAAATATCTCTACAACCGCTGTCACCTGATCGGCTACCAGCTGGCGGGGGAGAACGCCAACGAGAGGAACCTCATCACCGGCACCCGGTATCTGAATATCGAGGGGATGCTTCCCTTCGAGAACATGGTGGACGATTATGTGGAGGAGACGGAGAACCATGTGCTCTATCGGGTGACCCCGATCTTTGAGGGGGAAAACCTGCTGGCCTCCGGGGTGCAGATGGAGGGCTGGTCCGTGGAGGACGAGGGCGAGGGCATATGTTTCAACGTGTTCGTCTACAACGTCCAGCCCGGGGTGGTCATCGACTACGCCACCGGCGGGAACCACGCGGAGGAGGGGTACGCGCCCGGTCCATGAGCGGCGTTCCCCGTAAGATCGCGAATTTTTACCAGCCGCGGGTATTTCATCCGCGTTTTGCGAAAACCCTTCGCGCTTTCCCGGCGGTTCCGCGCAGCGCAGAGGAAACGTCCGCAAGACAAAACTATGCCGGGGGCCGTAAACGCGGCCTCCGGCAACCCGGTTTGTCTGTATCGTTTTTCTCTCTGATGTACAAAAGTATGGATACAGGTCCGCTTTTTCACCGTTCCCGATGCCGGAGCGCCGGGGCGCTTTTTTATTGCGCTTTTTTCAGCTGATCCACGTCCCGGTTGAGTTTTTTCACGGCGGCCTCCAGCGCGGAGACACGGGCGTCCAGCATGGGCAGATCGTCCAGCGGCTCCAGCTTCTCCCGGAGCATTTCTTGTCCCTCCGCCAGGAGCGCGAACTGAGGCCGGAACTCCTGCTCCATCAGTACGGAAACGCCCTGCATGATGTCCCGCTTGGCCTCGGCGATGGATATCTCCGTATTGCGGGTCATGCGCTGCTCCATGGCAGCCAGCTTTTCATCGGTGCGCTGCTCCATGGCAGCCAGCTTTTCATCGGTGCGCTGCTCCATGGCGGCCAGCTTTTCATCGGTGCGCTGCTCCATGGCGGCCAGCTTTTCGTCGGTGTTCCGGGTCATGCGCTGCTC
>CAYPEE010000168.1:0-2597 GCA_964409665.1 uncultured Oscillospiraceae bacterium
CATGATCCCCCTGGTGGGCGAGGTCAAGGAACTGGCCTATGTCAAGAGCATCGTGACCGCCACCGCCGACCGCCTGATTCAGGCCGCCGGCTCTCCCATGAAGTACAGGGTGGGCACCATGATCGAGATCCCCCGGGCCGCCCTCACCGCCGACGAGATCGCCAAGCAGGCCGACTTCTTCTCCTTCGGCACCAACGACCTGACCCAGATGACCTTCGGCTTCTCCCGGGACGACGCCGGCAAATTCCTGGGCGCCTACTACGAGAAGAAGATCTATGAGTTCGATCCCTTCGCCAAGCTGGACCAGAAGGGCGTCGGCAAGCTGGTGAAGATGGCCGCCGACCTGGGCCGCGCCAACAACCCCAACATCCATCTGGGCATCTGCGGCGAACACGGCGGCGACCCCTCCTCCGTGGAGTTCTGCCACCGGGTGGGCCTGGACTATGTGTCCTGCTCCCCCTTCCGTGTGCCCATCGCCCGTCTGGCCGCCGCGCAGGCCGCCATCAAGGATCTGAAGGACTAAACGCCCGGCGCCGTGCAAAAGAGGCTGTACCGCAACGGTACAGCCTCTTTTCCATTTTCCCGCTATTGCGCTACGGTGTAGAGGGCGTAGAAGTAGCCCTTCCGCTCCATCAGGTCGTCAAACCTGCCCTGCTCCTCGACGCGGCCGTCCTTCAAGACGATGATGCCATCGTACTCTTTCAGCAGGGAGCCCACCAGCGAGTGGGTGACCACGATCCGGGTAACGCCGTCCAACCTGAGGAGGTCGCCTGTCACCTGAAAGGCAGTCTGGGCGTCCAGGGCGGCGGTGACCTCGTCCGCCAGAAGGACCGGGGACTTTTTCAGCAGGCTGCGGACGATGGAGACCCGCTGTCTCTCCCCGCCGGACAGGTCCGCGCCGTTCTCCCCGCGGCCCTCCCGCCGGACCGCAAGGGCAAAAGCGCGCCCGCTCCCCGCCGGGATAGGGACAATCCGCCGCCGCATACACTTCCCCGGAGGTGGTTCATCCATGTGGACGGCATGGCTTTTATTGACGCTGAACGGACTGTTTTTCACCCTCAGACTGGCAAACAGCACCGGCTCCTTCCCCCGCGCCCTGACCCCGGAGGAGGAGCAGGACTGCCTGCGGCGGATGGCGGAGGGGGACGCCGACGCCCGGGATATGCTCATCGAGCACAATCTGCGCTTGGTGGCCCACATCGTGAAAAAATACTATACCTCCAACGGCGACCAGGACGACCTGATCTCCATCGGCACCATCGGCCTCATCAAGGGGGTCTCCACCTTCCGGCCGGATAAAAAGGTCAAGCTGGCCACCTACGCCTCCCGGTGCATTGAGAACGAGATCCTGATGTACTTCCGTTCCCAGCGGAAACTCCAGGGAGAGGTCTCCCTGTCCGACACACTGGACAACGACGGGGAGAACGGCTCCTTGTCCCTGATGGACGTGGTGAAGGTGGACGACACCATGTTGGAGGACCTGGACCTGCGGGACGCCTGCGACAGGGTGCGCCAGTGCGTGAAGACCTGCCTCACCGCCAGGGAGGCCCACATCATCCGCCTGCGTTACGGGCTGGACGGACAGCAGCCCCTGACCCAGCGGGAGATCGCATCGCTGTGCGGCATCAGCAGGAGTTATGTGTCCCGCATCGAGAAAAAGGCGCTGGAAAAGCTGCGGGAATGCTATGACAGGGGCAGATAAAGGGCGGCGGCCACAGCCTGACCGCCGCCCTCATCCTGTCAAAGCGTTCCCTCTCTGTTATTCCACCGTCACCGATTTGGCCAGATTTCTGGGCTTGTCAATGTCGCAGCCCCGCATAAGGGCGATATAATAGGCCAGCAGCTGAAGGGGCGCCACTCCCAGGGAGGGCAGCAGCAGTTCGTCGGTGTCCGGGATGGTGATGAGGCCGTTGGCGATCTTGCCCATGGCCTCCGCCCTGCTCTCGGTGGTGAGGGCCAGCACATCGGCCCCCCGGCTCTTGACCTCCACCACGTTGCTCATGGCCTTGTCGAACAGCCTGCCGTAGGCGGCCACCGCCACTACCAGAGTGCCGTCCTCGATGAGGGAGATCGTACCGTGTTTCAGTTCGCCGGAGGCGTATGCTTCGGAATGGATGTAGCTGATCTCCTTCAGTTTCAGAGACCCCTCCAGCCCCAGGGCGTAGTCCACATTGCGGCCGATGAAGAAAATGGAGTCGTGGTTAAAATACTGGGAGGCAAAATACTGGATGTCCGCCTGCCTCTCCAGCACCTGCTCCAGCTTGGAGGGCAGCAGGAGCAGTTCCCCGATGACGGCCCTCCGCCGCTGGGCGCTGACGCTGTCCCGCTTTCCGGCAAAGTACAGCCCCAGCATATCCAGCACCGCCAGTTGAGTGGAATAGGCCTTGGTGGTGGCCACGGCGATCTCCGGCCCCGCCCAGGTATAGAGGACCACGTCGGACTCACGGGCGATGGACGAGCCCATCACGTTGACGATGGAAAGAATCTTTGCCCCCAGCCCCCTGGCCTCCCGGAGGGCGGCCAGAGTGTCCAGGGTCTCGCCGGACTGGCTGTTGAAAATGACCAGGGGGTTTTCGTCCAGAATGGGGGCCATATAG
>CAYPEE010000169.1:0-2574 GCA_964409665.1 uncultured Oscillospiraceae bacterium
AGGCGGCCGGTTTGAACGGGCCTGTTTTTCCGGATCCCGGTGTCCGCCCCAGCGGGGGACGGCTTTCGGGCGGAACAGGTCAGGCGTAGAAGGCGTGGCCGCCGATCGTGCAGAGATAGGGCCGGTGCCGGGCCGCCCAGGTGCCCTTCAGATTAGCGGCGTTAAAGAACTTGGCGGTGGGCAGAATCTCCACGCCCTCCAGCACCAGTTTGGCCGCGATGACGGACTGGGCGTTGGGGGTCCGGTAGATGGAGCCGCTGGCCGCCGGAGTGAACTGGTTCTTCTGGAAGATGACCCCTTTGACGGTGTTGGGCCAGTTGCCGGACTTGTCGTTTACCCGGTTCATGATCACGTTGCCCACGGCGATCTGACCGTTCAGGGGCTGATTGCCGCTCTCGGCGCTGATGATGCGGGACAGCCAGTATAAGCTGTCGCCGTTATAGCAGGCGCTGCCGCTGACCAGGTAGGGAGCGGCCCCTTTCCGCGGGGTGAGGAAAGCCACCTGGACGGAGCCGTCGTAGCTTACATCCATATTGAACACGGCGGCCATCACCCGCACCGGCACGGCTACCAGGCCGTTCACGTAGCGGTTCCCGCCCGGCACGTAGAGGCAGCGGTCGTTGGCCTGGAGATACACGTTGCCCGCGCCGGCGATCATGGACAGGGCCGCGTTCCCGGAGGCGGCCTTGACGCTGACCGTACCGTTCCACTCGGAGACGGCGGCGGCGGGGTCCACGATGGCCATAAACGCCTGCACCGTGATGTAGTTGCAGTTCTGAACGTTGAGGTAACTGCCCTGGGCCACGGGGACGCCGTTCACATACAGACCGCTGGTGTACTGGGGAGCCGCCGGCTCCTCGGTCGCCTCCGCCTCAGGGGGATCGGCGGGCTCCCCGGGGAGGGCCTCCGCCACGTCGGCGCTCTCATGCCGGGTGATGAAGGCCACGCCGATGGAACTGTCATAGTTCACGTCCATGCGGAACGCGGTGGCCAGCACCCGCACCGGAAGAGCCACCAGGCCGTTCACATAGCGGCTGCCGCCGGACACGGGAAGGGAACCACCATTGGCCTGGATCTTCTCCTCGCCTATGACGGCGGTCAGGGACACGGAGGACGCCCGTACACGGACCGTCCCATTCTCCTCGGAGACGGCGGCATCGGGCTCCACGATGGCCACAAACGCCTGTACCGTAATGTAGTTGGTGCACTTTACATTTTGATAGTCATCCTCTGCGACGGGAGTGCCGTCCACATACAGCCTGCTGGAATACCGGGGTTCTTCAGAGAGCCCGACCTCCCGGGGCAGGTCCGTTTCCTCCTGCTGAGCGGGCGGCGTGTCGGGCGCCGCTGCGGCGAACGCGGCGGGCAGTGCGCCGGCGAACAGCGCCAGAGCCAGCAATATACTGGACCAATTTGTGAGATGCTTTTTCATACGAACGCTCCTTACTGTCGGCCTTCAACGGACCGGTAACAATTTTCAATCAAATTGTAACCGTATTGTAACCTATTTAGAACCACAACACTACCGTCAGAATCGCTAAATTTTATCCTTTGACGGCAGGTCTGCTGTGGTATTCTATACAATTTCGGTCCAATTTTCTCGTCGGAGCCGTTCAGAAACCGCATCCGCTGTCGGCTCTCCCGCCGGAGTTCACGCCTCCCTTCGCCAATTTGTTACAACTTCTGTTACCGATAGAACCAGTGTACGCCGATGGTGGTCACATACGGGCGGTTGTTCATCACCCACCGGTTGGAGGTCAGCGACGGGGCGATGAAGTACAGGCTGTCCCCCGCCTCCCGGCCGCCGTCCAGCACCAGCTTGGCGGCCAGTACGCTCTCGGCGGTGGGCTCGTCATAGATGGTCCCGTTGGCCACCGGGGTGAACTGCACTCCCCATTTTGTGTCAAAGATGACGGATTTCACGTCGTTGGGGAACTCCGGACTGGCCACCCGGTTGAGCACCACCGTGCCCACGGCCACCTTGCCCTTCAGCGGCTCTCCCCTGCTCTCGGCGGAGATAATGCGGGACATCCAATACAGTTCGTCGGCGGTGTAGGGCGTTTTTCCGGGCCGGCCGTTCCCCTTCGTGACGGTGACGCCGCCCCTGGCACTCCAGCTCACCGTGCCGCCCAGGGCGGCGGCGATGGCCCGGACGGGCACCATCACCCGGCCGTTGACGTTGCGCACCCCGTCCGGTATGTAGAGGGCCCTGTCGTTGACGGTCAGATACTTTTGCCCCGGTACGGCGGTCACCTCCACCCCGCCGCCTTTGATGCGGGCGGTGCCCCCCGACCAGGTGACCTCCGCCCCGGGCGAGAGTACCTCGGCCATGGTCCGCAGGGACACATAGGTGGTGTTCCCCACCATATAGGCTCCCGTCCGGGTCCAGAGGTCCTTCCCGCCCACGGACAGCCGCTCCGTCACGGCGGAGGCCGGGGCCGCCAGCAGGACCGTCAGGGCCAGCGCCGCCGCCAGCCAGTTCCACTTGATTTTCATGGGATCACATCCTTTGTATGATTCGTGTATCAGCGGGCCCGACCGCTCGCGGTAGCCCACGGTAAAATCATAACCGCC
>CAYPEE010000170.1:0-1164 GCA_964409665.1 uncultured Oscillospiraceae bacterium
AGCCCGGGCGCGGTCTCCCTGGTCTTGCGGACGTACTTCTCATAGGACAGGCGGAGGTACTTGCCCAGATGGCTCATCTCCACGGACTGGCCGCCGTACTGGTTGGAGGCCACGCAGGCGATAATCTGGGTGACCACGGTGCAGGCCACCTGGAAACTCTTGGGGGACTCGATGAGTTTGCCGTTGATCATGGTGCCGTTGTCCAGCATATCTCCGATGTTCACCAGGCAGCAGTTGAAGATGGGCTGGACGAAGTAGTCGGCGTCGTGGAAGTGGAGGACGCCCTCGTCGTGAGCCTTGGAGATCTTCTCGGGCAGCAGGATGCGGCGGGTCAGATCCCGGCTCACCTCGCCGGCGATGTAGTCCCGCTGGGTGGAGGCGATGACGGTGTTCTTGTTGGAGTTCTCCTCCGCCAGATCCTTGTTCTGGTTGCGCAGCAGAGAAAGGATGGACTCGTCGGTGGTGTTGGCCTTGCGGACCAGGGCCCGGTTGTACCGGTAGATGATGTACGCCTTGGCCAGTTCGTACTTGCCGGAGGCCATCAGCTTGGTCTCCACCATGTCCTGGATGTCCTCCACCAGCAGGCGGGGCCTGTGGCTGGCGGCCACGGCGTCGGCGATGGCGTCCACGGACGCGTCATCCAGGCGGTACTGCTCCTCCACGGCGGCGTTGGCCTTCTGGATGGCGGCCACGATCTTGCTCCGGTCAAAATCGACGACCGAGTTGTCTCTCTTGATAACCTTCATTGGTATAGCTCCCTCTCTGTATCTGAAATTCCGCGCAAACGCTGCCGTCCGGAAAAACCCGGAACAGCCTGTGCTTGAATATCCTACAACATCTTGTGTCCCTTGTCAAGCGGTTTCCGCCAAAAAATCAAAATATTGTGTGCCCTCCCGGGTGCGGGACAGGCCCTCCCCGTGGCGGTCCAACGGGGCGGCGCATAGACTGGGATGCACCTGTCCGGCCCTCCCGCCGGGGGCGGGGGATCGTGCCTGACAGGGAGTGAAAGGAGCGTGCTTCATGAACCAGACCTATTTGAACTGTCCCTCCGTGGGCGGAGCCATGTCCGCGGAGGAGTTTGCCGTCCAGAACGGCGATCCCGCCTTCGGCCCCATCCTGGGCGGTCAGCAGGGACAGGGCGGCTGCGGCTGCCAGACGTCCGGC
>CAYPEE010000170.1:1264-2559 GCA_964409665.1 uncultured Oscillospiraceae bacterium
CCCTCCAGCCCCCCTGCAAACCTGTGGAGGTAGACGAGGACGCCTGCTGCTGCAAGCAGTCCTTCCAGGCGGCGCTGCAACTGCTGTGCAATCCCGCCCTGGCGAGTCTCCTGGACTTCAACGCCGTGGCCTTCATCACCGGCGACTATCTGGCCGGCTCCGTGCCCCAGACGCCGGCCACCCCCACCGCCGGCACCCCGTCCGACAATCTGGCGGACGACCTGACCGGCACGTTCCGGCGGTTCTCCCCCTGCAACGCCGACCTGCTGGACATCAACGCCCCGGTGTACGCCGCCAGCGCCACCGCCGACACCGCGGTGCTCACCGCCACCCAGATGTCCCTCTGCGCCCTGGACGCCCTGGCCATTCAGGCGGCCCCCGCCGAGGCGGAGGGCAGTCTGACCGAGGAGGAGGTGGCCGCCCGGAACTTCCGGACCATCCAGTCCATCCTGTCCCAGAGCTCCACTCAGGGGAGCTGTGCCGTCACCCCCGGCCGCGACTGCTGCTGCGACGGCGAGGGCGAGGGATGCTGCTGCTCCAGGGGCATACTCGCCGCCCTGTCCCAGGGCAACCTGAGCCGCCAGGTGTCCCTGGTGGCCGGGCCGCTGGTGCTCAACGAGGTCACTCTGCTGGGCCGCGTGGGCAACGTGCTGATCCTGGCCAACCCCGAGGACGAGCGGATCTATTTCGTCTGCGCCAACAGCGTGCAGTTCATCGCCTGAGAGCGCGAAAAAACCCCGCGGGAGCGATCCCGCGGGGTTTTGGGGATTACCGGCAGAGGGGCCGCTTTTTTACCGCTTTCACGCAGTGGTCAGGGCGCTTTTTGCCGTCCCCGATGGCGGCGGCGCCTTCAAAAGCGACCACATACAGGATCCCAAATACCATCTCCCGCAGACCGTCCATGTCGTCTCCCCCTCGTTTTACACGTTGAACCGGAACAGAATGACGTCCCCGTCCTGCACTCCCCCGCCCGGCTCCCGCCGGACGGGGACCCCAGTATTTTACTTGCGCGGCGGGAATGAATCCCGCCTTGCGCCAAGGTTTTGCTTCGCAAAACGCTTGTACGCCGCACCCGCGGCGGGGCGCTTCGCGCCCGTGGCGCGGGCCGGCCAAAAAATCACACGTTGAACCGAAACAGGATGACGTCCCCGTCCTGCACCACGTAGTCCTTGCCCTCGGAGCGGATGAGGCCCTTCTCCCGGGCGGCCGCCATGGAGCCGCATTCCCTCAGCGCGTCAAAGGAGATGGTCTCCGCCCGGATAAAGCCCCGCTCGAAGTCGGAGTGGATCTTGCCG
>CAYPEE010000171.1:0-2540 GCA_964409665.1 uncultured Oscillospiraceae bacterium
AAGGGAATTCTGTCCGCTTCTGTTTTTCCGCTTGCGAGGTCCGGTCCCGCGGAGTATAATACTGTCAGCGGAACAGGCCGCCCGCGGTGTGTCCGCACGGCAGTTGCCGATCAGAGAACGAAGGAGCGTGGCCGCCATGTCTCAGCCCATGACCCCCGCCGCCGTCCACCGGCAGTACGACGAGGGGATGACCGCCTTCCGCCGCCAGTTGTCCGACGGCGGCGCCCGCGTCGCCTTTGCCAGGGAATCGGACGGCTTTATGCGGGAGTGCGCCTGCGGCGTGTGGCGGGCAGATCAGGCCGGGCTCACCCCCCTCCATGTGGAGTGCTACAACGCCATCTACACCAAGGGCAGTCCGGTGCCTACCGCCCTCTACTGGGAACTGGGTTCCGCCGTCCAGAACTACCCCGGTTTCGTGCTGCCTGGTTTCTTCCGCCGGCTGGTGCAGGCGGATCTGGAGCGGGGCACCCGGTACAGCCGCCGGTTCGTGGACACCTTCACCCTGATGTTGCTGCTGTTCGCCGCGGTGGACGGCAAGGTGAGCGAATCGGAGGCGGGTTTCGTCAACCGCTGCGCCGACTCCCTGTCCCGTTTCTGCGACCAGAACGGCGTAGGCGGCGGCAAGACCCCGCTGGACGTGAACGACTTCGTGGCCCGTAAGACCGACGGAGAGCCCATCCGGACCGGCCGGCCCCAGGACGAGGCGCCCGCCCCCGCGCCGGCGGCAAAACAGGAGGACGCGCCCCCTCAGCCCGAGGAGACCCAGGAGGAACTTCTGGCCCAGCTGGACGAACTGTGCGGCCTGAACAAGGTCAAGGAGGACGTGAAGGGCCTCATCAACCTGGTGAAGGTGCGCAAACTCCGCCAGGATGCCGGCCTCCCCGTGGCCCCCATGTCCCTCCACCTGGTGTTTATGGGCAACCCCGGCACCGGCAAGACCACCGTGGCCCGGCTGCTGGCCAAGCTGTACCACGCCATCGGCGTACTGTCCAGGGGCCAGCTCGTCGAGGTGGACCGCTCCGGTCTGGTGGCGGGTTTCGTGGGGCAGACCGCCCTCAAGACCCAGGAGGCGGTCAATAAGGCCCTGGGCGGCGTGCTGTTCATCGACGAGGCCTACGCCCTGGCCAATCAGGACAGCCCCAACGACTTCGGCCGGGAGGCTATCGAGGTCATCCTCAAGGCCATGGAGGACCACCGGGACGATCTGATCGTCATCGTGGCGGGCTATACCGAGCCGATGGGGAATTTTATCCGCTCCAACCCCGGCCTGGAGAGCCGGTTCAACAAATACTTCTACTTTGAGGACTACGACGGGGCGCAGTTGGCGGAGATCTTCCGCTCCATGTGCAAAAAGAACGGCTACACCCTGGACGGGGAGACGGACAGGGCCGCCGCCGATGCCTTTCAGGTGATGTACGACCATCGGGACGAGAACTTTGGCAATGCCCGGGACGTGCGGAACGTGTTTGAAAACGCCGTGGCCCGCCAGGCCAACCGGGTGGCGGCCATGGAATCTCCCACCAAGGAGGACCTGATGGCCCTCACCGTCTCCGACCTGGATCTGGAGGAGGAGCCGGAAAAAACCTGACGTCTTCCCAAAAAAGAACCTTGAAGCTGCCGGATCCCCGCCGCGGGGGTTCGGCAGCTTCAAGGTTCCTGCGATGGTGCAGTTAAGCAATCCAAATCCGAATCGGTTTTCTGTTCGGCCAGAGCCGCTTTGAGGTCATCAAAGGTGATGGTCGTCGTTCCTTCTTTGAAGTTAAAGGTAATCACCATCTTGTCATCATACAGGAAAATCGCATTGACGAAAGTGTCGATCAGCATCTTGCGGTGGGACTTCTGCCGCACGTCCAGCTTCCGGAAACGGTGCAGCCAGAAGGTCATAAACTCGGCGCTGACTTTTGGTTTCGCCAGCTTCTCGCAGGCGATACGGGTTTCCAATTCCTCCTTGGTAGTCTCAAGTTCCTCCAGACGGCTTTTTGTGGACTTGGTGAGGATACCCTGTTGGATGGCGTTAAACATATTCTGGATGGCGGTCCCTGTTTCCCGGAGCTGCTGTTCATACAGAGGCAAGTTCACATTCCCCCTGTCCTGTAAGTCCATCAGCATGGACACGATAGCTTCAATGGCCGCGTCGTCCATGACCATCTTCATGGTTTCGCTCACTACTAAATCTTCTATCCACTCTTTTTTGACGGGTTTCTTGTGGCACTCTGTCCGCCTCTTTTTGACGGAAACGCATTTGTAGTAGTGGTGGACATTACCCGTCCGGCTGGTGCCGCTCTCGCCGCAGAGGTAAGCGCCACAGCAGCCGCAGAACAGCTTGGTAGTCAAGAGATAATCGTCCTCGGCCTTGTGGCGGGCCGGGGCCTTTTTGTTTTTCGCTAACTTCTCCTGCACGCGGGCAAAAAGGTCTTGCGGGACAATGGCAGTGATGCCGTTCTTTTCAGCAAAGGCGGTACACTCTCTGATTTGACCCTCTATGCTCTCCTCCCGCTGGTTGTCAGAGGAATAGCGGGCATAGATCACAGCCTTCATTG
>CAYPEE010000172.1:0-2528 GCA_964409665.1 uncultured Oscillospiraceae bacterium
GTCTCGGAGCGTAATCTTATAAAGGAGTGAACGAACTATGGAACGGAAAACCCCTCTTTATGATGTCCACATAGAGGAAGGGGGAAAGATTGTCCCCTTTGCCGGCTACCTGCTGCCCGTGCAGTACGGTGCCGGCGTGATCAGGGAGCATATGGCGGTGCGTCAGGCCTGCGGTCTGTTCGACGTATCCCATATGGGAGAGATCCTCTTTACCGGGCCCACCGCCCTGGCCACCCTGAACCACCTGATCACCAACGATTACAGCGCCATGCCCCTGAACAAGGTCCGCTACGGCGTGATGTGCGCTCACGACGGGGGCACCATTGACGATTTGGTGGTGTATAAGTTCGGGGAGGAGTGTTACCTGGCGGTGGTCAATGCCTCCAACCGGGAGAAGGACTTTGCCCACATGAGCGCCAATCTTCTCGACGGCACAAGAGCCGAGGACATCTCCGACAGCGTGGCCCAGCTGGCTCTCCAGGGGCCCAATGCCCCCGCCATTTTGCGCAGACTGCTTCCCGAGGACAAGATCCCCAGGAACTACTACACCGCTCTGCCCAACGTCGAGATCGGGGGCGTCAACTGTATGCTCTCCCGCACCGGCTATACCGGCGAGCTGGGCTATGAGATCTACACCGCCGCGGAAAACGGGGAAAAACTGTGGAGGCTGCTGCGCGGGGCCGGAGAGGAGTTTGGCCTGATTCCCGCGGGTCTGGGCGCCCGCGATACCCTGCGTCTGGAGGCCGCCATGCCTCTGTACGGCCATGAGATGGACGAGACCATTACTCCCCTGGAGGCCGGTCTGGACTTCGGCGTGAAGCTGGAGAAGGATGAATTCATCGGCCGGGACGCCTTAGTGACCGCCGGCAGACCCAGGCGGATCCGGGTGGGCCTGGAAGTGGTAGGCCGCGGCATCGTCCGAGAGCATCAGGACCTGTTCCTGGGAGAGGAAAAAATCGGCCGCACCACCTCCGGCACCTATTGTCCCTACCTGGGCAAGGCCGTCGCCATGGGTCTCATCGACGCCGCCTGCGCCCGGTTAGGCGCCGTGCTCCGGGCCGACGTGCGCGGACGCTGGGTCGAGGTAAAGATTGTTCCGCTGCCCTTCTACACCAGGGGGAAATGACCCCGACCCTGCGGATGTCCCGCCGTTTTCCGGGCTGAGATCATAATCGCTGAGTAAAAATGAACAGGAGGAAAATACCATGTTTGTTATTCCCGCTGATCTGAAGTACACCAGGTCCCACGAATGGGTAAAGGAAGAGGACGGTCTGTGCGTTATCGGACTGACCGACTACGCCCAGAACGCGCTGGGCGACATTGTGTTCATCAACCTGCCCGAGGAGGGCGATGATGTGACCGCCGGCGAGTCCTTCTCCGATGTGGAGTCCGTCAAAGCAGTCTCTGACGTGTTCAGTCCCGTCACCGGCGCCGTGGCCGCGGTGAACGGGGAACTTCTGGACAACCCCGCCCTGGTCAATGAAAGCCCCTATGACGCGTGGCTGATCAAGGTGGAGAACATAACCGATACCGAAGAACTGCTGGATGCCGCCGCCTACGAGACCGTTGTGGCCGCTGAGGAGGAATAAGATGGGCGGATACATTCCCGCCACCCCGGAGGAGCGGCAGGAAATGCTCAAAGCCATCGGTATGTCTAGCGTTGACGAGTTGTATGCCGCAGTCCCCGAGGCGGCGCGGCTCAATGGTCTGGACCTGCCGGAGGGGCTGAGCGAAATGGAGGTCAGCGGGAAGGTCGCCTCCATGGCCGGGGCGAATCAGATCTTCCCCAGCGTTTTCCGGGGCGCCGGCGCTTACCGGCACTACATTCCCTCCATTGTAAAATCCGTGACAGGCAAAGAGGAGTTCGTCACCTCCTACACTCCCTATCAGGCGGAGATCAGCCAGGGAGTACTCCAATCCATCTTTGAGTACCAGACCCAGATGTGTGAGCTCACGGGCATGGACGTGTCCAACGCCTCCGTTTACGACGGGGCGGTGGCCGCCGCAGAGGCGGTGCTCATGTGTCAGGAAAAAAAGCGCAGCGGCGTCATCGTCTCCGGCGCGGCGGACCCCCAGGTGATCGCGGTGATCAGGACTTATTGCGAAAGCCGGGCGGTCCCCGTCACCGTGTTGCCTGCGGATGGCTGCGCCACGGATGCCGCCGCCGTAAAAGCCGCGCTGGATAAGGACACCGCCGCCGTTTATGTGCAAAGCCCCAACTACTTCGGCGTCATTGAAGATGTGGAGCCCATCACCGCCGCCGTCCATGAGGCGGGGGCCAAAATGATTCTGGGGGTCAATCCCATCTCCCTGGGGCTGCTGAAATCCCCCGGGGAGTACGGCGCGGACATTGCCGTGGGCGAGGGTCAGCCGCTGGGTATGCCCCTGTCCTTCGGCGGCCCTTATTTGGGCTTTATGACATGCAAAAAGGCCATGATGCGCAAGCTGCCCGGCCGGATCGTGGGACAGACCACCGATCGCGAGGGCAATCGCGCCTTCGTACTCACCCTTCAGGCCAGGGAGCAGCA